>NZ_UCNZ01000010.1:0-174210 GCF_900474245.1 Synechococcus sp. UW179B
GGGCGGTGTTCAGGCCAAGCCGCGCTGCTGTGATTGCTGCTTCACAACCGGCATGACCACCCCCTACGACGATCACGTCGAAGCATTCGGTGGGGGGAGGGCTAGCGCTCATGCCTTCATTATCCGGTGCTGGAGAAGCGCCGCAGCTGGTTCAGAAGTAGATGTCTTGCAGGGATTGGATGATGTCGTGGGAATAAGTCCAGCCTCCAGAGGTGTTGTTGAAGGTTTGGTTGGAGAAGAGGTCTTGATAGGTGGCGGCGAGGGAGGTGCTGCCGGTGTTGTTCAGGCCGTAGGCGTTGACCTGAATTTTGGTGGGATCTGCGGAGTAATCAGCGAGGCGATCAAGGGCTGCATTGAGATCGGTTTGCATCTCTTTCCACTGCCATTGGCCTTGGTTGTTTTTGAAAAAGTGCGGATTGCCTTCGGTGTCGTAGAGGAGGCCTGAGGTGGTGATGTCTTCTTTGCCGAGGCTTTCGGGAAGCGGAATGGGCAGGCCCGTGAGGGAGTCAGAGGCGGAATTGGTTCTGGTGTCCCACCAGCTGCGTCGTTCTGGCCTGCCATCGAGAATGAGGGAGATGGCGGTGGATTGATCGCGCCGGTTGGGGTCGTTGGCTTTGTTGGTGAGGAGATAGTCGAGGCCTTCCAAGGCGCCGAGCAATTCGGTGCCGGCGTAGAGGTTGGAAGGTCTGTCTGGATCGCCCTGAAAGAGGTCGTCGCGATTGGGGTTGGGGAGGCCCAGCTCTTTCCATTTTGAGTTGTCTTTTAATGCATTTCCGATCTGCTCTCCTGCCATTTTGAGAGACAGGATGGTTTGCATCGTGTCGATGCCGCTGTTGGGATTGGTGCGTGAGAGAGTGAAGGTGTTGTGTTGAACGTGATAGTTGTAAGTGATTAAATGGATGTTGATATCGTCAGCATTTTTTGCATCATTTGGGTTGTCAATGATGTTGTAGTTATCGAGTTCTTGAATTGCTTCTGTGATGGTTTGATTGGCCAGAGTTTGGAGTAATTGTGTCGATGTGATGGTGCTGTTGGTGTCGCGGCGTTGAAACTGATATCCAGCGCGTTCAGCGTCTTTCGCGAAGGCTTCTAGTGCTAGCAGGCATTGGAATTTTCTGTGATCTTTCCCTTCGCTGTGGAGCATGGACGTCGAGGTATCGAGGAGGAGATAAACGTCGCCTTTCTCTGAAGTGGTATCTGGTGTTGGTGAAGGAGACGTCTCAGGGGTTGGAGACGGTGATGGCGAAGGAGACGGTGATGGCGAAGGAGACGGTGTTGGTGGCGGAGAAGGCGCAGTGGTGTCAACGGTGAGAGTGACGGTGTTATTGGCGTCGGATTCGTCTTGGTTGTTGTTGCTAGCAGCATCAGAAAATTTGTCGTTAGCGACACGGATGACGCCGTTTGTAGTGCTGTCGGTGGCTGGCGTAAAGGTGGCGGAATAGGAGGTGCCGGAGCCGGAGAAATTAGAGAGCGTGCCGCCAGACCGAGTGATATCCGATTCGATGAAGTTGGTTGATGACTCGGAGAGAGTGAAGGAGATAGCAGCGGTCTCGCCAGCCTTTAGCGAGGAGACGTCGGAGGAGATGGCAATGGTGGGAGGAGTGTTATCAATTGGCGTATTTATTATCGAACTTGGATCTTCCCAGTCAATTCCTAATGAAAAGTCAAGCCAATATAGTAAACCAGTAGATCCGTTATAATAAGTACCCATTTCGATCTCGAAAGTGTCGATCGAGTCGTAGTAAACGCGTACCCGAGTTTCATCTTCTGTGTTAGATGTAGTGAGGCCAGTCTCGTCGGAAAAAGTTACAACTCCGTCTGAGTTGCTGGTGACAGTGAGGCCGCTATTGGTCGCCAGATCATAAGAAGTGATCCCTTTAAATTTCTGGTATTGGCGTTCGTCAATGTCATATGAGTTGATGACTACATTCTCGAGGGTGACTGCATCTCCGCTACCCCCAGAATATGTCCCGTTTTTGTAAAAACTTATCTCTGCTTTGACGTAATCATGGCCAGCTTGGCTTGAGTAAAAGAAATGAGAAATATAATGTTGATCTATGGTTTCACTGTCAAAATCTTGTATGCTTATATTTGAAGATAGTTCTGTTACTCTGTAAACAGCGTCAACTGCTTGGCCGCCAATAGAGATAACATTTTGATAAATAATTTCATCTCCTGCTGTTGGTTGTAGCCATTGGTTGAGTACGAAGCTTAGGCGTTGTTGATTGGTGTCAAGTATCGTGTTTGAGAATTCAACCTTAATTGCTTCTCCGTTGAGGTAAATCTGTCCATGATCATTGGCTCGAATGTAATTATTTTTGTTTGATATGGTGTGTGTATCGATTAACAAATTTGCAAAGTATTGACCTTCGTCTCCTGCTGTATCGGTGTCGTTGAGGAGTGCGTCAAGGTGATGCCCGTATTCTTCGGTCAGAACCTTGATGGCTTCAACGTTGCTGGCTGTTTGAACCCATTCATTGTTGATATAAATTGTTTGGTTAGAGGTTGCATAGGCGCCCATGGCGCCGCCCATATCTTCCTGCTGCACAAGTTCAATCGGGGGGATGTCACTTGTCTCGCCTGCGGTAAGGCGTGCGATTAAGGCGTCGAGCTGGTCTGACTGGTGGCTGGAATCAAGGTGTAACGCTTCGCTAGCTGCATTCGAGAGCGCACCCTCGGCTGCCCACTTCTGGAGTTGGGGGTGCCATAACTCCTCCAGGGTGCCCACTGTGATTGGTGTTTTTGCTTCGGCTTGTTGAGCCTCTCTTCTTGCTGTTTCAGCGTTGCCCGTCAGGCTTAAATCTGATCCAGAGTTTTCACTTGTCGTTTGAACGCTATTGCTTGAATCTGCATTATTAATAGGTGTTTCGTTGATGATTGATGGCGATTCAGGTGATGAATCGATGCCTGATCTGCCTTCGTTTGTCTGTTTAAGAGAGCTGATGCTCTTTGCTTGGATGGAAGTGTCTTGACTGGTTACATTTTCTGTTGATGCTGCGTTTGGAGCTGATTCTTGGTTTGTATCTTCAGAGCCCCCTAATTGATTTGCATTGATATTTTCATCGGAGACAGCCTCGCTGTTTTGGAGACGGTTGCTTTCATTGTTTTCTGGGCTTGATAGCTTGCCATTCCATTCTTGAAGTTCTTTTTGGCTGATTAGGGTTCTAAGAGAAACTCTGTTCCCTTCACTGTTTCGGAGTGTGTGCTGATTTCTGTTGATTGCCGAGTTGCTCGAGAAAACTTCAGCGCCTGTCAGTTTGCCGAGTGTTTCGATGAGTTCTGTGTTTCGTCCTGCTTCGCAGCTCCACAGATAGATCGATTGAAGTCCCCAGGTTTGGAGAGGATGGGCCGAATCCTCTAAATACTTCTTCGTGAGGAATGTGTTGCCGATCTTGATCTCACCATTGCTTGCATGGGCAACAATGTGCAGCTCATTTGTCGCTTTGCCTGCCTGTCTGTTCTGATTTAATTGTTGCGATATTGCGTGCACTGGATCACCTTGGATCCAGGCGATCTCTTCATTCAGGCTTTGGAGCCATTCAACATCTTTGATGTTGTGATTGGTCGCGACGAGACGGTTCGCTTGTTTTCGTCGGTGATGTGTTTCGTTATTTCCCCGTGACTCGAGGCTGCTTGCTGTGCGCTGCCTTGCGCAGAACGCGTGTTGGCTTCCTCCCGCCAGGGCAAGGCTGCGATCTACCAGTGCGGAGGTTGCGGGCAAGTTCTCATTGGCTACTCAGCTAATTCTCAGAAGTGGTGGCCTGATCTGTATCCCCCAAACGGGGGATGACGTCTATTCCTTGCACGATTCGGATCAAACCAGCCGATGAGCTGAAATCCTTCTTTCAGAGCGGCTCGATTGGATTACGCCGCCAGGTTGCGGAAGCGAGTGAACTGGGGCTCGAACAGCAGTTTCACGGTGCCAACGGGGCCGTTGCGGTGCTTGGTCACGATCACTTCGGTGATTCCCCGGTCGGGAGTTTCCGGGTTGTAGTACTCATCGCGATAGATCATCAGCACCAGGTCGGCGTCTTGCTCAATGGAGCCTGATTCCCTCAGGTCACTGAGCATGGGGCGTTTGTTGGTGCGCGATTCCACCCCGCGGCTGAGCTGAGAGAGGGCGATCACTGGCACGTTGAGTTCGCGGGCCATGCCCTTGAGCCCTCTGGTGATTCGCGAGATTTCTTGGACCCGGTTGTCGGGGGTTGATCCTTCCATCAGTTGCAGATAATCAATCACCACCAGCCCTAGTTCCTTGCCTTGTTCGGCCATCAGCCGCCGGCAGAGCGAACGCATTTCGAGCACCCCTGAGTTGGGTTTGTCATCGATGTACATCGGTAATTGCCCCAGGGTGTTGATTCCTTGGCCCAGCAAGGGCCATTCCTCCTGTTGCAGCCGGCCGGTGCGCAGGCGGCCTGCTTCGATGCCAACCTCCATTGAGAGCAGCCGGTAGGTGAGCTGTTCTTTGCTCATCTCCAAGCTGAAGATGCACACCGGAAGGTTGTGCAATTGCGCCACGTTTTTGGCCAGGTTGAGCACGATCGAGGTTTTGCCCATCGCTGGGCGGCCGGCCACGATGATCAGGTCACTGCGTTGCAGGCCTTGGGTCATCGCATCCAGGTCGTAGAAGTTCACCGGAATGCCCGCCACCGAGGTGCCCAGCGATCGGCTTTCGATCTCGTTGAAGGTGCTGGTGAGGATCTCTGCCGTTGGAGTCAGTCCTTTAGAAGGCTTCTCTTGGCTGATCGCAAAAATTTTCTGTTCGGCCTGATCCAGCACCTGCTCCATCGGCAGGCTTTGGTCAAAGCCCAGCTGAATCACCTCATTGCCGGAGCGGATCAGCTGCCGGCGTAGGAACTTATCCATCACCAGCCGGGCCACCTGTTCGATCGAGGCGGTGGATGCCACCCGTTCCACCAGCTCCACCAAACGGCCGCTACCACCAACCTTGTCGAGCGATCCCGTATCGGCCAGCCAGGCGGTCATCGCCGTGAGATCGGTGGGTTTGCCCTGGCTATGGAGCATCACCGCGGTGCGGAAGATCTCCCGGTGGGCTCCTAGATAGAACGCCTCGGGTTGGAGCACGTCGGCGACGCGGCCGATGGCATCGGGGTCGAGCAGGATTCCCCCTAAAACAGCTTCTTCAGCCTCCAGGTTTTGCGGGGGAAGCGAATCGGGGAGGGCTTCGAAATTGGGCTCATCGCGTGGACGGCCCTTGCCGTAGCCCCGCTGTCCCCCACCTTCACTCGCGCTGTGATCGGGTTGGGAGACACTCACCATGGCAGTGAACTGGCGCCGTTAAGTGACCACACTCTGGCTGGCCGTGACGGCGATGCCAGAAATCAATAACTGACGACTTCGAGGTTGATTTCTGCTGTGACTTCGCTGTGCAGCTTCACCTGCACCTTGTAGGAGCCTGTGCGGTGGATATCGGGAACAGTGATATCGCGGCGATCCACTTCTTTCTTGGTAGCTGCTTCGATCGCTTCGGCAACATCGCCGTTGGTCACGGTGCCAAACAGCACGTCGTCTCCGCCGGTTTGCTTCTTCACAGTGAACCGTCCGATCGTGTCGAGAGCGGTGCGGAACGCCACAGCATCCTGCTTGAGGGTGGCTTGGCGCTCGGCCTCCTTGGCCCTGCGGTGCTCCACCTGCTTCATCACTGCGGGGGTGACGGGAACAGCTTTCCCAAAGGGAAGCAGGAAGTTGCGGGCGTATCCGGGTGCTACATCAACCAGATCGCCATTACGGCCCAGGCTGAGGATGTCCTCATTGAGTACGACTTGTACGCGCTTGGCCATGGCGATTTAGAAGAGGTTGACGATGAGAAGCGATTGCGAAGTTTACGACGCGACCGGTAGGCGCACCTTGGTTGCGAGCCCTAAGGCGCGCATCAGGCGGATGTGTTCCCAAGTGAGATCGATCTGACCCGGTTGCATGCCATGGCGTGCGGAATGGGGGAAAGCGTGGTGATTGTTGTGCCAGCCTTCGCCGAAGGTCAGTGCCGCCACCCATTTGTTGTTGCGTGATGCGTCACCGCTGTCGAAGACAACGTTGCCCCAGCAATGGGTGGCGGAGTTCACCAGCCAGGTGACGTGATAGACGACCACCAAGCGCAAGGGAATGCCCCACAACACCAGGGCCCAACCGCCGGCACCTGTGGCGGTGCCGATCCAGAACAACAGCAAACCAAGGGGGAGCTGGAGCCAGAGGAAGTGGGCATTCAGCCAGCGGTAATAGGGATCGCTTGCGAGATCGCCGGTGAGACGAGGCACCGCAGGCATGGCTTCGATCGGGTGAAACATCCAGCCCATGTGGCTCCACCAAAAGCCGCGATGGCTGTTGTGATGATCTGCATCCGTATCAGAAAACTTGTGGTGATGCCGGTGCAGCCCCACCCAATCGATGGGGCCGTGTTGGCAGCTCAGGGCACCGCAGGTGGCAAAAAATCGTTCTAGCCAAGTGGGTAGGCGGAAGGATCGGTGCGTTAAAAGGCGGTGATAGCCAAGGGTGACGCCGAGGCAGGCTGTGACCCAGTACAGCACCAGCAGGCTGGTGACCGCAGGCCAGCTCCAGAAGCCAGGCAGGAGGGCCACAACCGCGAGGGCGTGAATCACGATCATGAATCCAATCGTGACGGAATGCTGGTGATTTTTAGGGCTGTTTGCCGGTTCACCCTTGCGTGGACGATAAAGAAGCCTTGCTTGAGCCGCTGCCAGGTGCGAAGCTGCCGGCCGACTGGGCGGCGAAGGAGTTCTGATCGTGCTTGAAACCATGCCTAATCCGCTTGATGTCCATAAGCTACACCTAATAAGGATCCGTATCAAGTGACAAAGGAGGAAGTCGTTTCTGATCATGTGACCAAGGGTTACCGGGATCGGCTCGATGAGGGCCGTCGGGCGATGGCGCACTTGATCCATGTCTGGCATGAGCGCAATGGCTGGTCTCACAAGGTGTTGCCCGCCCTCGCGGATGCTCTCGATCTCGGCCGTGTTCACAACTCCCAAATTTCGAACCTGCGCAACGGCAAGCTCGCCTCTCCTGGCCCCGAGGTGTTCCTGGCCCTTGGGCAAGCCAACGCGATCCTCAACGCAGGCTTGGATCCGATCCAAGAGCATCTCGCTGAGGTGCATCCCGATCTGCTCAAGGTGCTCAAGGTGAGCGCTGTGCCTGTTGTCAGCGCCAACGGCACGCCGCTCGGAGCAGGGGAGTTGTTGGAGATCTTCGTAGGCCTTGCCCCGTTGCCACCGGGTTTTGATTGGCGCATTGATCCTGTGGAGGCGGCCGCCTTAAGTGCAGCGCTTGCAGATTCTCTCTGCAGAGGGCAGTCATGGCGTCAGTGTCGCGATCAGTTGATGAGCGCCTATCCAGTCGGAAAAAGCCAACGCCGTGAACGCTTCGCCGCCGTTATGGCGGGATTGCGTGATTACTCAGCCGAGGAGCTTGATGGGGAGTTTCTCGATCTCCACGCCACCTACCTCGCTCTGGATGGTCAAAACGGGAAGACGCCAGCCGCATTCCTGGAGGAATTGCGACGCCGTCTCCCCAGCCAGTCAACCCGCGACGATCAGCCGGAGTAGCGGGCCTGTCGCACTTTGCGGGTGAGTCCGAGTTTGCGCAGCAGTCGGATGTGCATCCAGGTGATGTCGAACTCGAACCAGCGCAAGCCGTGGCGGGCGCTATCTGGATAGGCATGGTGGTTGTTATGCCAGCCCTCTCCAAAGGAGAGCACCGCCACCCACCAGCAGTTGCGTGACAGATCAGGGCTGTTGAAGTTCCGGTAGCCAAACGCGTGCGTGGCGGAATTCACCAGCCAAGTCACGTGATACACAACGGCAAGACGCAAAGGAATGGCCCAGAGAACGAGGCCGACGCCACCACCGTGCACGCCTGCAGCCTCTCCATACCAATACAGAGCTAACCCCAGGGGGATTTGGAGCAAGAGGAACCAGCGGTCAAGCCAGACATAGAAACGATCACTCAGCAGATCGCCCGCATAGCGATGCTTCTCTTTTAAAGCCGGGATGTCATGGAGCATCCATTCGCTGTGGCTCCACCACAGGCCCCGCCCCGCATCGTGATGATCATTGGGCTGATCGGAAAAGCGGTGATGGTGGCGATGCAACGCCACCCAATCGATCGGTCCGCTCTGGCAGGCCAGGGTGCCCATCACCACGAGAACCCGTTCCAGCCAACCAGGCACTTCAAAGCTGCGGTGCGCCACAAGCCGATGCAGGCCCAGGGTGACGCCAAGCACGGTCATCCAGTACAGAACGCCGAAGGCAACCAGACCCTGCCAGCTCCAAAAGCGTGGCAGTAAGGCCACCGTTGCCAGCACGTGGATGACCACCATGAAGCTGGTGGTCCCACCTTTGAGGCGGCGTTGTTGTGAGGGGAGCGTCTGACGCGGCGCCATCACGGCTGCGCGCATGCGCAGCTCGCGTTTGGTGTTGGCGTCAGCCTGGGTGGATGTGACCAAAAGAGTCTCCTTGCACCGGATCTAGGGATTCAGACGACCAGAAGTCGGCGAATTTTGAGTCGGTTGGAAGATGCGAATGTAAAAGAACTCAGCACAAAAAGTGCGAATAAGAAGTGATGGGTTCAAATCCTGCGAATGACGTGATGGCGGCAAAGGCCGCTGAAGCGTGGGCGGAAGCGCGCATTCGCCAAGCGCGAGATCGGCTCAAGCCCATGGCAGAGCAGCGCACGGCAGGCGTGTCGGTTCGCTTGGAAAAGGTGTTGAATGCCTTCGCTGCTGAGCGCGTTGGGACGCAGCATTTCGCGTCTGTGAGCGGCTATGGCCATGGCGATCAGGGACGAGAGGTGCTCGATCGTGTCTTTGCCAGGGTGCTTGGCGCCGAAGCCGCGGCGGTGAGACTTCAATTTGTGAGTGGCACCCATGCCATTGCGGCTGCTCTGTTTGGGGTGTTGCGCCCTGGAGAGCGGATGCTTTCGATCACCGGTCGCCCCTACGACACTCTTGAAGAGGTGATCGGTTTAAGGGGAGAGGGGCAGGGGTCTCTGCGGGACTTTGGCGTGCACTACGACGAACTTCCCCTGCTCGACTCTGGAGCGGTCGATGAGGTGGCCTTGGATGCGGCTCTAGAAACACCCCGCCGGCTGGTGTTGATTCAGCGCAGCTGCGGATATAGCTGGCGCCCATCGCTCTCGATCGACACGATCGGCCGCCTCTGTGAGCGCATTCATGCCCGCCAGCCCGATTGCGTGTGTTTCGTTGATAACTGTTATGGAGAGTTGGTGGAGGAGCGGGAGCCACCGGAGGTCGGTGCCGATCTGGTGGCCGGTTCGCTGATTAAGAATCTCGGGGGCACGATCGCTCCCGCTGGCGGCTATGTGGCAGGGCGGGCCTCCCTGGTGGAACAGGCGTGCTGCAGGCTGACCGCTCCAGGAATTGGCAGCGAGGGCGGCAGTGGTTTTGACCTGCATCGCCTGCTGTTGCAGGGCTTATTTCTCGCTCCGCAGATGGTGGCGGAAGCCTTGATTGGGGCTGATTTGGTGGCGGCTGTGTTTGCTGATCTTGGCTATTCCGTGCAGCCCTCTGCAGGGGAGCCTCGCAGTGATCTCATTCAGGCGGTGCAGATCGGAGACCCAGACGCCTTGAAATTGATTTGTCGGGCTTTCCAGGGAATCTCACCCGTGGGCTCCTATCTCGACCCGGTGCCTGCGCCGATGCCTGGTTACGCCAGTGACTTGGTGATGGCTGGCGGCACCTTCATCGATGGCAGCACCAGTGAATTTTCTGCAGATGCTCCCCTGCGAGAACCTTTCAATCTTTATGTGCAGGGGGGAACCCATCGCGCCCATGTAGAGCTGGCTCTGATCAGGGCCCTTGCCGCGTTGTTGACGGCAGGTTGGGTTGATCTGGCGCAGACTGACTAACAACCGCATCTCGTGGCCCGATGGCCTTCGACTTCCCCGACCAGTTTCGGTTCGCCGACAGCCATGAATACGTTCGTCAAGAAGCGGAGCTCGTGCGGGTTGGGCTGAGCGCCTATGCCGTGGATCAGCTCGGCGACATCGTGTTTGTGGATCTGCCTGAGGTGGGGTCTGAGCTCAGCCGTGGAACCAGCTTTGGAACCGTGGAATCGGTGAAGGCCGTTGAAGAGATGTACACGCCGATCACGGGCGAAGTGGTTCAGCGCAATGAAGCGGTGCTGGGCAATCCTGAGGAGCTTCAGAACGATCCACATGGGGAGGGTTGGCTTTTGGTCATTCGCCCATCAGAGCCTTCCCAGATGGAGGAGTTGATGGATTCAGCCACCTACAGCGCCAAGGTGGCGGCTGAGTAACCGAAGCTTGATCAGGCCGTCAATGCGGCGGGGACTTCCTTACAGTCGCGGTCATCGCAACCGGCCTTTTGACCTTGCTTGAACAGCGTGTGTCTGACGCGTCGGTGGCTGAGCCACTGTCTCCGTTCGTAAGTCGGCACATCGGCCCTGGTGAGCAAGCGCAACAGCGGATGTTGAAGGAGCTGGGATTTAGTGATCTCGATACTTTTTTACGAGCCGTTGTACCGGCCAATATTTTTGATTCCCTGCCTCCTGTTGAGACCCTTCCCCGTGGGTGCACGGAAGCCAGTGCATTGGCGGAGCTGCGTGGCTTGGCGGATGCCAATCAGGTTCGCCGATCGCTGATTGGCCTTGGCTACTACGACACCGTCACGCCAGCGGTGATTCAACGTCAGGTGTTGGAAAACCCCTCCTGGTACACGGCTTATACCCCTTATCAAGCGGAGATCGCCCAGGGTCGCCTGGAAGCGCTGTTCAACTTCCAAACCCTGATCAGCGAGCTCACGGGCTTACCGATCGCCAACGCCTCGCTGCTCGATGAAGGCACGGCCGCTGCAGAAGCGATGGGCCTGAGCTTGGCCGCCTGTCGCCGGCCGGAAGCCAAGCGCTTTCTGGTGGACGCCGCTGTGTTGCCCCAGACCTTGGCCGTTTTGCAAACCAGGGCCCTACCGATTGGGGTGGAGCTGGAGGTGGTGGAGCCCGAGGCGTTCCGCTGGGGTGACGACGTTTTTGGGGTGTTGCTTCAACTCCCAGGCCGTTGTGGGCGTCTTTGGGATCCGTCCGCTTGTATCGCCGCAGCCCATGACAGCGGTGCCCTTGTCACCGTGGCCGTGGACCCTCTTGCCCAGGTGTTGCTGGCACCGGTTGGTGAGCTTGGTGCCGACATCGCTGTTGGCAGCACCCAGCGTTTTGGTGTGCCGATGGGTGGAGGCGGCCCCCATGCCGCGTTTTTTGCCACCCGCGATGCGTTTCGCCGCCAGGTGCCCGGTCGGATTGTGGGCCAGTCTCGCGATGCGGATGGCCAGCCAGCGTTTCGGTTGGCCTTGCAGACCCGTGAGCAGCACATTCGACGCGACAAAGCCACGAGCAACATTTGTACGGCCCAAGTGCTGCTGGCTGTGATGGCGTCGTTTTATGCCATTCATCACGGCCCGGAAGGGCTGGAGGCGATGGCTCACAAGCTTGTGGCCCTGCGGCTTCAGCTTGAGGAGGCGGTGCGTCAGTTGGGCTATTCGCTTGAGGCGTCGCCTCGCTTTGACAGTTTTGATGTCTACGGATCGATGGCACCCCAGGTCCATCGCCTGGCAGCACGCGAAGGCATCAATTTGCGGGTCTTGCCGGATGGAGCTTCCGTCGAGACGGCTCAGGGCTTTGGAGTCAGCCTGGATGAACTCTCCGATTCAGACGAGATCCATCGTCTGATTGCGGTGTTGGCGCAAGCGGTAGAGGCTCCTATCCCAGCGAATCTGGATGAGCGGAGCAGCGACGCATCGTTGAGTGGCGTTCCCTGTCGCCGAGCGCCCTGGCTTCAACAGTCGGTGTTTCACCGCTACCACAGTGAAACCGAACTGATGCGCTATATCCAGCGCTTGGTCAGCAGGGATCTTTCTTTGGTGCACGGAATGATCCCCCTGGGGAGCTGCACCATGAAGCTCAATGCGGCTTCAGAACTTGTTCCTGTGAGTTGGCGAGAATTCGCCGCGATGCATCCCTTTGCACCGCTAGATCAGCAGCAGGGTTCCCAGCGCATGGTTCAGGACCTCGCGACTTGGTTGGCGGCACTCACCGGTTTCGCTGGTGTGTCGCTCCAGCCCAATGCCGGATCGCAGGGCGAATATGCGGGGCTGCTGGTGATTCGTGCCTGGCATCGCTCCCGCGGCGAAGCCTCCAGAAATGTTTGCTTGATTCCCACGAGTGCCCATGGCACGAACCCAGCTAGCGCCGTGATGGCGGGCATGCGTGTGGTGCCGGTGGCTTGCGATGACGAGGGCAATGTGGATGTGGAGGATCTGCGCTCCAAAGCGGAGCAACACAGCGCATCCCTCGCGGCCTTGATGGTCACCTATCCCTCAACGCACGGCGTGTTCGAGGTTCGTATTCGCGAAATTTGTGCGCTCGTGCATGAGCACGGAGGGCAGGTCTATCTCGATGGGGCCAATTTGAATGCGCAGGTTGGGCTTTGCAGGCCTGGCTCTTTTGGGGCTGATGTTTGCCACCTGAATTTGCACAAGACCTTCTGCATCCCTCACGGTGGTGGTGGCCCAGGGGTTGGTCCGATTGGGGTGGCGTCGCATCTGCTGCCGTTCCTACCCGGCCATCCGCTCATGGCCTGTGGTGGAGAGCAGGCAATCCAGGCTGTGTCCGCGGCCCCATGGGGAAGTGCTGGCATCTTGCCCATCAGCTGGATGTATTTGCGCTTGATGGGTCCTTTTGGGCTGCGTCAGGCCACGGCCATTGCCCTTCTCTCCGCTAACTATTTGGCGAGTCGCTTGGATGCGCACTACCCCGTGTTGTTTCGAGGGGAGAGTGGGCTGGTCGCCCATGAATGCATCCTGGATTTGCGGGGCCTCAAGCGAACCGCTGGGTTGGAAGTGGATGATCTGGCGAAACGCTTGATGGACTTTGGCTTTCATGCCCCAACGGTGAGTTGGCCTGTGGCGGGCACGGTGATGGTGGAACCTACGGAAAGCGAGAGTTTGGAAGAGCTGGATCGGTTCTGCGACGCGATGATTGCCATTCGCGTTGAAGCCGCTGCGATCGAAGACGGATCCATGGATCGGGAGAACAACCCCCTGCGCCGTGCACCGCACACGCTGGCTGCAGTCACAGCCGAGAGCTGGGACCGTCCTTACAGCCGCCAGCAGGCTGCGTTTCCGCTTCCCGAGCAAGCCAGCAACAAGTTTTGGCCTTCCGTGGCACGCATTGATAACGCTTTTGGCGATCGAAATTTAATTTGCACCTGTCCGAGCGTTGAAGAGATGGCCGAACCCGTTGCAATGCGGTAAGTTCATTGAAATCGGAAATAAAACTTTCGATTTCATTCACGCATGCTGACCTGTTTGCACACTGATCGGCAATTGCTCCGTCTCAGGAGACAACATGAGCAGCGACATTTCCAACATTCACGGTCAAGGAGCTGTCACTCCCACGGCATCAGGCGAGTCTCTTCAGTTGCCTGATCTGCCCGAGTGCTTGCAAGCAGCATTAGGCAGAGGTCATACCCTTGTTATTGAGGGCACCAATGTGGTGCGTGTTCCTTTTGGAGTCCGTCGTTCTCGCCGAGTTCGCCCAGAGCGTCCAGAACGTTGGGCAACGTTGGTGTTGCCCTTGCAGCCCAATGGATCACCCACGCCTCCGCAAGCGGCTTAAACAGTTATTGAACGAAGCAACTTCCTAAGCAACTTCTATTAAGTTCGATCCTGCTTCGAGTTTCCAGTCGACGAGAGATTTTGCATACTCAAGCGAACAGATACCTGTCCTAAACGGGAGAAGTTGCATCGGGCTTCGTTCTGGTCGAACCAACCAACTTTTATTTGGTTGTTGCATTAAAAGGAATCCGCGGTAGCGCACTGCGAATTGTGGTTCGCCAAGAAATCCCATGGAAGCTGGGGTTGTTGGGTGATAACGAAACCATTTCAGGGCAAAAAAGTAAAATTAAGCGCTAGCAGCTGATTCTCTTTAGATTTCTTTTTCAATTGTCAGTATTTGACTGTTTTTGGCTCATTGGGTCAGCGCCTGGCCTGCCAAAACGTGTCCTGAGAGTCGTTTTGATGGCATTGATACAACAAATATTTTGAGTTTGGTGTATCTGTAAGTGATCTATTGGTTCAGCCCAAATAGGAGTAAGTCGGTTTGATTGCTTGAGGAATGGATTTGGTTGATGCCTGCTTGCGCTGGATAAAAACCAAATCCATCGCCTCGGCCAAGGTTCGATAGGGATGCAGCGTTTGCTCCGGAGATCGAGATCGCCCCATTGATCATCTGAAGCCATGCCTGGGGATAGGCGAGGTCTGGCAGTTCAATGCTTTTGCCTTGGGCAAGACGTAGGCGCCAGAGCTGAATCGGGCGCGCAATCGCCATGGCTTCTCGGTTGTGGGGATCCAGCACTGGGATCCATGTCTGATCGGTCAGGGCAATCCTGCGTTGCTCATAGGCAGGCGCGAGTCCTTGCTGGCTGGGTTCGATCCAGATCTGCAGCAACCGGCAGCTTTGTTCGCTTTTATTGATTTCGCTGTGCCTGATTCCAGTTCCGGCGCTCATCCGCTGCACATCTCCAGCCTGAATGACACCGCTGTTTCCGGCTGAATCCTGATGTTGGAGCTCGCCCTCGATCATCACCGTGATGATCTCCATGTCGCGATGGGGATGCATGCCAAACCCCCGACCTGCAGAAATCGTGTCGTCATTGATGACGCGTAGAGGTCCGTATCCCATCCAGTCGGGATCGTGATGATCAGCAAAGGAAAAGCTATGCCATGAATCGAGCCAGTCCAAAACACTGTGAAAGCGTTCTTGGGCGGGACGGAAGACCAGGGCTGGATGGTTTGTGATCTTGGGCGGACTCATTGAATCGGTTGCTTTTGTCCTAGGCGTTGCAGCAGGTCCTGGATGCTGTCGTCCTTGGCTGGTTTGGAGTGATTGCTGAGCAATTGACGACCCACAACTTCGGCCCCGAGGTGCGTGAGTTGGATGCGAAGAGACAGAAGCAGTTCCATGCCCCCGCCTCCTGAGAACGTGGCGATGGCGATCGGCCGACCGTTGAAGAGCGCCCGAAAGTCGTCACCTTGAACCGACAACCAGGCAATGGCATTGGTGAGGCAGGGCGGAATCGAGCCGTTGTATTCGGGTGCGCAAATCACCCAACGGGGAGAGGCCATCAGCAACGCCTCGAGGGGGGGAACCGCCTCCGGCGTGGCTTTGGATTGCGCCCTGGGGGTGAACAAGGGCAGGTCGATGGTCGTGAGATCAAGCAGGTCGGCTGATTGGCCCAGGGTCCCTGCTGTCTCTACGAAACGTTGCGCCAGCTTGAGGTTTTCGCCGTTGCTGGCGGTGATCACCAAGACATCGCTCGTGTTTGGTTTGTTCATGCCCAGAATTTCCACCCTTCACGCTGCATCTTGGCTGTTACCTCTTCTTTGAAATCATGGCGGCCCTCGCAGAGCGGTCCCTGAGCTTGAGGGCTGCCAGTGCTGGATGTTCTGCACGCCTGAGGCGAGCGTCAGGCGGCCTTTAATTCCGCTTCCCGGTAGGGCACGAAGCTGGCTTTGCGCACTCCGCAAATGGGGCAGGACCAATCATCTGGAATCGCTTCGAAGGGTGTGCCGGGCGCAATTCCGGAGTCGGGATCGCCCTCTGAGGGGTCATAAATCATCGAGCACACTGTGCAGATCCATTTGCCGGGTACGGGGTCATCGGCCTGTCCCGCCGAGCCCTTGCCTTGAAGGGCTTCAAGGGCAACGCCATAAGACTCGGCATGGTGCTGTTCGATGGGAGTGAGCAGCCCGAAGTTCTTGGCCGCTGTTTTAAAGATGCCTGCGTGTTCTTTGGATTCGCTGGTTTGTTCGACGAACTCAGCCGCGGCCCCATGATCGCGATCGTTGCGGGCTTGCGCAGCAAACTCCGGATACATCGTGGTGTATTCGTAGGTTTCGCCTTCGATGGCAAGCTCAAGGCAGCGCGTCAGCAACGCTTGTTTGTCGTCATCGCTAAGTGCACTGGGGTCGTCAAAGACAAGTTCCGGATGCAGCAGGCGGAAGTGAGCAAACGCGTGTTCTGTCTCTTGGGCGGCGGTGTCGCGGAAAAGCTTGGCGAGATCGCTGCGGCCGAGCTTCTTGGCGACATCAGCAAAGAACAAATACTTGCGATTGGCCATGCTTTCGCCGCCAAAGGCCGCTTCGAGGTTGGCCTGGGTGGACGGCTTGGAGAGATCCATCAGTTCATTGGTCGATCCTTGAATACTAACTCATACTCGTTATGAGTTAGCGCTAGTCGTTGGAGCTAGTAATTAGCACCACTGCGTCGCTGATGCACCGCGGTGGTGCTATCGGAATCGAGCACGCCGCCATGGGAGACCTCGGCGTAAATCAGCCAGTGATCCCCGCATTCCATGCGTTGCTTCACTGTGGCCTCCATCCACGCTAGGGCGTCTGGCAGCAAGGGCTGTTCACTTGGGCTGGCCTTCAGTTCTAAGCCGGCAAAGCGATCGGCTCCAGGTTCAAACGGTTGCAGGAATTGCTTCATGGGTCCGCTCTCGCGCCTTTCAGCGAGCACGTTCAAAGCAAAGCAATCGCCGATGTGCAGGAGGGCCTCAACCGCTCGATCCTTCGCAACTGCCACGGTGAATCCCGGTGGCGTGAAGCTGGCTTGGGTGACCCAGCTCGCAATCATGGCGCCGGAGAGTTCACCCTTTCGAGCGGTGAGAACGCAGAGAGATCCCACGACCCGACCCAGGGCCAGAACGGCAGGGTCACTGCGGCTTTCGCTCAGCCCGCCTCCGCTGCGGCGTTGCTGTTTGCGTTGCTCTCGATGCAACTCGCGACCGAACCGGGTGCCGGTTTCTTCGAGGGTTCGAATCATCGCTGCGTCGGGGCTGAACTTCACCCGGATGGGGTCGAACGCAAAGTGAAATCCGCCGTCGCGAAGCTTGTTTTCGAGGAGGTCGATCGCTTCACCGCTCCAGCCAAAGCTGCCAAACACCCCCACGGGTTTACTGCGATCTCCTTCGGCAAGGAGCGTTCCCAAGGCGGAGACGATCGGGGTTGGCGCATGGCCGCCGAGCGTTGGGGAGCCGATCAAAATGCCATCGGCTTGTTTGATCGTGTTGATCAGCTCGTCGGGAGGGGTGAATTCACAGTTGAGACTGGTGATTCGAATCCCCGTGCGGCCCACACCTTGCGCTAAGGCATCCGCAATGGCAGCGGTGTTTCCGTAAGCGCTGGCAAACAGCAATGCAACCGACAAGCTGGCTTGCTGTTGGCTGTCTCCCCAGCGCCGGTAGTCATTGAACAAGCTGCGCCAGCTTGTATCGATGGCTGGACCGTGGCCCGGTGCCACCGTGGTGATATCAAGCTCTTCGAGGCGTTCCACCAGGAAGTCCACCTGGCCGGCCATCGGTGCCATCAAGCAGTCGTAAAAGTGACGCCGCTCTTCTTCCGTTGCACTGCGACCGGACTCAGCCCATTGCTCGGTGCAGATGTGCGCCGAAAACAGCTTGCCGCTCATCAACAGTCCGAGGGACTCTTCAAACGCCAACAGCCCCCCTGGCCATCGGGGGGTGGGAGCGGGAACGAGCTGTAGCTGGTGGAGATGGCTGAGAGGCAGCGTTTGCTCTTGGCGGATCACCTGGATGGCGGGCAGGTCGGGGATGGCTGGCTGGTCGTTCTCCTGCCCCGGGGCGGCAGGTTTGCGTTGTGACCAGAGTTCCCTTAAAAGCTTGGCTCCAGCGTTGGAAGCAATCAGTTCGAGCTCGGGATAAAGGCCCGCCAGTTCACGGAGTAGGGCCACCCTGTTGGGGTTGACGTGGCCCACCACAACCTTCAGCGCCTTGGTTTGGGCGGGAAGCCGATCGGCGAGAGCCAGAAGGAAGGCCTTCCCATAAGCCTTGCCAGGAGGATGCACCAGGAGGGCGGTCTGATGCTGGCCCTCGCCATCCGTGCCCGCATCGAACAGAAAACTATTGGCGGTGCTGCCCCGTTCCAGCGCATATTCCAATTCGAACCGGAGCCGTTGGGGACTCAGCCCCCGCAGGCAGGTGAGTCCTTCATCGATCGGCAATTGGATCACTTGCCGGGTCACGGCCGAAGGGGCCTCGAGGTTGGAGGTCGCCATCAGTAGTGATTTCCTACTTTGCGGTGATGGACGGCGGTGATGGCATTGGCATCAGCTACGTTCCCCTGCTCCACCACGGCATAGATCACCCAGTGATCGGGACCTTCCAGGCGTTGTTCGACACGACAGCCGAGGTAGGCCAGGGCATCTCCGAGAACGGGGCCGCCCTCAGCCTCCTCCTCCAGCACATTGATGCCTGCGAAACGGTCGGCGCCCGGTGGGAAGCGTTTAAGAAAATGTCTGAGAAGTTGTTGATGGTTGTCCTCTCGGAGAATATTCAGCACAAATTGATCCCCCACCTGCATCAGAGCCTCGATCGCCCTGTCTTTGGCCACGGCCACGGTGATGCCTGGTGGGGTGAAGCTGGCCTGACTCACCCAACTCGCCACCATCGCGCTGCGGCGCAAGCTGTCACCGTCGCCCTGGCTGGCCGTGACCACATAAAGCCCTCCGCTGAGACGGCCTAACGCTTTATCGAGATCCCCGTCCAAACTTTTCATGGCTGCGATCGTTTTGTCGCGTGTCAACAGCTGGCCGAGGTCAGTGCCTGATTCTTCGCAGCGCTGGTAGTCACCACCTTGTGGAAGCTGGCGAATGCGGAGAGGGGGGAAGGCCTCCTTTTGTCCCTGGCTGCGTAGTTGACCGGCCACGGAATCGATGGGCTCGTCATCGCCACCAAAGGCGTCGTAGACCCCTACAAGTTGCTTGCCATGCAAGGCAGCCAACAACGTTCCAATGCTGCTTTGCAGTTCAGCATCTGCTTGCGCTGGCCAGGTGGGAACCACCACGGCCTTGGCTTCGCTGATCAGGGCTGTGAGCTCTTGGGCATCGGTGGCGCGCAGGTCGACAAGCTGGACCTGAGCCTCGGTCTTGCCGATGCCGTGGGCGATCGCCTGACTGAGGCGATCACAGAAGCCGTATTGACTCAAATAACAAACAGCCGCATAACTTTCGCCCTTGTTGCGTTGTCCGCTCCATTCGCGGTAATCGTTGATCCAGTGGCTGAGGTGATGGCGAAGCAAGGGGCCATGACCTACTGCGATGGTGTTGATCTCTGGCAGACCATCCATGCGCTTGAGCGCTTGAAGCACACTGCGGGCATTGGGCCCCATTAAGCAGTCGTAGTAGAAGCGGAAATCCGGGGCAATGGCGCCAGGATCGCTGTCAAAGACGTCCTCGGAGCAGTAGTGCAGCCCAAAGGCATCGCAGGTGTAGAGAATTCCGCTGCCGTGATCAAACGAAAAAATCGTGTCCGGCCAGTGGAGGTTGGGTGCGCTTAAAAACTCAAAGCGATGGTGTACCCCGCTCTCAGGATTGGTGCCGAGATCGAGCTCTTCTCCGCTTTTCACGGCTCGGGAGCGGAAGGGCCTGTGGACCTGATCTTTGAGGAATTGAATCGCCACCTTGGATCCAACAATTTCGATCTCAGGGTTCAGCTCAATCAGGTCTCCAATCAGCCCTGAGTGGTCTGGCTCGGTATGGCTCACGATCAGGTGATCGATCTGGGTTGGATCGATTTGTTCCTTTAAGAGGGGCAGCCAGGTGTCGCGAAATTTGGCGTGACTCGTATCGATTAAGGCGGTGCGTTCCCCTCGCACCAAAAAGGCGTTGTAGGTGGTGCCGTTGCGGAGGCCAAATTCAATATCGAAACGGCTTCGCTCCCAGTCGAGGGATCGAATCGTGCTGCTGTCAGCAGCAATCACTTCCGATTGAAGGGAGAGCCTCGGACTGGTGCTTGCTGCAGTCACTGATGGCTTCAAGCTGGAGGTGGCCATGGCAGTTACTCGCTGACCTGAACTCTACGGAGAAGATCAGGTCAGCGGCATGGGTGTCATCGCAGCGGCAAGACGCGGTAACCAGTCCACCAGGCCCGGCACGGCGATGATCAAAGCCAAAACCGCCACCTGCAAGCCAACGAAAGGCAACGCCCCCCGATAGATATCCTGGGTTCTCACGTCCTGGGGGGCGACGCCGCGGAGATAGAAGAGAGCGAATCCGAAGGGTGGCGTGAGAAAGGACGTTTGCAGATTGGCCCCGATCATCACGCCAAACCAGATCAGAGCATCGGGGCCCAGCAGCTGCCGCGCTGCTGGTAAAAGCAACGGCACTGCAATGAAGGCGATTTCAAAGAAATCGATGAAGAAGCCGAGCAAAAAGATGATCAGCATGCTGAACACCAGGAATCCAACCCGACCTCCCGGGAGGTTGAGGAGCACATCAGCAATGAGTTGATCGCCGCCGACTCCTCGGAAGACAAGACTGAAGGCGGTGGATCCCAGCAGGATCGCCATCACCATGGCTGTGGTTCTCATCGTGCTTTCGCACACGTTGGAGAGTTGCTTGCGGCTGAAGCCTCCATTGAGAGCGGCCAGAAGGATGGCGCCTACCGCACCAATCACGCCCGCTTCCGTTGGGGTGGCGATGCCGAAAAAGATGCTCCCCAGCACGATCAGGATCAAGGACAAGGGCGGCAGCATCGATTGCACCAGCTGCAGCGGCTGGGTGGTGCCCAGCTCCGATTCAGGGAGCTGGGGTGCGAGTTCGGGCTTGATCGCACTGATGATCAGCACATAGATCGCAAACACCGCAGCCATCAGCAGGCCAGGAAGCAAGGCGCCCATGAAGAGGTCTCCAACGGAGATTCCCAACTGATCGCCGAGCACGACCAGCACGATGCTTGGAGGGATGATCTGGCCCAGGGTGCCCGAAGCCACGATCACGCCCGTGGCCAGAGTTTTGTCATAGCCAGCCTTCAACATGGCCGGCAGGGAAATCATGCCCATGGTGGTGACCGTTGCAGCGACCACCCCGGTGGTGGCGGCAAGCAGTGAGCCAACGAGCACGACGGCGAGGGCCAGTCCGCCGCGGACGCGTCCCAGCAGGCGACCCATGCTCTCGAGCAAGCGTTCAGCGATGCCTGAACTTTCCAGCATCGATCCCATAAACACGAAGGCCGGGATTGCCAGCAACGTGAAGTTGCCCATGATTCCCAGAATTCGTTGGGGGAGCGCCGTGACGAATTGAGGTTCGATTTCGCCGCTGAGCATCCCGAGCAACGCGAAGATCACACCGATGCCCCCCAGGCAGAAGGCCACAGGGAATCCACTGAGCAGGGCCACGATCAGGGCCAGAAACATGCCGGGTGCGAGGACCGCTGAGGGGTCGAAACTCAGCACCCAACCCATGGATTCAATTTCAATCACAGGTCCTTTTCTCCCTGAGCGGGGTGCTGGTTATCAGATGGCTCATCCCCGTGCATCAGCTTCCAGCGCAGCCGCAAGGATTCCGCCACTCCCTGGAGACCCAGCAATAGAAACCCCACTGGGATCAGCGACTTCAGCCAGGTGCGAGGTAACCCACCAGGATCGGGAGACATCTCTCCAATGCTCCAAGCGCGCAGCGCTGGTGCCATCGAGAGGGCCATCACCCCAAAGGCAAATGGCAGCAATAACAGGAGCAAAGAACGGAGTTCTTGACGATCTCGGCGGCGGGCGCTCCAGCGGCTTTGCAGCACATCAACGCGAACGTGGCCGTTTTTTTGCAGCGTCCAGCCCAGTCCGAGCAAGAAAATGAGATCGAATAAGTACCACTGGGCTTCGATCAGCCCGTTGCTGCTCAGGTTGATCCCGATCGCTGATCCCACATAGCGGCCCACCACATTCCAGAAGCCGATCGCGAGCATCAGCAAGACCGACCAGCGCGCAACCCAGGCGGCAGCAGCATTGATTCCGTCGAGCATGCGCGCCAGACCTGCCAAGCGACCGTTCATCGCTGCTCTCCTGGTTGATCGCCCTCGCTGCTGTCATCAAATTCAGCGAGCGGCAATTCATTGATGGTGTTCCAGCTTCTGGTGTCTCGGCGGAACAGGCGCCAGCGCTCGAGCAGCGCTTTAAACCCTGCATCGGCATCGGCGAGCTCCTGGAAGATCTCCGAGCTAGCGCTGCGGGCGGCTTTGAGAATGTCGTCGCTGTAGCGCTCGAGCTTGATGCCTTGGCGGGTGATGCGTTGCAAGGCTTCGCTGTTTCGCCATTCGTAATCGCTCAACATCCCCAAGTTGGCTTCGTAGCAGGCCGTGCTGAACATGGCTTGATACTCCTTGGGGAGGTCGGACCAGGCTTTGCGGTTAACCAGCGCCATCAGCGTTGGACCCGGCTCCCACCAACCAGGGTAGTAATAGTGCTTTGCGGCTTTTGCCAAGCCAAGCTTTTCATCGTCATAGGGGCCGGTGAATTCGGCGGCATCGATCGTGCCCCGCTCGAGAGCCAGGTAAATCTCTCCACCAGGAAGCACCTGGACATTCACGCCCAATTTGGCCATCACCTTTCCCCCTAGCCCGGGGATACGCATCTTCAAGCCCTGGAGAGATGCAAGATTTTGGACCGGTTTTTTAAACCACCCTCCCAGTTGTCCGCCCGTGTTCCCGGCCGGGAAACTGATCGCTCCGAAATCCGCAAATAGGGCATTCATGTCCTCGTTGCCGCCGCCGTAATAAAGCCAGGTGTTTTGCTGTTGGGCAGACAAGCCAAACGGTACGGCCGTTCCAAAGGCAAAGGCTGGGTTTTTGCCGATGTAGTAGTAACTGGCGGTGTGGCCGCATTCCACCGAACGGGCTTGAACGGCATCCAGCACTTCCAGGCCGGGGACGATTTCGCCCGCTGCAAAAGGTTCAATTCGGAAGGCTCCACCACTCATCGCCTCGACGCGTTGGCAGATGGTGACGGCCCCCCCATAGATGGTGTCGAGGGAGACAGGCCAGCTGGTGGCCATGCGCCAGCGCACTTGAGGAAGGCCGCTTGCGCGCGTCTCTTCCGCTCGGCGGATGGTGCAGGCACTCAAAGCTGCAGCCGCTGCAGCTGCCGTTGCCGCCTGACCACTGCTGCGAAGCAGCTGCCGTCGTTGCATGGCTTGCATCCTCAGGGAGCCCGTCGATTCAGCGACGGCACAGCCATGGATCTTATCGAGCAGTTCTTTTCCCTCTGTTTCGTCTGATTTTTTGTCTGTCAGTGGTCTGCCAGTGGTCTGCAAAAAAGGCCCCCCGCCTTGGCGAGGAGCCCTGTACCTCTTTTCCGTTGAACGCGTGGTCTTCACCTGGTGGTTACCAGGGTGTTTCAGCTTTCCACCTTCACCGACACGGTGGTGCGGTTGTCGCTTTTTGCGGCCCTGATCTCAAGAATGCCGTCGCGATAGGAGGCTTCTAATTGGTCGCGATCGAGCGGCTTGGCGAAACGAAAACTGCGACTCCATGTTCCGGTTCGGAACTCACTCAGCAATTGCTGCGCGTCTGCTTCTGCATCTGCGTTTGCGTTTGCGTCTGCATTTGCTTCAGCGTTTGCTTCTGCAGGGGTTGGGTTGGCTGCCGCCGGAATGGTTGGTGGTCGTTCAGCGCTGATCACCAGCGAACGATCCGTGGCTTTGACATCAATGGACTCACGGTCGACGCCTGGTAGTTCCAGCCGCACGGTGTAACTGGCGTTGGTTTCGATGACTTCGGCGGCAGGAACGCGCTCAGCTTGTGAAACTTGCTGCTCAAGGCGATCCAGTAAATCGAAGGGTGATGTGCGAAGGGTGATCATGGGTAAATCTCAAATTGGCTGTGAATTTCAGGAAGTTTGTGTTTCCCGCAACGCCAATCTGCGCTGAATTGATCTCAGCTGGGAGCGTAAGAACCGTCCGTTTTGGTACGGCCTAGACCACCAGGTTCGGTTGCTGCTACTGAGAAGTCGTGAGAGCCGAACTCTGATGGACCTGGATCCAACCGCCTCTTTCTGAACAAGGAAGGATCTTGCGTGTGAACTCCTGAATTCCTATCGCCAAAAAAGAACATTGAGGCCTTGTTGATGAAACAAGGGAGGCTTTCCGGCTTGCTTGATCATCGAGCGATCAACAGGACGGTCGATGGCGTGGGGCTTGGTAGGAGGATGGCCACCAACCACGCGTCTTTGTATGGCTACCTCCGCCTCCCGTTCGGCAGCCGGTCTTAGGCGGAGTTTGGGGCCGGGGATTTTGATGGCGGGGGCTTGTATTGGCGGGTCTCACTTGATGTCGTCGACGACGGCTGGAGCTCGGTTTGGCTTCGCGTTGTTGGGCCTGATCCTGCTCACCAATTTGGTGAAGTATCCATTCCTGCGCGTGGGCACGCGCTTTACCGCGGTGACTGGATTGACGTTGTTGGAGGGGTTTCAGCGCCGTAATCGCTTCTATCTTCCGCTGTATCTCCTGGTCAGTTTGGTGACAGGAACGCTCACGATTGCGGCAGTCAGCTTTGTGGCTGGGCTCTTGCTGACCAATGTGCCGCTTTTGGCGAATTTCAATACGTTCGGCTTGGCCATCGCCGTGCTGGCTGTAAGTGGCTTGATCCTTTTGCTGGGGCATTACCGGGCGCTGGATCGTCTTTCGAAAGTTCTGGTTGTTCTGTTGACCATTCTTTCCGGCGTGGCCGCGGCAACCCTGTTGTTGCGCGGTTCTGTTGGGGATGTGGCAGCCACCTGGGTGGGCACGATTCCGTCTCCCTGGACAGCCGCAAACCTGGCCTTTCTGATCCCCTTGATGGGTTGGATGCCTGGTCCGGTGGAGATGTGTGTTTGGCCGTCGTTGTGGATGTTCTCCCGCGCTCAAGACAGCCAGCATTCGGCGTCTTTGAAGGAGGCTGAATTTGATTTCAACCTTGGCTATGCGGTCACGGTGGTGACGGCCGTCTTCTTTGTGATTTTGGGGGCCTACACGATGTATGGCACCGGTGAGGGAATGTTCGCCGGTAGTGGGGTGTCTTTTGCTCAGAACCTCATTCGTCTCTACACCGAAGCGATGGGTGGCTGGGCTGCTTGGGTGATTGTGCCGGCAGCCTTTGCAGCGATGTTTAGTACCACGCTCACCTGTTTGGATGCGTACCCGCGCAGTATTTCAGCGATCCAAGGGTTGCTGCAGGGGTCCGATCGCGGCGATTTGGCCTCGGCTCCTCAGCAGCGTCGGCTGTCTGTGTGGCTGGTGCTGCATCTCTTCGCTGCTTTGGTGGCCTTGCTGTTTGCCTTCAGTGGGGGGATTGGAGTGAAAGATTTCGTCTTCGGTGCGATGACCGGAAGCTTTTTGACAGCTCCCTTGTTTGCCTGGATGGCGATGGACACGATGAACAGTGACTTGGTGGCTGTGGAGCACCGCGATGGTCCCGCCATGAAAGGGCTCACTTGGTTTGGATTGGCCTTTTTGACAGGCTTCAGCTTGCTGTTTATCGGTTGGTCGGCGTTTGGTTGGGGTGCCTGAACAAGTAGTCACCCTGCTCACTTCAGCCTGCTCATTTCAGTCTGAGCATTTCAGTGGTTAAAGCCACCACCAGCTGGAAAAAGCAGCGGCCTGACCGCAGACGTCATTGTTGTCATCCCATAGGGGCCAAATCTGAGCGTTTTGAATCATGAAACGCCGGCCCTCATAATTGATTCGGATCCCGCAATAGCCTCTGAAGCCAGCGCGTTGATGGGCTTGCTGAAGGGCGCTTGCACGCTCGCGTCGCGCACTCTCTTCAGCCGTCAGCCGGGAGGGCATGCCCACCATGGTCTGCCAACGGTGCCCCCAGAGCCGCAGAGCTGTGCTGTTGGCATAGGTCAGCAACGGGTCAGCCCTGTGGTCATGGGCTAGGACGGCCATGGGACTCGCGAACAGCTCTTGCGCTGCTGTGCGCTGGAACTGGACGTCCTGATCACACACCAGGAGATGTTGCGCAAAAGCCCGTTGATAGGAGATCAGCAAGCGCTGGCTTAACGCCTGGGTCTCGGGTCTCAACCAGGGAGCGCTGGTGCTTGGAATCATGCCCGTCATGGCCTATTTCCCCGCTGCCATCGCCTCCAACATGGCCTGTTGCGCCATGGCTTGGCCCTGGTCGCGCAGGTGCTGCAAGAAACGGGGGCGGGCCTCCGGGAAGCGGGGCTCTTCTGCCAGAGGCAGTTCTCCCGCCGCGTCCAGTCCCGTGTCCCCTTCCATGGCCGGGGTGATCACCACCAGGTCTCCGTCGAGGCCAGCGTCGTAGCGCCACCAGAGCGTTGGATCCAGAACCGCAGGATGGGGAGGATTGAGTTCGCTGCTGCTCGCGTCGAGCGCAAGCGGTTCTTCTTCTGCGTTGTTGGTGCTCTCAGCAATCGTTTGGAGTGCCTGAAGGCGATGGGCGGCCAGGTCTTCCAGCAGCTTGGCTCGCGTGCGACCACGCAGCTGAAACAACACAAACGGATCTTCGCTGAACCGTTCACCCATCAAGAAATAAACGGCGCTGATGTGTTTACAAGGGTTGGCTTTATCAGGGCAGCTGCATTCGCTCCGCACTTCCTGAAGCTTGAAGGGGAACAGACGCCGACCACTGGCAGCAAAGGCCCGTTCGATGTCGGCTGGCATGATCCCGGCCAAGAGTTGAGCGGACCAGCGGGCTTTCATCGTGAGCGCTTCGAGCACATAGCGCCAATCCTCATCTTTGAGAACGTCGAGCCAGAGCTTCACCTTGTAGGGATCTTCGTCGGTGCCCTGAACGCGGGCATGCACCCGCCTGCCTTCAAAACGAATGGAGGTCACATGCCCTTCACGGGCGTAGGCCCAAGCCCGTTCCAAGCGCTTCTTGAAGCGGTAGGAATTGATCAGCTCCATCCATTGCTCAACCCACCAGGGTTGCTGGGAGAGACCGTCGTCACTCATCGATGTGTTGATGCCGCCTGGTGGGGTGATGCTCATGTTGAGGTGTCCTCCAGGCTCACGAGCTCTTTGAGTTGTCCCATCTCAAGGCCTCCAAGCCAGTCTTCGCCGGAGCCAATGATGTCTTCAGCCAGCCTTGATTTCTCGCGGATCATTCGGTCAATTTTCTCTTCGACGGAGCCGCTGGTAATGAACTTATGCACCATCACCCGGTTCGTTTGTCCGATGCGATACGCCCGGTCTGTGGCTTGATTTTCAACGGCGGGGTTCCACCAGCGGTCGATGTGAAAGACGTGGCTGGCGCGCGTGAGGTTGAGGCCGACGCCGCCAGCTTTGAGTGACAGCAGGAAAAGCTGCGGCCCGCGCGGATCCTCTTGGAAGCGATCAACCATGGCTTGCCGTTCCGTTTTGCTGGTGCTGCCGCTGAGGAAGGGCACTTCACTGCGCCAGCGTCGCTGCAAATAATCCTGGAGCAACTTGCCCCATTCCGCGAACTGGGTAAACAGCAAGGCTCGATCCCCTGCTTCAACCACCTCGTCAAGAATTTCTTCGAGGCGCTGGAGCTTCACCGACCGCTTGAGGAAATCCTCGCTGGCGCCCTGTTCCTTGAGGGCAAGGGCCGGGTGGTTACAGATCTGCTTGAGCTTGGTGAGCAGCCCCAACACCTGACCATGACGTTTGCCGCGAGGGGCGCGGGCAATGGCATCCAAGGTGTCTTCAACGGTTTTCGCATACAGCGACTTCTGCTCTTTGCTCAGACCCACCCATTCGCTCAATTCCACCTTCTCGGGCAGATCCGAGATGATCGCTTTGTCGGTTTTCAGGCGTCTGAGGATGAACGGTCCCACCCGGGCTTTGAGGTCGCGCAGCGATGACAGGTCTCCATAACGCTCAATCGGCATGCGGTAGCGATGTCGGAAGAATTCCTCTTCTCCCAGCACCCGTGGGTTGAGAAAGTCCATCAGGGCCCAGAGCTCACTGACCCGGTTTTCGACAGGTGTACCGGTGAGAGCGATCCGGAAGCGGCTGTTCTTTTTCGGACGGGCCAGGTCACGGGCGGCTTGGCTTTGTTTCGCGGAAGGGTTCTTAATCGCCTGCGCTTCATCGATCACTAGACCCTGCCAATCGTGGCTTTCCAGCAGTTCGCTGTCGCGTTGCAACAGGCCGTAGCTGGTGAGCACGAGATCGACATCCTTCAGTGCCTTCTTCAGGGCTGCTGGGGTGCTGGGGCGTTTTGGACCGTAGTGCTCATGCACCTTGAGCTCAGGTGTGAACGCTGTTGCCTCCCGCTTCCAGTTGGTGAGCACGGATGTGGGTGCAATCAAAAGCACCGATCGCTTGAGTTCGTTTTCTGCCTTGAGGTGTTGCAGAAAGGCCAGCAGTTGGATGGTTTTGCCGAGGCCCATGTCATCGGCCAAGCAGGCGCCTTGGTCGAAACGATGCAGGAAGGCAAGCCAGCCGAGCCCTCGCTCTTGGTAGGGCCTGAGTTGACCTGAAAATCCTTCGGGGGCGGGGAGGGGGTCTGGCGCTTTTTGCTGGTGGTATTGCTCCAGCACGGCTTGTAGCCGCGGACCGGCATCAAATTGATGCACCGGCAGGCGCATCATCGTGTCGCCTTCGGTGGCTGTGAGCCGAAGCGCGTCGTCGAGGCTTAGGTCTGGATTGGCGGCGCAGAAGCGCTCAGCATTTTTGAGGTCATTGGGGCGTAGTTCGATCCAAGCCCCTTTGTGACGCACCAGAGGGCTGCGCTTTCCCGCCAGTCGCTCAAGCTCGCGCAAGGTCAGCGTCACCCCGCCGATCATCAGCTCCCAACTCCAGTCGAGATTTTCACCGAGCGTGAAGCCTCGCGAGCGCTCCGAGAGCTCTGCCTGGATGGCGAGGCCAAGCCGGCTGGCCAACCCTCCCGAGAGGCTTGGTGGTAGGTCAACGCCAACACCCACATCCCGCAGTTGCCTGGCTGCTGTGCGCACCAAAACAAACGCTTCAGCGGGTGTGAGCTGCATGCTCTCTGGTGTGGCGCTATCCAATCCGCGCTCAATGGGCTGGAACACGGTCAGCGCTCGGCCCATGCCCTCGAGCAAGACTTCGCTGGGGTGATCCACCTTGACTTCCCCAAGCTGGAGACCGCTGGGGCCTGCCGCCCAGGCCGCCCCCGCGGGCAGCTTGAGGGTTGGGTCAGCTTCCGCTTGCAGAAAGAAGCGCAGTGGCCAGAGCTCCTCATCGTCCGCTGGTGTTGCCAGTTCCAAGCAGGCACGGGCTGCTGCCACATTTCCAGCCACCCCTTCACGCCAATGATTGCTGGCGGTGGCTAAGCGTTCAGTCTCCTCATCATTGAGTTGAATCACCCCCGTCTCTGAGCTCAAGGCCTCCTCCCAGGCGCGGAGCAGGGGATCCAATCCGTCATGGTCAGGGGTGAAGCCCTTGCGCAGTTGCGCGTCCATCAGGTCGGCCAACAGCGTGGCAACCCGGAGTCGTCCGCTGCGCGGCCGGCAGCAAGCCACTGGATTCGCGGCGCGCATGGCTTCTGGTCTGAGCCTGGTGATTCGGTTGCTGCGTTTGCCGGTTGGTTCTCGCCAAGGCAAGGCACAGGTGGCAACGAGAGGGAGTCCTGAGGCCAGGTCCTCAAGACGGCGCCGGTCTTCTTCCCGGTTCAGGAGTGGCACCCAGCGGGCGCGATGGGGATAGCCCTCGCCCTTGCTCAGCTCCACCTGCGGCAGCCAGCGGCTGCGGGCGACGAGGCTGAGGGACCAACGCTGCATGTGACTCCACCAGCGCAACTCATCAGCCAGATCCGGATGTCGTCCGGAAAGAGGAAGACTGGAGAGCCAGGCGGTGGCGGCCATCGGCTCAATCGCCAGGCCCTGCACCTGCCAAGGCCACCACTCTGTTTGTTTGGGGATGGGTTCTCCAGCTTGCAAGGGGAGGCCTGTCCAGCCCGGTTCTTCAGTGCTGCTGGTCTCTGTTCCGCGCTTCTTTCGGGGCTTCACGCTGCGGCTCGGCAGGGTGAGGCATGCCGTGGCATCAATGATGCCGTCGGGCAAGAGATCCCGTTCCGTCAGCAAGGCACGGAGATCGTCTGGGCTGAGGGTGAAGGGATGAAGCGCAGGGGTCGTCGTTGGGCCAGCAGGCTCGGCAACGCGCCAGGTGTCAGCCCACACCAAAAGGGCAGCTCGTCCAGAGCTGCTAGGAGTACGAATGGCCGGAAGCCAGGTGGCGTGCAGCAGGCTCATGGCCGCGACGCAGAAAACATGCGTTGGGTTCCGTAAAGCACGAGTGCGCTGCCGACCAACGGCAACCACCCAATGAGGAGATCCAATGCCAATATTGCCAGGGCATCGGCCCCTGCCAAGGGGGAAGGTAACGACATTCCCAGGCTTCGTAACCCACAGACGGCTCCAACGAGCCCGGCCCGTAAGTGGGAGTCGTTGGAGTCAACGCGTTCTAGGTGGAAGGCCAGAAGGCCATAAAACAATCCGCAGCCACCGGATCGCACGGCCATTTCAAGTCCAAATGGAAGGCTAAAAAGCCCGGCCGTTAGCCCAGCAAGGCAGGCCCAGCCCAGGGAGAGGCGGCGCAGTCGATCGCGGCTGTCGGTGGAAGGAGACGGTGCGACGACGGGGCGCGGCGGCTCAGGGGCGATCATGACCGTTCTATCTGCTGTTTACGCGGAATCCGCCATGGCTGTTGCACGTTCGTCGCGATCCGCTGCTGCCACCCCCCGCACTGGTGCTGAGATTCGGGCGGCATTCCTGAGCTTCTACGAGGCGCGGGGCCACAAGGTGATGGCAAGTGCCTCCTTGATTCCTGAGGATCCAACGGTGTTGCTCACCATTGCGGGGATGTTGCCGTTTAAGCCGGTCTTCCTTGGGCAGCAGAAGCGACCAGCTCCGCGAGCCACCAGTAGCCAAAAGTGCATTCGCACCAACGACATTGAGAACGTGGGCCGTACGGCGCGGCATCACACGTTTTTTGAGATGCTCGGCAACTTTTCGTTTGGCGATTACTTCAAGCAGCAGGCGATTGAGTGGGCCTGGGAGCTGAGTACGGATGTCTTTGGTATCGATCCGAAGCATTTGGTGGTGAGTGTCTTCCGTGAAGACGATGAGGCGGAACAGATTTGGCGCGATGTGGTGGGGGTGAACCCCAAGCGGATCATCCGCATGGATGAAGCCGACAACTTTTGGGCCTCTGGCCCGACCGGGCCCTGTGGCCCTTGCTCGGAGATCTATTACGACTTCAAGCCCGAACTTGGTGACGAAGGAATCGATCTCGAGGACGACGACCGCTTCATCGAGTTCTACAACTTGGTGTTCATGCAATACAACCGCGACGCTGAGGGCACCCTCACGCCGCTTGCGAACAGGAACATCGACACCGGTCTGGGCCTGGAGCGGATGGCTCAGATTCTGCAGAAGGTGCCCAATAACTACGAAACCGATCTGATCTTTCCGTTGATCCAGGCTGCGGCCGATCTGGCTGGGGTCGACTACCACCAGATCGACGACAAGGGAAAAACGTCGCTCAAGGTGATCGGAGATCACAGCCGGGCGATCACGCAGCTGATTTGTGATGGCGTTACGGCGAGCAACCTCGGCCGCGGCTATATCTTGCGCCGTCTCTTGCGCCGGGTGGTGCGGCACGGCCGTTTGCTGGGCATTCACAAGCCTTTTCTTGTCACGATGGGAGAAGCTTCGATCGCCCTTCTCCAGGACGCCCACCCCTCGGTGCTTGAGCGCCAGGGGGTGATCTTGGCCGAGCTTCAGAGGGAGGAGTCGCGCTTTTTGGAAACCCTGGAGCGTGGGGAGAAGTTGTTGGCAGATGTTCTGGAGAGCAAGCCCAAACAGATCAGTGGTGCCCAAGCATTTGAGCTCTACGACACCTATGGCTTCCCTCTGGAGCTCACCCAGGAAATTGCTGAAGAGCAAGGCCTCGATGTTGACCTGGCTGGATTCGAGCAGGCGATGGAGCAACAGCGTCAGCGGGCGAAGGCCGCGGCGGTCAGTATCGATCTCACGCTCCAGGATGCGATCGATCAAGTGGCAGCTGATCTCAATGCCACAGCATTTGAGGGATATGAACTGCTAACGCCGACCAACAGCAGCGTGCAGGCCTTATTGGTTAATGGCGAAGCCGCTACAGCCGCCTCGGATGGTGATGCGGTGCAGGTGGTGTTGGACCGCACCCCTTTTTATGGAGAAGGCGGTGGTCAGGTGGGTGATCGCGGCCTTTTGGTGAGTGATGGCCGGGATGGCAACGGCTTGATTGTCGTGATTGAGGGCGTTAGCCGTAACCGTGGGGTGTTCGTCCACAGCGGCAGGGTTCAGCGTGGCCGCCTCGAAGTGGGTGATCTGGTGCATGGTCAAGTGGATCGCGCCTGTCGCCGTCGCGCCCAGGCGAATCACACGGCGACACATCTGCTGCAAGCAGCCTTGAAGCAGGTGGTGGATCCGGGAATAGGGCAGGCAGGATCGCTCGTTGATTTTGAGCGACTGCGCTTTGATTTCCACTGCTCAAGGGCCGTGAAACCTGGCGAACTTGAGCAGATCGAGACCTTGATCAATGGCTGGATCAGCGATGCTCACGGTCTTGAAGTCAATGAGATGGCCATTGATCAAGCGAAGGCGGCTGGTGCCGTGGCGATGTTCGGCGAGAAGTATGCCGATGTGGTTCGCGTGGTTGATGTTCCGGGCGTGTCGATGGAGCTTTGTGGTGGCACACACGTGAGCAACACGGCCGAGATTGGTTTGTTCAAGATCGTGAGTGAGAGTGGTGTTGCGGCTGGGATCCGCAGAATTGAAGCGTTGGCGGGTGCTTCCGTGCTGGCCTATCTCAATGAGCGTGAGGCCGTGGTGAAGCAGCTTGGTGATCGCTTTAAGGCACAACCCGGCGAGATCGTTGAGCGCGTGTCGGCATTGCAGGAGGAGCTGAAGAGCAGCCAAAAGGCGTTGACTGCGGCCCGGGCTGAATTAGCTGTCGCGAAGTCAGCGGCCATGGCTACCCAAGCTGTAGCGGTTGGTGACTATCAGCTGTTGGTGGCTCGCCTTGATGGTGTGGATGGTGATGGATTGCAAGGTGCCGCTTTGGGATTGCTCGACCAGTTGGGCGATGCCTCTGCTGTTGTGCTGGGAGGTTTGCCTGACCCGAGCGACCAAGGAAAAGTGATTTTGGTGGCAGCTTTTGGCAAAGCCGTCATCGCGAGTGGTCAGCAGGCGGGGAAATTCATTGGCTCGATTGCCAAAATTTGTGGTGGCGGCGGCGGAGGTCGCCCGAATCTTGCTCAGGCCGGTGGACGCGATGGTTCTGCTCTCAATGCGGCGCTTGAGGCGGCCAATGAGAAGCTCATTTCTTGCCTTGATGATTGAAATAGGGTTAAAAATATTATGAGTTTCAGGCCGATACCGATAAGTATTTCTTCAGAGTCAGGATAATGGAATGTCAAGCCAAATGTTGCCTAATAGATGGCCTTAAGTTTGTGGTTTTAGCTCTTAATTGATCAAATGAAATCGGGAGTTGTGGCCTCCATTCCGTCTGATCCGGCTCCTCGCCCACTACATGTTGCCGAAGCTCTTGATGTCGTTTGGAAGCGTACTGCTTGTGACAGAGATCCGCCCATAAAACCTCCGGTGTAATAAGCCATGGCTGGGTTTCCACTGAAGGATCTGCACACGTAATTCAGAACGATGGGCTCAGGCTCAGGCTCAGGCTCAGGTTCAGGTTCAGGTTCAGGCTCAGGTTCAGGTTCTGGCTCAGGTTCTGGCTCAGGTTCAGGTTCTGTTTGTTCATCTTTCTCTTCCGTTTTCTCTTCTTCTTCCTCTTCTTCCTCTTCCTCTACAACAACTTCTTCCTCTTCTTTTTTGGGTAACTTGTTGTCAGGAACAACTAGGTTGTTAGCCCCCCTCAGGCGAGGGTAGGGTTGCCGTGATGCAATGAGCCAATCAGATCCGAGAATGGAAAGAAGTTCTTGATTGGGTAATCCATAAAGTTGTTGATAAACGAGGCTGATGACGTGGCTTTCTGGGAGAAGGATCTGTCCTCCCATAGTGTCCTGAACGAGTTGTGAAAATCGCTCTTGTGACATCACATTGCGGCTGATGAGACCCCCATTAGCATCCAATACAGCTTCTTCTCCTGCTTGGATCTCGATGCCTGATTTGGCTTGTGTCAGCTGATTTGATGGTGCATTGGCGGGTGCAGAAATGGATTGACCGAGCACGGACATATCACCCCCTACGGCCAATTGCACAGGACGTCCGCTGTTGAATTCACTCGTCTGCCATGGGACAGGGGTGGCATGTGCCTGTCTCTGGAGATTTGGATCGTTGATGAACCCTCCGTTGGTACCGAATCGGTAGCTGACCTGTCCGCCAATCACGGTGTCGAGTAGTTCGTCGTACTGCCCATAGGCCGAGAGGCTTACGTTTTCTCCTACCGGGACGTTGAGTCCGACCCTTCCCCCGCCGTAGGTGTTGCCGATGCCATGCATCACGTAGGGAGATAAGGACAGCAGCACTGACTGTTGACCGAGATCCATCACAGGGATTCCGATCTGGCCGATGGCAAATCCAAGATTGTTATCGCAGCTGTCTACGGGAATTCCACCCGTGGCTCCAAATTGCCATCGGCCTTTTTGCCATTGGCCGCCAACGGCTAATTGTGAGTGGAAACACCCTGGAGTTTCCCAGCCGTCATAACCAACTAGTAATGAGCTGATGCTGCGGTTATTGGGATCAAACCACTTGTAGCCAAACTCAGTACTTGCTCCCCATGAGCTGTCGAAATTGCTACTGGCTGTTGAGTAATTGTAGAAAAGTTTGCTGCCCTCTCTCTGGCTGAGCGGGATGAAAAATGATGCATCACCCAGGATGAGCCCCGCGGCTTGTCCGAGCGTGTTGCCGCCTGCATTGCTTCCCCATGCGCTCGAGCCAAAGCCGATAACAGGGTTGAGGCGTGGATATTGCTCGAGAATATTGGGCTCTATTTGATCTGACGCTGTGTTTCCTTCTTCGGAGATGCTGGCTGCGCCGCTTAAGACTGAAAGGCGGTATCCCCCTTCATTGAGAGCGTTTAATACGTATGTCGTTCCACGGATACCCAGCACCTTGCTGCCAAGGCAAGCACTTTGCGGTCCATTAATCAGAACTTGGCCTTGGTCGAGGCGGAAACACTCCTCGCCAAGCTTGATCAAGCTGTTGTTTCCTAGAAATCCCAGGGCACGGCGATCAAACAAAAGCTCAGCACGGCTGTTGCCAGTACTTAGTTCTTGACCGCTATCAGCTGTTTGCTTAATACTCGCTTGCTTCTTATCAATGAATACCTCCTTCCCGTCAACGATTCGCCTGATCATGGCGGATTGAAATGGTGCAGCAATAGCGGGCACCGTCAATGAAGAGATTGCCAGCACACCCAGCAGGCTTTGTCTCAATTTCATCTACGCCTATTTCACTGGACATCACATAGGAGTGATAAAGGCTGAACTGTTACTGCGGAGTGGCGGTTTGTAGGGCGAACACCCTTTGTGGTTTCTGCCCTCTGATCGGAAATTCACCGAGATCATCAAGAGGCCATTGATCACCGATCAGTTCTGCTACTGCTTCGCTCATCACGATCGTGCGTTTGCATTGCTTCGCGATTTGTTCGAGTCGGCTTGCTGTATTCACTGCATCACCGATGACCGTGTAATCCATTCGGCTGTTGCTTCCGATGTTGCCACTGACGACCCATCCATAGCTAAGAACGATCACCTGGGCCCAGGGCTCTTGACCCTCCGAAATCCAGGCCTGATTTAAAGCTTCGAGACGTTCTTGAATAGCAATGGCGGTTTTGATTCCTGCTTCTGCATTTATGGCTCCACTGCGTTGTACGGGAGCTCCAAAAACGGCGAGCGTGGCATCGCCGATGAATTTGTCGACAGTGCCTTGCTGCGTGTGGACTGCTTCAACAACCTCACTGAAATAGGCATTGAGTCTGTCCACGAGTTTGTGCACTTCGCCTTTCGCGGTCATGGATTGCGTAAATGCTGTGAAGCCACGGATGTCGCTCATCAGCACGACAACATCCACAAGCCGACTTTGCAATAAACCTTCGGCGTTGTTGGGCTTGTCTGCGATTTCTGCTGCAACTGCGGGAGACAGGTAGCGCCCCAAGGTGTTGCGTAGACGTCGGCGCTGCCATTGCAGCTTCACAGTGGCATCGGCGCTGGAGATGATGCCTGTGGCGAGAATGGCCACAGCGATGCTTGCGATAGGGAGGACCAACCAGGCTTTGGTGACGAGTACTACCCCCACGAACAAGGTTCCAACTGCTGCAATAGCTGCAACGCCCAGTCTTTGTAACGGGCGTTCCATGCCACTAAGGGCAAGTCCCAGGCCACAAGCGAGGGCGGCCAAGATCAAGTTCCAACCGGGGATGGGTGGAAAGAATTGGAGGATGCGACCTTCAAGTCGATTGGCTACTTCAGTGGCATGAATCTCGACCCCCGGCATTCCCATGGCGCCAGAGAAGACGCTTCGATGTAGGTCTTGGAACACAGCTGCAGTGGGGCCTATTAAAACGATTGCGTCTTGGAACGTTCCTGATTGCTTGAGTGCGGCGTATGCCTTGGGTTCCAGCAGTTCCCAGATTGAAAAGGTAGGGATGGTGCGTGGTGGTCCATAGGGGGCTAGCAGTGAAATCCCTTTGTTTTGGGTTTCTGGGGGTGTATTGAGAAGGGCTGATGCCATACCAAGTGGGACTGCTGGACCAAGCTTTTGTCGCAAATCCATGCTCGTGGTTCCAGGCGTTCTCCTAAGGACGCCATCGCGATCTGGACGGCCGTTGAGAAGCCCGCGTTTGATCGATGGGTGCGCATTCCTTAGGGAAGGGGTGAGATCCAGCAAGGACAACCCGGCAACAGGCCCTTGACTGCTCAGTGCTTGCACACCTAACACCACTTGATTTGCGTGGCGTCGAAGGCTGGCAGCGAAGGTGGCATCGTCTTCTTTGCCATGGCTGCTGGGGGTATCAAAGAGCAAGTCGAAACCAATGACCTTTGCTCCGGCTGCGATCAGGCGACTCAGCACCAGTGCATGGGTGCTACGCGGCCATGGCCATTGACGCAATTGTTGAAGTTCGTTGAGATCACTGAGGTCGGCGTTGGCAGCCTGTTGCAGGCTGAAATCATCAATTGCCACGATGATCAGCTTTTTGGGCACAGTTCTTGGACCGGTGATTTCTTGGGCCCAGTCGGCAAACCACAGTTCTCCCTGGCGCAGCTCTTGTTGTCCGAATGAGCCTGCAAGCGCAATGAATCCGCTAAAGAGCAGGATGGCGCTATGACTTTTAAGCCAACCAAACTTGTTCATTACTTCGTCGCGCTGGGATCGATCAGGCGCCTATTGATGCTTGCCAACTGCTGAGCAGCGGCCTGAAAGCCACCGGCTTGAGTTTCTAGTTGGGTGAGGCATTTCTGGAGTTGAGATTCGTTGCCTTCGTTGAGAGCCTGGATTGAGTCCAGTAGCAGCATGTTCAGTTGATTCCCTTGTTTGCAGCGAGTGCTGCTTAGCGCGAGGATCTCCAAGGCAAGGTCTGCATCGAATAGGGCCAAGCGAAGCAAGGCATCGGAATTGACACGGATGATTTCTGCGGGGCCGCTGTGCACTCGCACCGTTGCGCAATATCGATTGTTGCCGAATAGACCCATCTCTCCGACAATTTCACCTGGCTTGATCCGGGCTAATTCGCGTTGAGAGCTGATCTCAACGCTTAGCTCTCCGCTGAGCACAAGCAGGATTTCGTTTGCATTCTCGTGCTCTTCAATCACGACATCTCCGCTGTCGTAAACCAGAGATTCGGCATCCAGTTCTTTGAGATGAGTGACCAGCAACTGGCTCAGTCGCTGATGGACGCCCAGCATGGTGGTGTAACCAAATGGCCTCTCCTGCTATAGCGGCGTTGGCCGTTGTCCGCATCGGTAATGGATTCACTCAATTTGCTGATTCTTTTGGTGCTGGGCCATTTCGTCTGTGATTTTGTGTTGCAGAGCGACCGCATGGCAGTGGAGAAAATGCCAGGTCGTGATTCCACTCTCCACTGGAGTTGGTGGCTGGGTTCTCATGCTGCGACCCATGGGCTTGCGGTTGCTCTCCTAACGGATGTCCCCTTGCTGGGAATGATGGAGACGCTGCTCCACGCCATGATTGATGGGTTAAAAAGTCGTTTTGGCTTCACACTCGCCTTGGACCAGAGCCTTCACGTGCTCTGCAAATTGGCGTGGGTTTTGTTTTTGATCAGGATTTGAGATGCCGTCATTATCTGTCAGTTCATTGTCTGAGATGCAGCTGTTTAAGTCTTTAGGTGAGGAGCAACTGGTGCAACTCCTTGATCGCCATCGTGAGTCATCTCATCAGACGGATCAGCTGATTGTGATGGAACAAGACTGGGGTGAGTCATTATTCTTGCTTCGTTCTGGGTTAGCCAAGGTTCGCAGTTACACCGCCGATGGTGATGAAGTGGTGATGTCAGTCCTAGGAGAAGGAGATGTTTTTGGAGAAATGGCGGCCCTCGATGGAGCCTCCCGTTCGGCGGATGTCGTTGCTCTCACGTCTCTCAGATTGGTGAAATTACGTGCGGCACCTTTTTCAGCGTTATTAGAAAAGCAACCAGGGTTTGCACTTGCTCTGGCCCGGTTGGAAGCATCAAGGCTTAGAGACCTCAATCAGCGTTTTGCCTTACAGAGCGCTGATGCCACCACGCGGTTATTAGATGCACTGGCTTACCTAGCAAGAAAAAGTTCAACTGCGAGTGATCCGCAGGCTTCGATTCCTGTCCTGGCTCAACGGGAGATTGCCTTGATTGCTGGCCTCGCTCGAGAAACGGCCTCTCGCACGCTCAGTAAATTGCGCACTCGCGGAACTGTTGCTGTTGCGGAGGATGGATCACTGGCTATCGCTGATCTCGATCCGCTGGTCCGCCGAGGCTTATTACCGGCATCTTGAAGCGTTGATGGATTTGTTTGGATTTAATTTTGTAAGTAGGTGCTCTGGCGCAGACTGATTTCAAGGTGATCCATCAACCGTCGTGATTCATGAATACGTAAGGTCCCGCTACTGATTGCTTTCTCACTGGCCATGCGCAACCGTTCCAGCAGCTGATCTGGGTCATGTTCCATCATTTCCAGCACGTCGGCGTTCGTGTCGCCACGAACGACATGGTCCACTTGGTAGTCGCCGCCAGGAGCTAGGCGGATATGAGCGGAATCGGTGCTTCCGAACAAGTTGTGCAGATTGCCCATCACTTCTTGATAGGCGCCTCCGAGAAACATCCCGATCAGATAGGGCTCACTTGGCTTGAGGGGATGAAGCTCGAGCAGGGGCTTGCTCTGGCCGTCGTTGATGAAACGGTTCAGCTTGCCATCGGAATCGCAGGTTAAATCGGCGAAATGCCCGAGCCGCGTGGGTTGTTCGTTGAGACGATGCAGCGGCATCAGTGGGAAAAGTTGCTGGATGGCCCAGGTGTCTGGTGCGGAGCGGAAGATCGAAAGATTGGCGTAATAGGTTTCCGCTAAGACCGCCGGAAGGGTTTTGAGGTCGTCGGGCAGTTTTGTTTGATCGGACAGGCGGTCGAGCAAGGCCCTGGCGCATGCCCAGGTGAGTTGTTCCGCCATGCTCCGCTCTTTCAAACTCAAGTAGCCGAGCCGGAAGGCGGCCAAGGCATCCTCTTTGAATTTGAGAGCATCGTTCCAGGCTTCCTGCAGGCGAGATGGGTCTGCAGCGGTGTCGATCGGCAAGGCTTCGATGCCTTGAAAGGTTTCGCGCAGGTTGCGAACGATCAGCGGTTCATCCTGTTCAACCGGCGGTACCGGTTGCTGCAGGCCACCGCTACCGAGAACGTTGAACACCAGCACTGAGAAATGGCTCGCAATTGCTCGACCGCTTTCGCTAACGAGCGTTGGCACGGGAACGTTTTTGGGTTCGCACCCCTCTTTCACCGTTGCGACAACGTCGTTGGCGTAGTTCTGCAGGGAGTAGTTGGTTGAGGCTGCCGTGGCGGTGCGACTGCCGTCGTAGTCGATCCCAAGACCACCGCCCACATCCAGGTAGCCCATCGGGGCGCCAAGGGCATGAAGCTCGACGTACAGACGAGAGGCCTCCTGCAAGGCATCTTTCACGACGGCGATGTCGTTGATTTGACTGCCGACATGGAAATGCAGAAGGCGCAGCTCGCTGAGCAGGTTGGCGTCTCGCAGGGCCTCAACGGCGCCGATGATTTCGGGAGCGGGTAGCCCAAATTTCGCCTTGTCCCCCACGGAGCTACCCCAACGTCCTGTGCTTCGGCTGGAGAGACGCGCACGAATGCCGATGAGCGGTGCCGCTCCAAGCTCCTGGCTGGCATCGATGATGCGCTGCACTTCGTCCGGTTGTTCGATCACCACAACGGGCCTTCGGCCAAGCCGTCTGGCCAAGATTGCGGTTTCGATGTAGCGCTGATCTTTGTAGCCGTTGCAGATCAGAAGGGCCTCAGGATCATCCATCAAAGAGAGGGCGATCAGGAGTTCGGCTTTGCTGCCTGCCTCTAGGCCAAAATGCCAGCGCTTCCCGCAGGTCACCAGCTCTTCCACCACGTGACGCTGTTGGTTGCACTTCACCGGGAAGACGCCTTGGTAGCGGCCCTCGTAGTCGTAGCGGGTAATCGCCCGTTCAAATGCAGCGTGCAGGCGTTCCAGCCTGTCTTCCAGGATGTCGTCGAAGCGAATCAGGAGGGGCAGGCCCAGGCTGCGGTCCTGCAGACCAGCCACCAGTTCCATCAGATCCAAACTTCCGCCACGGTCTCCCCGTGGTTGCACGCTCACATGCCCGCGTGGGTTGATCGAGAAGTAAGGATCACCCCAGCGTTCCAGCCCATAAAGCTGGGCGCTATCGCTCCCCGTCCAGGTGATGGAGTCGGCGAGCACCATGGGAACGGACATTGATCAGATGGGGGGAATCTAAGGAGCTTCAACCCCATTGCCAGTTTTGTGCTTGCCAATTAGGGCATCTGGCGTTGACGATGACGACGGTTTTTTCAATTTTATGGCTGCCGAACGCTCTTTTATTGCCATCAAGCCCGACGGCGTTCAACGCGGTCTTGTGGGCGAGATCCTGGGTCGCTTTGAGCGCAAGGGCTTCAAGTTGGTGGGCCTCAAGCAGCTCACCCCAAGCCGTGAGCTGGCTGAACAGCACTACGGCGTGCACAAAGAGCGCCCCTTCTTTGCTGGTTTGGTGGACTTCATCACCTCAGGCCCTGTGGTGGCCATGGTCTGGGAGGGCGATGGTGTGATCACCAGCGCGCGCAAAATGATCGGTGCCACGAAGCCTTTAGAGGCTGAGCCCGGCACCATCCGTGGCGATTTGGCCATCAACATCGGCCGCAATGTGATTCACGGCTCTGATGCAGCAGAAACGGCTGCGTTTGAAATCGGGCTTTGGTTCCAACCCTCTGAATTGAGCGATTGGACTCCATCCGATCAAGGCTGGCGCACCGAAGGCTGATCGCTTTCTCTTTTCATAGGTTTCAACCCTCCTTGCCCTCGAGATGCCCTCTCGGGGGCTTTGTTTTGGGTCATGTCGTCCCTGAACCGGTCCCAGCGGAACGCGTTGAGCAGCTCCTTGGCTTCACAAGTTGTGGCATGAGCAGTGATGGCGTCAGCCAATAACTCGGTCGTGATTGCTGCGAGCAACACGCCATTGCGGTGATGGCCGCAGGCCAGCCATAGCCCCTGGATGGGACCTTCTCCCAGTAAAGGCCCTTCGTCTGGTGTGCAGGGACGAAAGCCCCACCAACGCTCCATGGGCGGCCAGTTCACCGCTTCTGGAAGCAGCGCGGCGATCCCCTGGTTGAGATGTTGCTGCCCTTGAGGCGTTAACCCTTCCTTGAAGCCGGCTTCTGGCTCTGAGGTGGCTCCTACAACCACCAGACCATCCTCTCGAGGGACGAGATAGGTGCCCGGGCCAAAAATGACGTGTTTAAGGGCGCCGCGAGGGGTTTGCAGTGACACCATCTGCCCCTTCACTGGAAAAACCGGCAATTCAGGAAGAAGTTGGGCACTCCAGGCCCCGCTGCACAGAACGGCTGTCGTGCATTCCAGAGTTGCCAGCTGACCTTCGGAATCACGGGTTTGCACACCATGGAGGCGACCATCTCGTTGCAGGACGTCGAGAACCTCCACTCCTTCCTGAAAGTTCACCCCCCGGTCCACGCATGCACTCTCTAAGGCGCGCATAAGTTGACGGCGATTGTCAATTTGCCCGTCTTGGTCAAAAAGCAGGCCGGCCTGCCAGGTCGGTGCGATGCCTGGTAGCAGTTGTTCAAGCCGTTCTCGATTCAAGGCTTCGCCAAAGGCGGCCGTCGGATAACAATCTCGTTCTTTTGCATCAAGAAAGGGCACCACAATCCCCGTGGCGCGCAGTCCGCAGGGAAGTCCACTGTCGGCTTCAATCTGCGCCACCCAGCGGGGAACCCGTTCCAGGCTGAGTTGGCCGAGGCGCAGGAGATTGCCACTCAATCCTTCGGCATGGGGGGCCAGCATCCCAGCGGCGACAAAACCGGCGGCTTCGTTCCGCCGTCGGCTCAGCACGGTCACGCAACGGCCGCGCCGGGCCAGCTGATGGGCGATGGCGAGGCCCATCAGTCCGCCGCCGAGGATCAGCACTTGCTCATTGCTCATGGTTGATTCGGCAGCTTCACCACGCTGAAGTTCTTTCAACAGGATGGCGTCTCCTCCTCTTCCATAGGATTGGGGTGGTTTGATGATGCTCAAAGCTGATGGCGGCACCTGCAGCAACGGAACTGGCTTGGGAGGCCGTGATCGGTCTTGAGACCCACGTGCAGCTGGGCACCAACAGCAAGATTTTCACGTCTGCTTCCACGGCTTATGGGGATGACCCCAACACCCATATCGATCCCGTGGTGTGTGGCTTGCCAGGCACGCTTCCGGTTTTGAATCAAAAGGTGCTCGAGTACGCCGTTAAGGCGGCGATGGCGCTGAATCTCAACATTGCCGAACACAGCAAATTCGATCGCAAGCAATATTTTTATCCAGATCTGCCGAAGAACTACCAGATCTCCCAATTCGATGAGCCGATTGCAGAAGAGGGTTGGATCGAGGTGGAAGTTGCTGAGAAAGGCAAAGACACCTACTTGAAAAAGATCGGGATCGAGCGCCTGCATATGGAGGAGGATGCTGGCAAGTTGGTGCATGCAGGAAGCGATCGCCTGGCGGGCTCGACCCATTCGCTTGTGGACTACAACCGAGCGGGTGTAGCCCTCGCGGAGATTGTGAGCAAGCCCGATTTGCGCAACGGTCGGGAAGCGGCGGAATACGCCTCTGAGATCCGCCGGATCATGCGCTATTTGGGTGTGAGCGATGGAAACATGCAGGAGGGCTCCCTGCGCTGTGACGTGAATATCTCCGTGCGTCGGGGGCCCGATGCTCCCTTTGGCACGAAGGTGGAGATCAAGAACATGAACTCGTTTTCTGCCATTCAGAAGGCTTGCGAATACGAGATTCAGCGGCAGATCAAGGCCTATGAGACTGGCGAGCCGATCGTTCAGGAAACGCGTCTTTGGGATGAGAGCAAACAGCTCACCAAGAGCATGCGAAGCAAGGAGGGAGCAAGCGATTACCGCTATTTCCCCGATCCGGATCTTGGTCCGATTGAGGTGAGCATTGATCAGCGCGAAGCCTGGAGGAGTGAACTGCCTGAGCTGCCATCGGCTAAGCGCCATCGTTACGCCGATGCCCTTGGGCTGTCTCAGTACGACGCGCGCGTGCTGACCGACGAACGTTCGATGGCACAGTATTTCGAAACCGTTGTGGCTGCCGGAGCAGACGCCAAGCTTTCAGCAAATTGGATTACGGGTGATATTGCCGCTTACGTCAACAGCAATCGCCTGAACTTCGATGCCTTGGCCTTCCGCCCTGAACAGCTGGCCGAGATGGTTAAGCTGATTGATGGCGGCAAGATCAGCGGCAAGATCGCGAAGGAGATTCTCCCCGAGCTTCTTGAGAAGGGTGGTTCCCCCAAAGCGATTGTGGATGAACGGGGACTGGGGATGATCAGCGATCCTGCGGCCATCACCGCGATTGTGGAAGAGCTGCTGGCTGCTCACCCTGATGAGGTAGAGGCTTTCCGTGGCGGAAAAAACAAACTGCAGGGCTTCTTTGTGGGGCAGCTGATGAAGAAAACCGGCGGTAAAGCTGATCCCAAATTGGCTAACCAGATTTTGAGTCAAAAGCTCAAAGGTTGATCGCTATTATTTATAACGGCTTGATAATTGAAAGATTCGTTGGACCTTTGAGGTTGGACCTGTGGTTTATAGATCTGTCTTTTGAATTTGTTAAGAGTATAGTTGTATGTTTTTCGGTTGATTGAATCTTTAGCCTTGTGAGCCTTTGCTACTTGAAATTATCCTTTAACCTGAGCTCTGTCTTTGCTTCAGTCCTACGGAGTAAGGGATAGTCGATGTCTATTTATTTGCCTTTAGTGGGCAGGGCTGGTGAACGCTTTGCTGTCGTTCGTAGCATGCTAATAGCTGCTTTGTCCTACTCAGTTGTGGGGTTGTCTGTTCATGCTTTAGGAGAGAACTCTTGGTCTTTGGCTCTCCTCGCGAGAGCATTATTTGGCCTTCCCTTCACTTTGTTTGGGGCGAAAGCTCTTTCTATCACGAAAGAATAGGCTTTTGATAAATATCTCATGATGAGAAGTGCGTTGGCAGTTTCTTTTCTTGCATTCCTTTATTACTCTTTGCAGGTTATTCGGCCTGGTGATGCATTCGCATTTGTGAGCATGAGGCCGATCTGGGTTGCAGGAATTTATATTTTTCTAAGAAAAAGCCAGGTAAAACTGCTTTTTTGACCACTCTCGATGTGGCGAGATGTCTCCAGAAGCCCTATTTCGATTGTTGAACCTCTACTTCGAGGCTATTGCGAAGCCTGTTTTGGATGAACGAGGCTTGCTGGACAAATTTATTGGTGATTCTTTGATGGCGGAATTTGGTGTGCCACAGAATCGAGGGGATTGCGAAGAAGTTTTTGCCGCAGCAAGAGCTGCGTTAGCGATGCAGGCTAATCTCCAGCTCCTCAATAAGCGTTTGATTTCTGAAGGGCAGGCTCCATTGATGCAAGGAATTGGAATTCACTTAGGAGAGGTTTTTGCCGGTAATCTTGGTTCGAAGAATCGTCTTGAATTCACTGTCATTGGCTCTAGCGTCAACCTTGCATCTCGAATCGAGTCTCTAACGAGGATCTTCCCTGAATATCCAATTTTGATCAGCAGGCCTGTTCGGGAGCTGCTCGGTGATGCCTTCGAAGGAACTGCTTTGGGTTTTCACGCTTTAAAAGGCTGGCCTGATGCCTGACTCGGTTTTCTCGTTTCACGGTTTGCTCTTGTCCAGTGGTTGATTTTGTCAAATTATGTTCTTGGGTTAAGTGGTTGATTTGTTTACTTGGCCTTTGTACTGCAATGTCTTATCACGATTGAAGGTGGTGCAATGAGGCTCAATTTGCGCGCCTTTTTTAGTGTTAAATATGTTTTTGATGGCATTAGTAGGCTTGGTCTGGCGGTGTTTCTTCTTTTCCTCTTGTTCTGAGTGTCAGCGACGAAAACGATGTTTAGATTCCTTGCCTATAGCCCCCTTGTTGCGGTGGATAGGCGTTTGGTTGTTGTGTTTGGAGGGCTCCATTTGAGATTATTTGGAGTACAGCTCTTCCGTCTGGTGATACGAGTAAAACGGTCATCAGGCTTGGCAGTGTCCCTGCTTCCTCCCAGCCTGGTGTCCCTCCGGGAATTTGGAAAACGATGCCCTGGGCCCCGCTTTGGACGATGCAGGGGTTCCGATCGCTTCCTCCGTACATGCATTTGGCAGGCCGATATTGACTTAGCCCTCCATTGATTCTGATGGCCGTACCTCGGGCGAGATTGACACTTCGCTGAATAGAGCGTGCATCGATTGAGTTAACGCTCCGCGGTGTGGTGGTGGGAGACATCCCGCTTTGCGGGATTCCATTGTTCTGTGCGTCTAGCTGTTGCCTCAGGCGATCGATCTCTAGCTGATTCTGCTGTTGTTGAAGCTCGTATGGAACTTGCGCATGGCTAACAAGTCCAGTGAGGCTGATGCCCAAGAGAAGGCTCGACGTGATGTAGGGAAGGCCTTTTGTTGACGTCATGAGATCAAAGTTTGTTGTGTTTGGAATGTTGGCAAGATTGCCCAAATTGTCAGTTCCCGCCCTGACGGCGAAGCCTTTGTTTTGTCAGCATGGTCATCCGTAGCAATTAAGCAAGAACCTCCGAGTGTCCTGCGCAGATCAGTAGTGATAGCGAGGCAGTGGCTGCTGATAAGCAGGCTGCTGATAAGCGGGGTGTGGCTGTGGATAGGTAGTGGTTTGGAGGTGGCTGTAGCCGGCTTGGTGATAGACGGGCTGAACAGCGTGTGGATAGGGATTGCTGATGGTTTGAGAGCGATAGGGGCTCTGTTGTTGTTGCTGCAACTGGAGCTTCATTTTGAGGAGCTCGATTTCTTGCTGCTGCTGGATGAGGGTCAGATCAGCGGAAGGACGTACAGGTTGCTGTTGCTGTCTTTGTTGGCTGCTGTTGATGATGTGACCGATGAGTCCACCGCCGAGTCCGATGAGTTGGGATTGTGTGGAGTGCCTGCGGTCTCGGCGTGCCTCTTTTGAGGCCCACTCGCGGTGATCTCCGCAATCGCGACCTGATACGAAACCACCACCAAAGCCTGGATCGAATCCGCCGGCTGATATGGAATCACATCCACCAGCGTCTCCGAAGGTGTTGAAAGGGTTGGCTTGGGCAGCGTTACCGGAGAAGGAGAGAAGGCAGAGTCCAGCGGCGAGGGAAGCAGCGGAGGTGGAGATGATTTTGAGGGAAGCCATCGGTGAAAGAGGTGTGAGGAGAGCCCTTTGTTTCGGGCATGGACTCACCATCTCTGCGCCGGCTGCAACCGAAGATGATTTGGATCTCTTTCAGCTGTGATGTTGATCACAAGGTGGACTTGTTTCCGTAAAACGCTTGTTCTGGCAATGGGTCTGGAACGGAGCCTCTCAGCCGAATTAATCCAGATGTGACGTGATCTGCCTCTTCCAAGCCTCTTGGTCCCTGCTGTTGTCGAGCACGAGATCGGCGCGTTGACATTTCTCGCTAAGGGGCCATTGCGACCTGATCCGTGCCAAAGCGGTCGCCTCTTCCAGCCCATCGCGCTGGCATAAGCGCTCCAATTGTTGTGCTGGGTCACAGTGCACAACCCAAATCTCTGAACACATCGCTTGCAGACTTGCTTCAAAAAGCAGAGGGATCATCAGCACTAAGGCTGTGGTCTGTGGTTGGAGTGCGATCTCCTTTTCGAAGCTGTGTAAAACGATGGGATGGACGAGCTGCTCTAACCACAGCCGTTCTTTGGGGTCGTTGAACACGATTTGCCCTAAGGCAGTGCGGTTGATGGTTGGAGACGCAGAAGTTTCGTGATCAATGGAATCGAAGGGTTGGCTGACCCGGCTTCCATACCTTTTCAGCACTGCTTCAGCAGCTTTGCTCCCGTGGGCGAGAGCCCTGCGGGAATAGACGTCGGCATCCAGGACCGGCAGACCAAGAGTTGTGAGGTACTCGCCAACGCTGCTTTTGCCACTGGCGATGCCACCGGTTAGGCCGATGCGCCGTTGCCGTCCTTTCCAGCGTTGTCTTTCACTCAAGGGAAAGGGCTTCGTCCCTTGAAAGTATGACCTTGCAGTCTTTTTCAGAGCTGAGCGATGCCTGCTTAAAAAGCGTAGAAAGAGCGCATCGGTTGGCCTTGCACCCTGATCAATGACGCCATCTGTGACCTGGGCTCCAGTTTCTGGAGGAATCACTGCGCCCACTGGCTTCAAGGCGGCGGGCTTAAGCGCGGGTCTCAAGCCATCCAGGAAACCTGACCTCTCCCTTTTGCTGGCACCAGAGTCTGCTGTCTGTGCTGGCACCTTCACCACATCCGTCGTCCGCGCGGCTTGCGTGGATCTTTGTGCCGATCGTCTGCAGGTGACGTCCGGTCGGGTGCGTGCCGTGGTGATCAATTCCGGACAGGCCAATGCCTGTACGGGTGACCGGGGTCTGGTCGACAGCCTTCGTATTACGCAAGCAGTGGCCGATCGTTTGGGCTTCTCCCATGACCAGGTCTTGATTTGCTCCACCGGTGTCATCGGTGTGCCAATCGCGATGGAGCCCCTTCTTGCTGCTGTCGATCCTTTGGTGGACGCCTTAGCTCCGGATGGTGGAGGTGCAGCGGCTCAGGCGATCCTCACGACGGATCTGGTGGAGAAGGAGATCGCCTTGGAGGCTGTGTTGGGCGGGCGCCGGGTGCGGATTGGCGGGATGGCGAAAGGGTCAGGGATGATTCACCCCAACATGGCCACGATGCTCGGATATCTCAGCTGTGATGTCGCTGTGCCCTCTGACCTGTGGCAGGACATGGTGCGCCGGGCGGTGAATCGTTCGTTTAACTCCATCACCGTGGATGGTGACACCAGCACCAATGACACCTTCTTGGCCTTCGCGGCAGGAGAGCCACTGCCAGAGGATCAACTCGAGGCTTTGGAGGAGGGGCTGACCTTGGTGGCCCAGCATCTGGCTCGCTCGATTGCTCGGGATGGTGAGGGCGCCACCTGTTTGATGGAAGTGCAGGTGGAGGGCACCGATTTAGAGACGGAGGCGCGACAGATTGCGCGCACCATTTGTGGCTCGTCGTTGGTCAAAACGGCGGTTCACGGAAGGGATCCCAACTGGGGACGGATCGTGGCGGCAGCGGGTCGTGCGGGCGTGGCGTTTTCAGCCGATGCCGTGGCCCTTTGGATAGGACCGCATCAATTGATGTCAGAGGGACAACCTTTGCCATTCGACCGGGCGGCAGCGTCTGCCTATCTCAGTGAACGCGCTTGTGGCCATTATCTCGTCGATGACACGGTGCAGATTCGCCTGTCTCTTGGTGATGGCACTGGTCAGGGAATCGCTTGGGGATGCGACCTTTCCGATCAGTACGTTCGCATTAATGCCGACTACACCACCTGAGGTCTGGACATCGCTGCGAGGATGGTGGAGCTGAGGAGGACCTACAGATGCCCGCTGAGACCAAAGCTCCCACGGCGAAGTCCAAGCGTCAGGCCCGTCCGCGCTTCTGGGTCGGCCCTCTGGTTGCAGGGGCGTGCTTCGCGCTTGGTTATGGCATCACCCAGCGCTTTGTCTTGATCCGATCTGGATTGCAGACATCTGAACCGCAGTCTTTTAAAGCACGGGCATTTCCAGGGGAAAGCCTGGAGGCGCTTCGGCTGCGCCATGGAGAGAACGGGACTCTTCAGGCTGATGTTGCAGCCAAAGACAAGATCGATGCGAAAGCCTCCAAACAGGCCGATGAGCTGAAAAAGGTCAAGCTCGCAAAGGAATTGGAGCAGCGCAAAGTCAAAAAGGAGGCTGAGCGCATCGCTGCGGCAGCGATTGAGCGTGAGCGCAGTCAGCAAGCTTTGGTGAACACGCCCCGTCCCGTTGAGGACATCCCAACCCTGAACGAACCGGCTCCCGCTGCAGAGCCGGAAGTCCCAGTGATGGTTGAGTCGGTCGTGGTCGAACCCGAACGCGCTGAGCCTGAGCTTTTCGTGACGCCAGTGGAGGCGCCTCCCGCTCCTTGAGCGAACATCGCTGATCGAGGCCTGAATCTGCCACAGTTCGAAGGTTGAGACGAAAGGCCATGACCTCCCGAGATGCTCTGCTTAGAGCGGCGATGCATCGTGTGCTCGCTCGGATGGGTCACGGCGTGGCCGATGCCGCGGCTGGATTCGCGGTTTTGGTGCAAGACGCACCCGATCGCGTTCGCCAGGAATGGGACTTGTTTCAGGAAGAAGTGAAGGCGGAAGCCGAGAGGCTTGAGCGAGAAGGAGATGGACGGGGCGTCGAGGCGGAGTCCTCGCCGGCTGCATCCGTGGGAGAGGAGAGCTTGCAGACCAAGATTGACCAGCTGCGAGCTCGGGTCGCTGAACTGGGGATTCGCATGGAGGAGCGGTCGTGATCCTGATCAGTCGCTTGAAGGCCCTGCTGCGTAGAGCGTTCCGCGGACTGCGTATTTGGCGAGCTGTTCTTACTCTCCTGTTGTTCCTCTGGTGGGACGCCAGGGCTTTTAGCTACCCGGGTGGTCCCACACCGGAGCGTCGCGCAGCCCGCCAGCAATTGCGTGCAAGGTGGCTGACGCAGGAGCTTCTTCATCTTGGATCGGCGTTTATCAAGCTCGGTCAGTTGTTGTCAGCTCGGCCGGATGTGTTGCCAGCCGGTTGGGTCTCTGAATTAGCGGCACTGCAGGACCGTGTTCCCTCCTTTTCCTTTGACCGTGCCCAGACCGTTCTTGAGGAGGAGCTTGGTGCCCGTTGCGCAGAAATCATTGATTTAGATGAGCAGCCGATCGCGGCGGCTTCCTTAGCCCAGGTGCATCGGGCGAGTCTTCGCAGTGGTCGCCAGGTGGTGCTGAAGATTCAGCGCCCCGGATTGGAACGGCTGTTTCGCCTGGATCTCGAGGTGATGCAGCAGGTGGCTGCTGTGCTTCAGCGTCATCCCCAATGGGGACGAGGGCGCGACTGGGTGGCGATGGCGCAGGAATGTCGGCGTGTGTTGCTCCGAGAGCTTGATTTCCGTCTTGAAGCTCAGCACGCCGCCCGGTTTCGTCAGCAGTTTCTCGATGATCCAAACATCCGAGTGCCTGGGGTGGTTTGGGAGCTCAGCACCAGGCGCGTGCTGTGTCTCGACTATTTACCAGGGATCAAAATCAACGATCGTGCGGCGCTTTTAGACGCTGGCATTGATCCCTCCAAGGTGGCGGAAATCGGCTCAGCGAGCTACCTGCAGCAGCTGGTGCTCTATGGGTTTTTTCATGCCGATCCCCATCCCGGGAATTTGGCGGTAGCGACCGATGGAGCGCTGATCTACTACGACTTCGGGATGATGGGGCAACTTTCCGAACGCCTACGCAGGCGGTTGGGGGGGATGGTGAGAGCGGCTGCGGCAAGGGATGCGGCGTCCCTTGTGGATGAGATGCAAGCGGCTGGCGTCATCGCTACGGGTGTTGATGTGGGTCCTGTTCGGCGCTTGGTGCGTTTGATGTTGAAGGAGGCGCTCACGCCGCCATTCAGTAGCTCCGTGATTGAAAAACTATCGGGCGACCTTTACGAACTGGTGTACGGGCAGCCGTTCCGCTTGCCAGTGGAGCTTATTTTTGTGATGCGTGCCCTTTCCACCTTTGAAGGGGTCGGCAAAAGTCTTGATCCCGGCTTTAGCCTTGTAGCGATTGCCAAGCCCTATCTGCTGCCGCTCATGACTTCCAGTGGATCTGGCTCCAACGATCTTTTGAACGAATTTGGCCGTCAGGTCGGCGCTCTGAGTTCAAGAGCGGTGGGTCTTCCCCGTCGTCTGGATGAAAGCCTGGAGCGCCTGGAACAAGGGGATCTGCAACTCCAGATCCGCATGGGTGAGTCAGACCGTCAGTTCCGACGAATGGTGGCGGCTCAGCATTCGATCGGACAATCGGTCTTGCTTGGTGGCCTTGCTGTTGCAGCCGCTTTGATGGGTGCCAGCTCTCGTCCCCTCTGGGCATTGCTCCCATTGGGCGCGGCCCTTCCTGTTGGGATGGGTTGGCTAAAGCTGCAAATGAAACTGCGCCGGGATGGACGGATTGAGAATTTGTCAGGCACGGAACAACGTTCTTCCTGATCGGCACTGTTTCCTTTTAAGGGTGAATGCCTTGCGTTGGGTTGATTGAACTATTGGCTCATTGTTCGAGCTGATTGATTGCTAGGTGGCAATTATTGAGCACTATTGCTTCAAATAAAGTTCTCAATCCTTGCGAAATTGAAACCGCTATATGTTGTTTGCGTTGGTACTTGGAGTGGTAGCTCTTGCCCTCTACATCACGTATTCCTGATCTGGCGACAGGCCCACCGTTGAGATGCGTGGAGTTCCTAGGGTCAGCTGCATGAGCAGTGACCCTTTGCTCCTTTGCTGGTGTCCCCAGTGTGGGGACGAGGGATCTGGATCCTTACTCGCGACCCCGTGGCCCTTGGCCTGTTGCTCCGGCATACACCGCTTGATTGCCCAGCTCGTCCTCAATCCGCAGCAGTTGGTTGTATTTAGCGACCCGCTCGCTGCGGCTTAGCGAGCCAGTTTTGATCTGCCCGGCGCGCGTGGCTACGGCTAAATCAGCAATGGTGGTGTCTTCTGTTTCACCGCTGCGGTGGCTGATCACGCTGGTGTAACCAGACCGACCGGCCAGGTCGATGGCTTGAAGCGTTTCGGTCAAAGAGCCAATTTGATTCACTTTGATCAGGATTGAATTGGCGGTATTGGCATCGATCCCCTGCTGCAGGCGTTTGGTGTTGGTGACAAACAGGTCATCTCCAACGAGTTGAACGCGTTTGCCGAGGCGTTCGGTGAGCAGGGCCCAGCCGTCCCAGTCGTCTTCTGCTAAGCCGTCCTCGATCGAAATGATCGGGAAACGATTCACGAGTTGCTCCAGCTGGTCCACCATCTCGGCGCTGGAATAACTGCCGCCGCTAAAGGCATAGCGCCCGTCGCTGTAGAACTCGGTGCTCGCTACATCCAATGCGAGCGAAATTTGCTCGCCTGGCTTGTAACCGGCTTTTTCGATGGCCTGGACCAGCACTTCTCCGGCTTCCTCATTGCCCAGATCTGGAGCGAAGCCGCCCTCATCTCCCACCGAGGTGCTCATGCCTCGTTCGTTGAGCAGATTCTTCAGGGTGTGGAACACCTCCGTACCCATCCGCAGCGCCTCTCTGAAGTTGGGAGCACCGTGCGGAACGAGCATGAACTCTTGGAAATCCAAGTTGTTGGCGGCGTGGGCGCCTCCATTGATCACATTCATCAAAGGCACCGGCAGCAGCGTTGCCATGGGGCCTCCCAGATAGCGATACAGAGGCAGGCCGAGGCCATTGGCGGCGGCGCGAGCCGTGGCCATGCTCACCGCGAGGATCGCATTGGCACCCAGCCCAGATTTGTTGTCGCTGCCGTCGAGTTCAAGCATGGCTGCATCCACGCTGGCCTGATCCAGAGCCGACAGGCCACAGAGCGCTGGAGCAATCCGATCTTCGATGTGATCGACGGCCTTGGTGACGCCCTTCCCCATGTACCGGTCGCCTCCGTCCCTGAGTTCATGGGCTTCATGGGCGCCGGTGCTGGCTCCGCTGGGGACAATGGCTCGGCCACTGGCACCGCCTTCCAGCAAGACCTCTGCTTCCACCGTGGGGTTCCCACGGGAATCCAAGACCTCCCTGGCCACGATGGTGTCGATGACGAGATCGAGAGAATCGAGCACGGGCGGTGGTGATAAGACTGAACAGATCTTATGGAACGCCCCCTGCCGCGTCTCTATGTGCTTTGGCAGCATGGAGGCATAACAGGCGGACTCAGCAGCATGCGCATGCTTCACACCATGCTCAGGGTGGGCGATTTGGAGAAATCAATCCGTTTCTACACCGAGGTGTTGGGGATGCAACTTCTGCGTCGGAAGGACTATCCCTCCGGTCGTTTCACGCTTGCGTTTGTGGGATATGGGGATGAGCGTGACAACACCGTTCTTGAGCTCACCCATAACTGGGATACGCAGGAATACGCCCTTGGGGATGGCTATGGCCACATCGCCCTTGGTCTCGATGACATACATGCCGCTTGCACTGCGATTGCAGAAAAAGGTGGGCGGATTGTCCGTGAGCCAGGTCCGATGAAACATGGCAACACTGTGATTGCGTTTGTGGAGGATCCAGATGGTTACAAGGTGGAGCTCATTCAGCTGTCCTCCCGATCAGACGCGGCTTAATCACGCCCCAACCCAATGACATCCAGCTCCCGCACCAGCCTTGAGCCTCCGATCAGCCTTACTTCAGAGCCTGATCGCTTCAGTGATGACGCATGGGAACTGTTGCTGTCTGGGCAGGATGTGGCCCGTCGTTGGCGTCATGAGGACCTCGATGTTGAGCATCTTCTGCAAGTGCTCTTCAGCGATGAGCGTTATCGACGTGTCGCTGGGGCTTTACCTCTGCCGATGGATCGCCTGCTCGATCGACTCGAGGGCTTTTTGGCTGAGCAGCCGATGGCGCGGGGCGAGGATCTGTTCGTTGGAGAGGATCTCGAATCCTTGCTGGAGGAGGCGGATCGGGTGCGCTCCCTTTGGGGCTCCCGTTTAATCGACGTCTCCCACCTCTTGATTGCGATGGGCCGCGACCCTCGTGTGGGTGCGGAGTTGTTTGCTCAATTTGGTCTGCCCGCCGATCGGCTTGAAGCAGAGCTGACACGAGCGCCCGATCGGACGGCTTCAAGCGCTGTTGCGCCTCCTCCCCCGAGGTCGCGCCCCCCTGCAGCCTCTCCTGCACCCATGCCTCCAGCGCAGATGCCTCCTGTGCAGATGCCTCCCGTGCAGCCGGCTTCAGCTCCGCCACAACAAGGGCAAAGGGTTGCATCGCCTCCGCCCCAGGGCGATGGCATGGATCGCTCTGATGAGGTGGTCAGCGAGCCGACAGCGCTGGAGAGCTACGGCCGCGATCTCACCGCTGCTGCGGCCGCTGGACTGCTCGATCCAGTGATCGGCAGGGACGGCGAGATTCGCAGCTTGATCAAGGTGCTGTCGCGACGTGGCAAAAACAACCCGGTCTTGATTGGTGCGCCTGGAGTGGGCAAGACCGCTGTTGCAGAGCTCCTGGCGCAACGGATCGTTGCTGGTGAGGTGCCGGAATCCCTGCAGGGCTTGCGGCTTGTTGCCCTTGATGGCGGTGCCCTCATCGCTGGAGCCAAATTCCGTGGTCAATTCGAGGAACGTCTTCGGGCCGTGCTCGATGAGGTGAGCGATCCGGAAGCGGCCGTTGTGTTGTTCATTGATGAGCTCCACACGGTGGTGAACAGTGACCGATCCAGTGCGGATGCGGCCAGTTTGTTGAAACCAGCCCTGGCACGCGGGGAGTTGCGTTGTATCGCCGCCACCACTCCAGAGGACTATCGCCGCACGGTGGAGAAAGATCCGGCTTTGAACAGGCGCTTTCAGAAGGTGCCGATTCAGGAGCCATCGATCGAACTCAGTGTGGAGATCCTCCGTGGATTGAAGGAGCGCTATGAGCTGCATCACGGGGTGACCATCACCGATGAAGCGGTGATGGCGGCTGCACAGTTGGCGGATCGCTACATCAGTGACCGCTGTTTACCGGACAAGGCGATCGATTTGATCGATGAAGCCGCTGCTCAGCTGAAGATGGATGTGACCTCCAAGCCCCAGGTGGTGGAGGATGCCGAGGCTGATCTCCGCCGAGTGGAGTTGGCGGTTCTCGCTGCGGAGCACGCGCCGGAAGGGGAACGGGTTCAGCTCCAGCGCAATCGTCTTGAGGCGTCTGACCGACTTGGTCAGCTCCGGGAGCGTTGGCAGGCCGAACGCGAGCAGCTCGAGGAGTTGCGTCAGTTGCTTCAGGAAGATGAAGACCTTCGCCATGCCATTGCCGAAGCAGAACGGGACGGGAATTTGGAGGAGGCTGCCCGTCTTCAGTACGACCAATTGCATCGCGTCCAGCAACGCCGCGCCGATCTTGAACAGTTGCTGAGTCAGGCCCAGGAGGAGGGGTCTGCGCTGTTGCGAGAACAGGTGGAAGCGGCTGATATCGCTGATGTGGTGGCGCGTTGGACGGGGATCCCGATCCAGCGCCTTCTCGCTGGTGAGCGTCAAAAGTTGTTGGAACTGGAACAGCGTCTGGCCGAGCGGGTGATTGGTCAGCCGGAGGCGGTGCAGGCCGTAGCGGCGGCGATTCGTCGTGCCCGTGCTGGCATGAAAGACCCACGCCGTCCGGTGGGTTCATTCTTGTTTTTAGGACCGACAGGCGTGGGCAAGACGGAGCTCGCGAAAGCGCTTGGCGCGCTCTTGTTCGACGAGGAGGAGGCGCTTGTTCGCCTCGACATGAGTGAGTTCATGGAGCGCAACGCTGTAGCGCGCTTGCTTGGGGCTCCTCCGGGGTATGTGGGCTACGAGGAGGGTGGCCAACTCACCGAGGCTGTTCGGCGTCGTCCCTATGCGCTGTTGCTGCTGGATGAAGTGGAGAAAGCCCATCCGGATGTGTTCAATGTGCTGCTCCAGGTGCTGGACGATGGACGGCTCACCGACTCACAGGGCCGGACCGTTGACTTTCGCCACACCGTGGTGGTGATGACCAGCAATCTGGCCAGTCGGGCGATTCTCGATTCGGCCCGACAAGCGCAATCGGGGGATGAGGCCGGAGCCGCTCAGGCGCTCCAGACCGCCGTGGACGATGCCTTGGCCCACCATTTCAGACCAGAATTTTTGAATCGGATCGATGAAGTCATTCGCTTCCGTCCGCTTGGGGTGGAAGATCTGGAACGGATTGTGCGCTTGCAGCTTGCCGATCTAGCCCACTTGCTTTCGGAACAAGGACTCGAACTGCGCGTTGATGATGCGGTGGCGCATGAATTGGCGACCCTGGGGTATGAGCCGGAATATGGCGCGAGACCGTTGCGTCGGGTGTTGCGTCGTCGCATCGAAAATCCGCTGGCGACCGAATTGCTGGAAGAGCGGTTTAACGGGGCTCAGGCGGTTCGGGTGTATTCCAGTGATACCTCAACAGAGTCGTTTCGATTCGAAGCGGAATGATCTGTTGATAAGCGTCCAGTAGGATGCTTGTTTGCCGTCACGTGCCCAAGGCACCGGCGTCAGTTCCGGCATCGCAAGATTCGTGACCAGCCCTACCTCCGAGGACACCGAAACAGCCTCCCCGCAAACACCGGCTGAAACAGGCCGAAGGGGTGGTTTTTTAGCTGCCACCTTCGAAGAGCTCAAGCTGGTGGTCTGGCCCAGCCGTCAGCAGCTGTTCAGCGAATCAGTGGCTGTGATCTTGATGGTGAGCCTCTCGGCCGCGGCCATTTCAGCCCTCAGCCGTTTCTACGCTTGGGCTGCCTCTCAGGTGTTCCTTTGATCTGTTGCTTTCACAGCAGATCGCCTTTGTCCCAACTTTTTGTCCGCATCCGTGTCTGACCTCGATACCACCCAGCAGGAGAGCACCGAGGTGCTTGATCTGCCAGCACCCAATGAGGGAGAGGAAGGCACGCTTGAGTCGATGCCTGCACGCACATCGGTTGCCCGTTGGTATGCGGTTCAGGTGGCTTCCAGCTGTGAGAAAAAGGTCAAGGCCACCCTCGAGCAGCGTGCCGTCACGCTTGGGGTGAGCAATCGCATCCTCGAGATCGAAATTCCCGAGACACCAGCGGTGAAAGTCAAAAAGGACGGCAGTCGTCAATCCACCGAGGAGAAGGTTTTCCCCGGTTATGTGCTCGTCCGGATGGTTCTGGATGAAGACACGATGATGGCGGTGAGAAGCACGCCAAATGTCATCAACTTTGTGGGTGCTGAAGATCGTCGTGCCACGGGTAAAGCCCGTGGTCACATCAAGCCCCGTCCCCTGAGTCGTCAGGAGGTGGATCGTATTTTCAAGCGCGCAGCCGAGAAGAAGACCGTCGTCAAAGTCGATCTCGCAGAGGGCGATCAAATCCTTGTGACCGCGGGCCCCTTCAAAGACTTCCAAGGCGAGGTCATCGAAGTGTCTGGGGAACGCAGCAAGCTCAAAGCTTTGTTGTCGATCTTTGGTCGGGAAACTCCCGTTGAGCTTGAGTTCTCTCAAATCAGCAAACAAAACTGATTGATTCGGCGGCCGTCTCCTGCGGAGGACGGCCTTAGAAATGGTTCGCCATTTCGCCGCACCGCCCCCCGAGGTCGGTGATCCGCAGATGTTTAACTCCGCTTGCCGATGGCCAAGAAAGTCGTAGCTGTGATCAAGCTGGCCCTTCAGGCCGGCAAAGCCAACCCCGCACCACCGGTGGGTCCTGCCCTCGGTCAGCACGGGGTCAACATCATGGCGTTCTGCAAGGAGTACAACGCTCGTACCCAGGACAAGGCCGGATACGTGATTCCGGTTGAAATTTCGGTTTTCGAAGACCGCAGTTTCACCTTCATCACGAAAACCCCTCCTGCCTCGGTTCTGATTACCAAGGCCGCTGGAATTCCCAAGGGTTCCGGTGAGTCCGCTAAGGGCAGTGTTGGCTCCATCAATCGCTCCCAGCTTGAGGAGATCGCCAAGACCAAACTCCCCGACCTCAACTGCACCAGTGTTGAGTCGGCGATGCGCATCATTGAAGGCACCGCCCGCAACATGGGTGTTGCCGTTAGCGACTGAACGCCTTGCGTTCGTTGTTTGTTCCGTTCACTGATTTCGGGGGAGGCCTCAGTGCCGTTTGAACCCCACACCTGTCATGCCAAAACTTTCCAAACGCCTGGCCAGCCTCGTTACAAAAATCGAGGACCGTGCCTATTCACCTCTTGAAGCCATTCAATTGGTCAAGGAGAACGCCACAGCCAAATTCGACGAAACCATGGAGGCGCATGTGCGCCTTGGTATCGATCCCAAATACACCGACCAGCAGCTGCGTACGACAGTCGCTCTTCCACAAGGAACGGGTCAAACCGTCCGCATCGCGGTGATTACCCGTGGTGAAAAAGTGGCTGAGGCCAAGGCCGCCGGCGCTGAACTCTCCGGTGATGAGGACCTTGTGGAGGCCATCTCCAAGGGCGAGATGAATTTCGACCTTCTGATTGCTACCCCGGACATGATGCCGAAGGTAGCCAAGTTGGGCCGTGTTCTTGGTCCACGTGGCTTGATGCCCAACCCCAAAGCCGGAACGGTTACCACCGACTTGGCAGCGGCGATTCAGGAATTCAAGGCAGGCAAGCTTGAATTTCGTGCTGACCGCACCGGAATTGTGCATGTTCGCTTTGGTAAAGCGAGCTTTAAGGCTGAGGCCTTGCTTGAGAACCTCAAGACCTTGCAGGAAACCATCGATCGCAACAAGCCCAGTGGCGCGAAAGGCCGTTACTGGAAAAGCCTGTACGTCACGTCCACGATGGGACCGTCTGTCGAAGTGGATATCGCCTTGCTTCAGGACATCGAGCAGGAAGCTTGAACTTAGTGCTGTAAATTTGTGGACTGGCTGATGCCAGTCCACGGGCACGCGCCCGGCCTAAGACAGCAGGTGATTTCAGCTCAGCTTTGTTGAGCCTTTTCATAAGTCCTGCCGAGGTAAATGCGACGATTTTTTCCCATTGGATTGGATCGACACGCGGCCTCGTCTCCTTCGGGAGCCCTGAAACGCCCGCGTGTCCAGCTTGTTCCTCCGATTTAATCCCTATGGGCCGCACTCTGGAGAGCAAGCAACAGATCGTCGAGGAGCTTAAAAAGCTTCTTGGCGAGGCCGAAATGGCACTGGTCCTGGACTATCAGGGCCTCTCCATCAAAGAAATGTCTGATTTGCGGACTCGTCTGCAAGCCAGCAACGGCGTTTGCAAGGTGACTAAAAACACCTTGATGCGTCGTGCCATTGATGGTGACAGTGTTTGGTCAAGCCTCGACTCTCTGCTGAGTGGTACCAACGCCTTCGTCCTGATTAAGGGTGATGTTGGTGGTGCTGTTAAAGCTGTTCAAGCTTTTCAGAAAGAGACGAAAAAATCCGAGACCAAGGGCGGCCTCTTTGAAGGCAAGCTCCTGTCTCAGGACGAGATCAAAGCTATTGGGGATCTTCCTTCCAGGGAAGTACTCATGGCCCAGATCGCAGGCGCCATCAATGCAGTTACTACCAAGGTTGCTGTGGGTGTCAACGAGGTTCCCTCCGGTCTTGCAAGAGCGCTCAAGCAGCACGCCGATAGCGGCGAGAGCTGAACGTTTTCGACCTCACTTTTTTTCCCTGATCTGTTGCTGATTCCCAATCATGTCTGCAAAAACCGACGAAATTCTTGAATCACTGAAATCACTCTCATTGCTTGAAGCTTCCGAGCTTGTTAAGCAAATTGAGGATGCTTTTGGTGTGTCTGCTGCTGCATCTGCTGGTGTAGTGATGGCTGCCCCTGGCGCTGCCGGTGGTGGTGAAGCGGCTGAAGAGAAGACCGAATTTGATGTTGTGCTGGAAAGCTTCGATGCTGCCGCCAAGATCAAAGTGCTCAAGGCTGTTCGCGAAGCCACAGGTCTCGGCCTGGGCGATGCCAAGGCCATGGTCGAAGCTGCTCCAAAGGCCATCAAAGAAGGTGTCTCCAAGGATGACGCTGAAGCCTTGAAAAAGGCCATCGAAGAAGTTGGCGGCAAGGTCACCATCAAGTGATCTGTTGGAGCCCTTGCTGCTAAGCAACAGGGCTCTATCCCTCCAATCATCCCTGGCCGGTTCTCTGAACCGGCTTTTTTAATGACCTCTAGCCTGCGGCTTTGGCCCATAAAAAAACCCTGCCAAAGGCAGGGTTTTTAAAGAACAACGCATTCAGGAGTCTTTCCTTGTTTCGACCCTGAAGAGGCGAACAGCACTCCTCACAGGTAGAACCTAAGAAGATTTGCTTGGTTGGGGTGATGGCAGGTTGTCGCTCATCCAACTGTCCCTGATGCTTTGTTTAAGGGCGGAATGGAATCACTTCAAGGGGGATGGGCCCCTTCCCGACGTAGCTGGATGGGGATCGTGGTGCCCTTGGCGCTTGGGCCACTGTCGCCATCCGAACCGAACGGCTTGGACGATTTGAAGCCTTTGCTCGCAATTGATTGAGCGATTCACTGTTGGCGAAATACACGTGGCTCAGGGTTCGCCCCTGATAGGCCCGACGCTCAAGTTGCCAACCCGGTTCCAGTTTGAGTTTGACGAAAGCATCTTTGTTCCGTCTGGCTTGTCGGGCCCTGGCTACGACGACTGCTGTGCTGCGGTTGGGGTCCAGGGCGTGAAGCTCCAGTCCCCGTTGTCCTTGCCGAAGGCGTAACCGAACGGACTTTTGTGTGTCTTCTCCAGCCGTGCGTAGTGAATATCCATTGCTGTCGAGATAGCGGCTGCAAATACCCGTGAAATCAAAGCTGTTCAACGATGGTTCAACCAATCCATCCGCTTGATCTTTCCAACAAAGAGGACGGGCTTTGATCTGCTCAAGCACCAACAGTTTCCAGCTGTCACGGCCAACGGCGCGGGCCAGGATCGCAAACTGCTCTTGGTTGAGGGGCTTGCTGTCAAACAGTGATCGGGTCCACCCCGGTAACACAGCGGAGCTGGCCCCCAAGATCAGTGCCGTTCCAGTCAAAAGGAGCCGCCGGAGGTAGGTTCGCCGCATAAACGGGGGCTCCAAAGTGGAGAACAACGACCTGTTGTACCGAACATCCGGTGGTGGAATCAATGGCTGATGGACCTGATGGACGTGGTCGCGTCGTGGCAGCAGCGACGGATGGTGCTTGCAGTGGCAACCCAGGGCCTGGTGGCTGGGGTGCGTTGATTCGTTTCGAAGACGGGAGTGTGGAGGAATTTGGCGGTGCGGATCCGGCCACGACCAACAACCGGATGGAGTTACAAGCTGCGCTTGCCATGTTGCAACGCCTGGCTGAATTACCGCTGCATCCCGATCTCACCCTGCGCACCGATAGCAAATACCTGATCGATGGACTGAGCCGTTGGATGGCTGGTTGGAAGCGCAAGGGCTGGCGCACTGCGGCTGGAAAGCCAGTGCTCAACCAGGATCTCTGGCAGGCGCTCGATCAGGCTCGGCTTGCAGAGGTGCCGCTCAGCTATGTGAAAGGTCACAGCGGAGATCCTGACAACGACAGGGTGGATCAAATTGCGGTGGCGTATTCCAAAGGCCGGGCGCAAACGCCTCCCCCTTCCGTTTCCCCACCATCGGCTGCCACACCATCCGCTGCCCCGACTCAGCCCTTGGCGGATCCGGCGCCTGCGTCTCTGCAGAAGCTCCTCACGCGAATGGAATTGGCTGATCGCCTGGCATCTGGAGGCTATGCCTTAACGGCTGTGGAGTTGGCTCAGTTGGTGGAACAGCCCCTCAATCGTTTGTCAGAACGTCAAGGTTCTTGGCGTTGGCGTGACTGGATGGTGGAGCCTGTGGAGAATGATCGCTGGCGGTTGCGACGCGACCCGGCAGGATCGAAACAGACCTAGGAGCCCAGATGGCTGATGCGTCATCCCCCGGGGTGCTATCCACCGCCGGCTTTTATCGGCGATGGTTGGGCCCCCAATTGGCTCGTGATGAGGGGGTGGATGCAGAACAGCTCAGCCAGGCGGCATTGCAAGCCCTCGCTCAGGTCAGCCTGCGCCGCCGTTGGCCTGGGATCTCATCCGTGTTGGAGGGCGTTGCCACGGAGCTTCAGCGTCGGGATCTGCGCTTGGAGCAAGTTCTGTTTGGTTGTCGCTTCAGCAATCCTGTGGGGTTGGCGGCAGGGTTCGACAAAAACGGTGTTGCCGCAGGGGTGTGGGATTGCTTTGGGTTTGGATTTGCTGAAGTGGGTACCGTCACTTGGCATGGTCAACCAGGAAACCCCAAGCCCCGCCTGTTTCGGCTTGCTGCTGAACGGGCTGCTCTAAACCGGATGGGCTTCAACAACAAGGGTGCAGAGGCGATGCAACGCACCCTTGAGCGGCAAGCCCTGCCGGCACCAGGCCATCGTCCGGCCGTGCTCGGGATCAATTTCGGGAAGTCGAAACTCACTCCTCTGGACCAGGCCCCTGATGATTACGCCGCTTCCTTGGAATGTCTTGCGCCGATGGCCGATTACGCCGTGATCAATGTGAGCTCTCCCAATACTCCTGGCTTGCGAGATCTGCAGGATTCAACCCAATTGCGGCGGTTGGTCGAGCGGCTACGCCGGCTGCCCGCTTGCCCCCCACTTCTGGTAAAGATCGCGCCCGATCTTGAGGACGATGCCATTGATGGCATTGCTCGATTGGCCTACGAGGAGGGTTTGGCCGGTGTCATTGCTGTGAACACCAGTCTGGATCGCCTTGGCTTAGGGCAGCGGCTAATTGCGCAGACCGGCCGCACCCTTGCGGAAGAGGCTGGTGGGTTGAGTGGTGATCCTTTGCGCTACCGCGCTGTGGAGGTGATTCGACGACTGCGTGCCAGTGCTGGTCCGGCTTTGCCGTTGATTGGCGTGGGGGGAATCTCATCCGCTGAGGCGGCCTGGGAACGGATTGCGGCTGGCGCGTCCCTCGTGCAGGTTTATACCGGTTGGATTTTTGAAGGTCCCGATTTGGTTCCACGCATCCTGGAAGGTCTGATCAGCCAACTCGATCTCCATGGCTTTCGCCATCTGAGTGAGGCGATCGGAAGCGGCGCGCCCTGGAAGTAGTCGATACGCTTCCTGCACATCCTTTAGACGCATCGAGGAGCAGAACTTGGAGCTGGCTGATCTGCGCGATCGCTTCCCTGCCCTGGATGGCCTGTTGGTTCAGATCACCAGCTTCCTCGCGCGACGGCGTGTGGTTCTTGCTGCTTCTGATCGTGTTCTGAGTTTGGCGTGGTGGGATCAGGGTGAGCAGCACAGCATCGATACCAACCTTCCTCCTGGTCTCTGTCAGGAAGGGGTTCCGCTTCAACGAGAGGTGCTGGCTGAGATGGTGGCGGATTTGCTGATCGACCAGGGCCTTGCCTCCGGGTCTGTGGAGTTGGAATTGTTGCTGCCTCTGCCGAGTTGCGATTGGCGGCTGCTGGATGGTGCCGCTGGTCTGGTGGATGCCAGCTCCTTACGTGTGCTGGCACCGGAGATGACCTGGCCACTGCAATGGCAGGAGTCCTATGTCGCCTTGTCCTCGTTGAAAGACAGCGATATGGCGATGGTGGTGGGCGCTGATCGCCTGATCCTGCAGGCCTGGATCGACACGGTGGCTTTAGCAGATCTCAATCTCTGCCAAGCGGAGTGGCTGTTGGTTGCTGCTTGGCGAGCACTGCAGGCTCTCAACGCACCCCTCCAAGGAGAGTGGGCTTGGCTGATTGAGTCGGAAGGGGTTTGGCGTTTTGTGTTGCTGTGCGATGGCCTCCCGGAGTTGGATGTTGGCTTGCAAGCCACGCAGCTTTCGTCCATCAGAGAGGAGGTGCTGTTCCTGCTCGAGGCATGGGATCAGAAACAACAGCAGGCTGGTGCAAGGCGCAGCTGGTGGATTACGGCGGCGCCAAGATGGAAGGGACGTTGGGCGGAAGGTCATGGTGCTGGTCTCCATGGCCCGCTTGTTTCAGATGGTGAGATGTCACTGCTTCAGTTGGCTTTGAAGGCTCCTTCCGCGGAGATCGCAGCGTGAGGGGACAGGCAGGAGCCCCCGTTGATTTGCTCCGGGAGCGGCGCATCGAGTTGGGTTTGCCTGCTCAGCCCGCCCCTTTTGTTCCCACCCGCCTTTTGTTGCGTCGAGGTGCGTTGCTGGGTGGGGCCGTGTTGTTAATGGGTGGTGCCATCACCGCAGCAGTGAACTGGCGGGGACAGCAGCAACAGCAGCAGCTGAAGGTGCTAGCGCCGACGGCACAACGCCTCGCCTCGGCAGAAGCGCAGCTGCGGCGGCTGAGCACGAAGACCGCTGCGGTGAACAAGGACACCACCAGGATTGCGCAACAGCTGGTGGCGTTCCCCGGCGGATCCCCCCTGTTGGAGCAGCTCCGACGCGTGACTCCTGTTGGCGTTCAGTTGCAGGAGTTGTCAGTTGGCCAGGCGCAGATCCAACTGTCTGGCAAGGCGCAGATTGGAGCGTCCCCAGGGCCTCTTGAACGCATCAATGCCCTCGCAATCTCCCTGTCTCAACTGCCCATCACCTTGGACCAGGGCGTCAAGGTGATGAAGATCACGCGGGAGGACGGGGATGACCCGGCTGTGACCTTCAGCGTGGAGTGGGCGCTGAATCCGAAGGTGCGCTTATCCCTCATCCAGCTTCAGGAGTTAGGAGCGATCGGTTTGGCAGAGCGCTACTGGCTGATTGAGCAGCGTGGGGTGCCGTTGTGACGAATCTGAATGGCAATGCCAGCTCTTGGCAGAACTATCTGACGCGTCAGCGGGTGTTGGTGGGGACCCCACTCCTCGTCGGCGTGCTGATCGGTGCTGGTGTGTTTGCGATTGCTGGACTTCCCCATTGGTTGGAATCAGGGGAGCGGACCCGTCGGATCGCTGAGCTCAAAGTGCAGCAGCAGTCCCTTCCGTTGATCGCGGCTCAGGTGAAGCAAGAGCAACAAAAGCTTGTGGCGGCCCAACAACAGCAAGATCTGGTGGTGAATTTGGTGGCGGGGCGTGGCCAGATCGAGACCTTCCTCACCCAGTTGAGTCGAACGGCGACGGAGAGTGGTGTGGTGATTGAACGCTATGAACCCGCCTCCGCCGCTTCTGCTCTGACGGACCCTCCCGAGCAAGGAGCCAAAAATCAGGCCGAAGGAGGTGAAGGCAAGGGCGCGGCGCCTCCAGCCATGAAGGGATATGAGAAAACGGCGATTTTGCTGCAGGTGCGTGGGCCTTACACAGGGGTGCTGCAGTTTTTGCGCGCCATGGAGACCCTGGAACTCCTGGTTCAGCCCAGTGACCTTGAGCTCAAAGCTGTCCCACCAGAGACCAATGCTGAGGGAGCCCCTGCAGGGCCACCCCTGACCGAGCTCAAGCTCAGGTTGAGCTTTTTTGACAAGACCACGGATGGGGGTCGGAGCGCAAAAGAATCTGTTGAATCCGTGCCTCAATCCAGGGTCAGGGCGCCATCCTGAATCGTCCCAATCCTGCGCTTGAGGGCTGGCTCCTAAGGGTTTCGCTCGATACCATCCGCCCATAGTGTTTGTGAATCAGGCGTGGGCATGCCCTCGAGACCCTCCCGGCTGATTCCATTGGCGTTGATTGGCAGCCTTGCACTCGCTGAGTGCGATGTGGTGTTTGGGCTCGGAGGTGCTGGGGCGATAAGGGCTCAGAGCCAGGGTTCCATGAACTTGCGCTTGCGCCGGGGCAATGAAGGCGTGGAACTCGTGATTGAAGGGGTTGGAGCGCAGCCTCAGCTTCAGCAGCGCATGAATGGGCAAGTTTGGGAAGGGAGTTTGCAGACTCGGGGTGCGCCCGGGGTGCGTAATGGTCAGGTGCGGCTCACCGATCCAGTCGCTGGAATTCAGTCCGCCACCTTGGCAGGAAGCGGCAGCTCCTACTCCTTGAAGGTAACGCCGAGTCCAGGTCGGCCCTTGAAAGATCCTGTGGTCAGTGCGGATGGTCGGGATCTCATCCTCCAGTTTTCAGGTTTAGGTGTTGCTCCCACCCTGCAAACAGGTCGCCTCAATCTGAACACCCCAGGGCGTGTTCCTCAAACGCAGTATGCCCCTCCCTTGCGTCCTCGCGCCGTTGCCCCGCCATTAGGTGATATGGCAGTGGGAACGATGGTGCTGCAGAACCGCAGTTATGTGAATGTGAGCGGTCCTCCAGTCACTCTTACCCTCAACAATGCACCTGCAAAAGATGCCTTGATGGCTTTGGCAAGGCTTGGTGGTTATGGCTTTGTCTATGTGTCAGACGGTGCTGATTCTGGCAATAATCCCGATGCAGAATTAACTGCTAAACCGGTGTCAATAGCGTTTCAAAATGAAACTTACTCCAGAGCTTTGAACGGGGTGTTGTTGGCAGCTGGCCTTCAGGGAAAGCTTGATGGGAGAACTTTATTAGTTGGGTCAGCGGTGTCAGCTAAGACCTTCGGGCCTCAGATGTCGAAGGTGTACCGACTGAACCAGGCGAGCGCAGCTTCCGCTGCTAATTATCTTGCGAGCCTGGGGGCTTCCATCAGCAAAGTAAATACCACCACGCTGACATCTCAAGAAACAGCATCAACGGGGACGCCAGCAAACAGCACGGCTAATGTCACAGCTAGCACCTCAACGCTTACAAGCGTTGAAACGTATGGATCAACAATTGGTCCTTTAAGGGGGCTCTCTGGGACCACTGATTCCCGTTTGCAGACAATTACGCTTGTGGGCGATTCAAGGCTGGTCGCTGTTGGCGAAAGCTATCTGAAGCAAATTGATCTTCGCCAGAGACAAGTTGCTTTGACAGTTCAGATTCTTGATATTAATTTAGACAATGATTCTCAAATTTCTAATAGTTTTGCCTTTCGCTCGGGCAACGCATTTATTGTGAGTCAAGATGGGCAGCTGCTTGCTAACTATGGTGCCTACAAGCCTCCTGGAAGCCCTGAAGCAGGATTGCCAGGGTCCTATACAGGAGCTGCGAACACCACCCCAGTTCCAGGGACTGGATCTCTAGACGGTGGTGAGGGATTTGTGGATGAACCGCAAGCCTCATTCCCTTTGCCGGGATCGTCTTCAACTGTTGGTGGATTTCCTGTGGGCCCTTACCGGCCAGATTTTGGGACGTACGACAATCCACTCCAGCCAGGTGTTAGTGAGATTGATGAAGAGGGTAAAGTTACTTATAGATCTCCCACTCGCTTCCGTTACCCAGAAAATCAGTTCTTTGATTTCTTGAGGGCAAGTATTCAATCAAGCTCTACGAAGGTTTTGGCCAATCCCACGTTGATTCTTCAAGAGGGTGATGAGAAATCTGTTGGTAGTGATTCTGGGAAGATCTCTGCAGACGGAAAGATTGGTAGAGAGAAAAGTAATGAAGCCCTTGTCTCTGTTGGTAGTCGATTGATCACTGGTTACAGTGTAAAGCAGGATGGGAATGGAAATTCATTTTGCGAGCCAAGCTTTGCAAATGCTGGTCTAACATTTGGCGCAAGAGTGGAGAAGATTGACGATAATGGATTTGTTTCTTTCTCGCTTTCTCCTGAAATATCGGCCGCAATTGGTTCTCAGCCTGCGGGAAATTGTGGCAATGTTGATATTATTAATAGCCGCACTCTTGATACCGGGCGAGTGCGTGTGCGTGATGGACAAACTCTGATTCTAACCGGTGTAATTTCTGACACTGATGCGCAACTTGTGAGCAAATGGCCCATTCTTGGCGACTTGCCATTGATCGGTCAATTCTTCCGTTCGTCTTCAGGGGATAGGCGTAAAAGTGAGTTGGTCATTCTTGTTACGCCAAGAATCATGAATGATCAACAGGGAGGGCGCTTTGGCTACGGATACAAGCCCAGCCTTCCTGCGGCCAGGCAGATCATGGGTGGATTCTGATCAAGGAGGTTTGATTCTTTGTTCATAGGCCTAATCCAAGCGGAATGAGTGCTTTTGCTGCTAGCGGTGCGAGCATGCGAAGTCCGTTGATCGTGCCTTGAAGAATCTGATTGCCGACCCCACTGCCACCCTCTTTTGTGGTTTGTTGGTAGCGGCGTGAGCTGATTGAATCTGCAGCTTGATTGAGCTGTTCTGCCCAACCCTCGGCGCCTTGTTTTTCAAATAGCAAAGCGGCATAACCGAAGTCTTGACTTGCTAAATCATCTTTTGCTTGTTCACTGCGACTGATCCCTCGAGCAACCCAGCTCAAAGGCTCCTCTGGTGAACGAAGAATTGCGGCGCTAAATAGTTGTTCAGCCTGAGACCAACGACCTGATTGAGAAGCCTCCACGCCGGCATTGTGTAGAGCGGCATGGCTTTGAATGCCACTGGAGATGCCCTTAGCTCCTTGCCAATGCGCCTCCTCCAAAGCGTTGGGGCTCAAACGAGCTCCACTGAGATCGGCATTGCGCAGGTCGGTGCCATGCAAGACGCTGTCTTCGAGATTGGCGCCACGCAGGGAAGCCCCGCGCAAACTCGTAAAGCTGAGATTGGCCCCGCTTAAGTCAGCCCCATCCAATTGGGCTTCGCCGAGATTGGCTCGCTGCAAGCGCGCGTCCCTTAGGTCGGCATCGCGTAGATCGGCATGCACAAGGTCGGCATCGGCCAGACGGCAGTTGCGGCAATCACCGTCCTGGAGCACTTTGATGAGATCGTCCATGTTCTCGGCATGCACAGGGATGGCGATCAGCCATAAACCCAGCAAGGGCATCCAGCGGGACGGGTTCAACACGGGGGCTTGCTTTGTTGTACTGCGTTGTATCGGCCTTCTCGGGCTTCGTCGACCGTGGCGCAGAAGGCTGGCTGGGCAGGATGGGTGCATCCAGCACCAGTCGGCGTGAGCAACGGCCTTCCTCCCCATGGAGGCAATCTCAGCCAGGAAGCCCGGCGGCTGGGGATGAAGCCCTCCCAGTTGCTGGATGCCAGTGCTTCGTTGGTGCCCTTTCGCCCGCCTCGCGCGCTGCGTCGAGCTCTTGCCGCCGCCATTCAGGGCCAGGCTCTGCGTGATTATCCCGACCGCGCTCAGGCTGATTTGCGCTCTGCGATCGCGTCATGGCATGGGTTGGATCCTGATCAGGTCCTGGCTGGAAATGGGGCCGCGGAGTTGTTCACATGGGCGGCTCGCGATGCCACCGCCGCTGGGCTCAGTGTTCTGCTACAGCCGGGATTTGCCGACTATTCCCGCGCTTTGGCTTGTTGGGGTGGCGCGATCGAGGCGCGGCCTTTGCCCTTGGCGTGGGGGGATGGCTGGCCGCAATCCTTTCCGCTGGGCGCCTTGAAGGAGACGGGCGATGTGATGTGGATCACCAATCCCCATAACCCCACCGGTCAGCTTTGGAGCCGTTGTTCGCTGGAGCCATTGTTGGCTCGCTATTCGCTGGTGATCTGTGATGAGGCCTTCCTGCCCCTGGTGCCAGGGGGGGAAGATCAGTCGTTACTTCCGTTGGTGGCAGATCATCCCAATCTTGTGGTGATCCGCAGTCTCACGAAGCTGTTTGCGATTGCGGGCTTGCGTCTTGGCTACGCCGTGGCGGCAGCCGATCGTTTGCAGCGATGGCATGGATGGCGCGATCCCTGGCCTGTGAATGGCTTGGCGATTGCGGCTGGAGTGGCTGTGATGAACGATCGGGTTGGACTGCAGCGTTGGCAACAGCGCGTTCAGCAGTGGGTGCAACAGGAAGGCAGTTGGTTTCGGGCACAACTCGATGCCATTCCTGGAGTCAACCCTTACCCCTCAGCTGCCAACTATCTGCTGATTCAAGGAGAGCAGTCCTTGCTGGAGCTGCGCGAGCGTTTAGCGCTCGACGGCGTTTTGCTTAGGGATTGCCGTTCGTTCGCAGGCTTGGGGGAGTGTTGGCTGCGGATTGGCTTGCAAGATCGGCGAGGCAATCAACGCATCCTTCGTGCGCTCCAGCGTGCTCAGGCCAACAGGGCTTGGAGCAGGGCCACCAGCTTCTGATCCGCATCCTCCACGCCAAGCTCCCGCATGGCTTGCCCCATCTCGGGTAAGGGGTCAACGGCTGGATCGTCTCCTTGAAGCCTGGCTCCGAGCAGGCGCCAAACGGCGTCGCGAAGAGTCGTCTCGCTGGGGTCGTGTTGATGCACGATCACGGCGGCGGCAACCGCTGCAGCACAGACGGCATTGGCATCTTGATGGCGATCGGCCGCTTGGGGGAAGGGCACCAGCACGGTGGGTGTTCCGCTTACGGCCAGTTCACTGAGGCTGCCGGCACCGGCTCTGCTGATGGCGAGGTCAGCGTGTTGGAGCAAGGCCGGAATCTCATCGCTGAACGGTCGCTCCACCAGCAAGGGGTGTTCGATGCAACCCACGTCGGGGTCATGGCTGCCGGTGAGATGCACCACGCGGCAGCCGTTGCTGAGCAAGGAAGGAAACAGCACGCGCGTCATCCGATTAAGCCCAAGAGCGCCTTGGCTTCCGCCAATCACTACAAGCAGGGGGCCGTCGCCCTGAGGCACCCACTCCGGTAGGGAGTGTGGCTGGAGAAAAGCAGCCCGCACTGGGGTGCCGGTCACCACCGCTCGGCAGCCAGGGATGCGTGCTGCGGCCGCTTCAAGCCCCACGGCAACACGGGTGCAAAAGCGTCCGAGCAGGCGTGTGACCCGGCCGGGAATGGCATTGGATTCGTGAAGCACCACGGGGATGCCGCACCATCGCGCCGCCAAAATGGCTGGTGCAGCGATGTATCCGCCTGTGGTGAAGACCGCATCAATGCCTTCCCGTTGGATCAGGCGGCGGATGCTGCCGCTAGCGGCCAGCAATTGGATCAGCTGGATCAGTTTGCGCAGTCCTCGACCTTGCAATCCACCGGCCTTGACGGTGGTGAGGGGGTAGCGGCCTGGGACCAGACTTGTTTCCAGGCGGTCGGGAACGCCCACCCAACGCACGCTCCATGGCTCCGGCAGAGCATCCGCAACGGAAAGGGCTGGAAACAAGTGCCCTCCAGTGCCGCTGGCAGCAACAAGAAGCCGAGGCATGAGGACGAGCAGGATGAAACAGAGCGACTTAACTTAAAGGCACTCAGGGGATGTCTTTCATGTCTCGGGCTCTCCGTGCCTCGTTGGTGTCATTGCTGCTTGGCTCCGCGCTGGCACTTCCCTTGTCCGGGCGGGCTGTGACCCAAGCTCCGTTTGATTTGAGTGAGCGGTTGGAAACCGCCCTCAATCAGTCCGAGGGAAATGTTGCCGCGTTGAAGTCTCTGTTTACGCCGGAGCAATTCGGTGGTCTGGAGGAGCGTTATCGCCTGTTCAGCAGCCGTTTCCCTCAGCTGAATTGGTCGGTGAGGCCCGGCACTGCCACCTCAGATGGTCGCTCGACCATGCAGATTTCCGTCAGCGGGAGACGCCAGCAGGATGGCTTGAGTTATTCCTTTTATGCGAATCAGCGTCTCGCGGTGACCACGGACAGCGGCTTGATTACGAATCAGGAAATTCTGAGCGATCAATCGATCATGACCACTGCCAAGGAGTCTCTGCCGATCAGCTTGCTCATTCCCGACAGTGTGCTCACCGGCAGTCGCTACGACGTTGATGTCGTGGTGGACAAGCCCTTGGGTGATGCTCTGTTGGCGGGAGGTTTGATCGCCCTCACCCCTGAGCAGGTGTTGGGGCAAGAAAGTCCAGATATCCAGCTTCAGCCCCTCGGAGGGGGTGGCTTATTTAAGTCAGTGCAAGCTCCATTTCAACCCGGCATCCAAACGTGGGCAGCGTTGTTGGTGCATCCAGAGGGTGTGGTGAGCGTGAGCAAGCAGGTGCGCGTTGTCGATGACAAACGTCAGCTCCAGCCTTAATGGGGATGAGCTGGGTAGCAACGCCTTAGCGCGGACACATCGGCGTTTCCGAATCCCTGTTGCATGAGTTCCGACTCTTGTTCCAGGACGCGTTGCGTGATGGGGAGTTCCAACTGCTGCTCCTTGGCAGCATCCAGCGCGATCTTGAGGTCTTTGTGATGGAGTGCGAGCTTGAAGCCGAGCGGGTAGTGATCCGCAAGCATCGCGGCTGAACGATGTTGCAGGGCCCATGACCCCGCGGCTCCTTGCTGCAGGGCGTTCACCACCTGGTGCATGGGCAGCTGGAGATGTTGCCCCAGGGCGATGGCTTCTGCCACAGCGGCATAGCTGCCGGCCACCAGAACCTGGTTCACCGCTTTGACCTGTTGGCCGCTGCCAACGGGCCCGAAGTGATGGATCGAGCCACCGATTACCTCCAAGAGCGGTCGGGCCTGCTCCAGTGCCATGGCTTCGCCACCACAGAGCACGGTGAGTGTGCCGGCCTTGGCGCCCTCCGTGCCTCCTGTCACAGGCGCATCGATGTAGTGCACGTTTTGTTCTGCCAGCCGCTTGGCCATCGCGGCCGCTGTGGCTGGGGCGATCGTGGAGCAATCGATCACCAAGCTTCCTGGTGTGAGGGCATAGCCAGCTCCGCCATCTCCCCAGAGCACCGCTTCCACGGCGGCGTCATCGCTGACGCAAATCAGCAGGACTGCGCAGCCATGCACGGCTTCTTGTGGGGAGCTGCTGGAGGCCACTGTGGGCCCTTGATCGTCAACAAGCTCTGCCGACGATTCCGCTAAGCGACTGCGGGTATGCACGTTGAGCCGGTAGCCGGCACGTCGCAGATTGACGGCGATGGGTAACCCCAGAGCGCCGAGCCCCACCATGGCCACCGCAGCAGGCGAATTCATAGGCTCATGGTTGGGCGAAAGCTCATTCATTTTTCCAGGCATCGCCTCCAGAGATCGCAGTGAAGCGGCACGCTCAAGGGTCCTGGTTAGATCCGGTCATGCTTGAACGCCATGTGGGTCAGATTTTCACTGAACCTTGCTTTCAGCATGAGTGCGTTCTGTGAATGATTCGCATGGTTACGCCTAAGCCTTGGAAGCGTTATCTGGTCATCCCTTGTGCCACGTTTGCCGCCGCCGCTCTCCACCCCGCTACAGGATGGGCTGAGTCGCCAATGAAGGCGCGCGCGGCTCGATCAACGCTGACGGATGTGCAAAAGCAGCAGCTGTTTGAGGTACGGCGCCGTTGGGAGCTGAGCAGTATGGACCAGCAAAAGGCGTTGTTAGCAGCCAAGCAGCGATGTATTCAATCGGCCAACACCATCGATGCCTTTCGGGTGTGTAAGCAGGAGCAACGCCAAGGCCGACGCGAATTGTTTCGGGAGGCACGCGCTGCCATGACGGCTGAGCGCCAGCGACTGGGACTACCGCCTCGGCCAGAGAGGCGTCGATTGCAAAAAAAAGGCCGCTCCCATTGGAACGGCCCTGAATTCAGCTAATCGTTCAGCTGTTTTGTATGGCGGCTTGAATCAAGCGGCGTCGTCCAGTGCGGCGACGCCGGGAAGCACCTTGCCTTCCAGGAGCTCGAGGCTGGCGCCACCACCGGTGGAGATGTGAGACATCTTTTCGGCCAGGCCTGCTTTCTCAACAGCCGCAACGGAATCGCCACCGCCAATGATTGTGCAGCAGCCTTTTCCACCGATTTCAGCCAGGGTTGTCGCAATGGCGTTGGTTCCTGCCGCGAACTTGTCGAACTCGAACACGCCCATGGGGCCGTTCCAGATCACGGTCTTGCAATCAGCCAGGGCCGCTTGGAACACCTTGATCGCATCAGGACCGATGTCGAGTCCCATCCAGCCGTCGGGAATCGCTGTGACGTCTGCCACCTGGCTGTTGGCATCAGGAGCGAAGTTGTCGGCAAGCAACACGTCGGTGGGGAGCAGCAGCTCAACGCCTTTGGCTTTTGCTTTGGCTTCCAATTCCTTGGCCAGTTCGAGCTTGTCTTCTTCCACGAGGCTCTTGCCAACAGCAAGACCGCGAGCTTTGTAGAAGGTGAAGATCATGCCGCCGCCAATCAGCACCTTGTCGCACTTGTCGATCAAGGCTTCGAGGACGCCGATCTTGCTGCTCACCTTGGATCCACCAACGATCGCAGCCAAAGGACGCTTGGGCTCATCCACTGCGCCCTGGAGGTACTGAAGTTCCTTCTCCATCAAGAAGCCAGCCACGGAAGGCTTGAGGAACTTGGTGACGCCTTGCGTGGAGGCGTGGGCACGGTGAGCGGCACCAAAGGCATCGTTCACATAAACGTCGGCGAGGCCGGCAAGCTTCTCCGCGAAGGCGGGATCATTCTTTTCTTCTTCAGCAAAGAAGCGCACGTTCTCGAGCAGAACCACATCGCCATTGGCCATGGCGTTCACCTTGGCTTCGGCGTCAGGTCCGATGCAGCTGTCGGTTTTGGTCACAGGCTTGCTGAGCAGCTCACTAAGTCGTGCAGCGACTGGGGTGAGGCGCATCTTGTCGTTGACCTGACCCTTGGGGCGGCCGAAGTGTGCCGCGAGGATCACTTTGGCGCCTTTGCTGATCAGGTCGTTGATCGTTGGCAGTGCTGCACGAATGCGGGTGTCGTCTGTGATGGCACCGGCGTCGTTCAGAGGCACGTTGAAGTCGACCCGCACGAGAACGCGTTTGCCGCTCAAGTCGCCGGTATTCAGTTTTGCCAGGGAACGCTTCGCCATGTGGTTATGTCGTGAGGTGTGAAATCGGGGCGAGATTAACCCGATTACGCGCTAGCACTGAAAAAGAGGGGTACTAACGGAGGTGGCCCAATGTTTGAAACCGTGTTGTTTCCGCTTGATCAGAGCCGAGAAGCTGTTGAAGCGGCAAGCAAAGCCCTGGACTTGGCACGCAGCCATCACAGCCGGCTGATCCTGTTGTCTGTGATTCAGTCCGAGCGCCCTGAGATGCATGACCATGCAGTGGTGGCAACGCTATTGGCCGAAACCAAAGCCCGCTTTGAGCAGGTTGGGGTGTCCTGTGAGGTGGTGGAGCGTGAGGGGATGCCAGCGTTTGTGATTTGCGACGTGGCAGACGAGTTGAATGTGGATGTGATTGTGATGGGCACCCGCGGCGTGAATCTTGAAGCCGAAAGTGGCAGCACGGCAGCGCGGGTGATTCAGCTCGCCCCCTGTCCGGTTTTGGTGGTGCCGTGAGCACACCTCCGATTCAGTGGTACCCGGGGCATATCGCCAAGGCGGAACAGCAGCTCAAGCGCAACCTCGACAAGGTTGATTTGGTGATTGAGGTGCGTGATGCTCGCATTCCCCTTGCCACCGGACACCCCCATCTCAACCGCTGGTTGAAGGGGAAGCAGCATTTGCTGGTGATTAATCGACGCGACATGGTGACGCCTGCGGCATGGGAGGCCTGGGATCAGTGGTTTAAAGCGCAGGGGCAGCGCACGGTTTGGTGTGATGCCAAGGCTGGTACGGGGGTGAAGCTGGTGCAGCAGGCGGCGATTCGAGCTGGAAATCAACTCAATGAGCGGCGGAAGACCCGGGGGATGCGTCCGCGGGCAGTGCGCGCCCTCACCCTGGGATTTCCCAATGTGGGGAAGTCGGCCTTGATCAATCGTCTGGTCAAGAAAAAGGTGGTGGCGAGTGCCCGTCGGGCTGGCGTGACCCGCACCTTGCGCTGGGTGCGGCTGGGCCAAGATTTGGACTTGCTCGATGCTCCGGGTGTTCTGCCACCCCGCTTGGATGATCAACGGGCGGCGCTGCATCTGGCCCTTTGTGATGACATCGGACAGGCGGCCTATGACGGTGAGTTGGTGGCTCAGGCGTTCTTGAAATTGTTGATCGAGTCGCAGGGACGGGAGGCTTCCGGGGTGGTTTTGTCCGTCCTTGAACAGCGATATGGCACACCGGTGTCTGGGCAGACCGCGGATCCAGCGTTTTGGTTGGCAGCAACGGCCGAACGCCATACCTCCGGCGATACGGCACGAATGGCGCAGCGGTTGCTCGATGATTTCCGGCGATCGCTGTTGGGCTCGATTGCTTTGGAATTGCCGGAACTGGAGGAGGCTTGAGCGTTGAAGGCCAAGGGCGTGTGAGACCCCCTTTGCCGGAGGAGGTGTTTACGCATGGTTTTGGTGAGGGTGAGGGTGATCTGCTGACGCTTACGTATCCCAAACCGCTGCCGATGCGTTTGGATCGCTGGTTGGTGAGCCAGCGGTCTGAGCAAAGCCGGTCTCGGATCCAGAAGTTCATTGATGCTGGATATGTGCGGGTGAATGGCAAGACGGGGAAAGCCAAAACTCCCTTGCGAGAGGGAGACCAGGTGCAGCTCTGGATGCCACCGCCAGAACCGCTGCCTTACCTCAAGCCCGAGCCGATGGATCTCGATGTGCTCTTTGAAGACGAGCACTTGATCGTGATCAACAAGCCAGCCGGTTTGACCGTGCACCCAGCCCCTGGAAACAAGGATGGAACCCTGGTGAATGGCCTGTTGCATCACTGCCCGGACTTACCAGGAATCAGCGGCAAATTGAGGCCTGGTGTGGTCCATCGCCTTGATAAAGACACGACGGGCTGCATCGTGGTGGCCAAATCACAGGTGGCTTTGGTGCGTTTGCAGTCCCAGATCCAACAAAGGATTGCCTCGCGCGAGTATCTGGCGGTGGTGCATGGGGTGCCGCAAGGGGAGTCGGGCACGATCATTGGTGCGATTGGCCGTCACCCTGTGGATCGCAAAAAATATGCGGTGGTAAGTGATGAAAACGGCCGCTATGCGCGCACCCACTGGACCCTCCAGGAGCGATTGGGCGATTACTCCCTCTTGCGCTTCAAGCTCGATACAGGACGAACGCACCAAATCCGCGTGCATTGTGCCCATATCAATCACCCCGTGGTGGGGGATATCACCTACAGCCGCTGCAGGAAATTGCCGATGGAGCTTCCTGGGCAAGCCCTGCATGCCTTTCAGTTGGGCCTCGACCATCCGATCACGAAAGAGCGGATGGTGTTTGAGGCTCCGCTCCCAGAGGTGATGGAGAAACTGTTGACCGTGCTGCGGAAACGAAGTGCTTAGAGGAGCGTGAGCTCCGTTCCAGGTGCCATCAGCAGTTCGGATGTCAGAGACGCATCCCCGCTGAGGTCCTCTGCGCTCAAGGCATTGAATCCCACCGTCATGCCTTGACCAGCGGCGAGCGATTGCGCCCAATCAGCTCCTGTGAGCTCGTAGCGGTAAAGGCGGTCTCCAAGCTCTTGCGTAGAGACATCAACACCCCAAGATTCTCCGTAAAACTGATGCGTGCTGATGAAACTCACCCCCCAATCATCCAATGTTTGGTCGCTTTGATTGGTCACATTCATCGAGGCAGTGAAGCCACCCTCCCAAAGATCACCACTGACCTGAATCTCCAGGGGTGAGCCCGTGATGGGATCAGACGACGGTGTGCTTCCAGAAAGATTTTCTAGGTTCTCAGAAAGTGGATCTCCCCGCGCAACAATCCCTTGGAAATAGTTGATGACCGTGTTGTCGCTGACATCGAGGGCAGGCCATTGGGGCCAGTCGAAGGTGTCATTCATAAAGGGTTCATTTTGATCCCATCCCAACACTGTTAAATGGTGAATATCGTGGGCAATGGCTACGCCTTCGATGTCACGAAAGCCGTGGGTGCGTCCATGCATCCAACCTCCGTAATGCGGCTCCATTTTGAGGGTATTGATGAAATTTTCTTCCAGTTGATTGGTTGTTAGATAGTCGGCAAAGCCTTCATGGCCAAACTGCTCAATCATCTGCATCACTTCACCACTGCTGCCCAACCGGGCCGTGCGTTGAATGTCGGCCAGAATTTGCGGGTCGTAGGACGCATCGGAGATCCAGCCCACCTTGGCTCCCTGCATGGCAAACCAAAGTCCAACCCCTTTGGTGTCATCACCCCAAGCCTGGGAGTTGTTCGTCAGCCCCTGGGCGAATGCCCACTCACCAACCGCCTCAATCTCAACAACATCCAGGCCCGCAAAGGCACGCAAGCCGTTGTAAGCAACCATCGCTTCTGTCGTGATCGCTGTGCGACCACCCACCAACTCATCGTGCTCGGAGTTGTGATTGGAGCCATGAAAGGAACCCCAGGTGTTGATGTCGATGTAATCCCCAGAACTGGAACCATGGGCCATCCCGTGATGTCCCATGCCGTGCTCCGACATCGGTGACGTCATCGCAGGTGTCTCAATGACTGGTTCAAGCCCTGGATTAGTCGTCGTGTCAGAACTCTCAGAGCTCACTTCACTTACCTGAGCCATCACGGCTTCCGCGCTGTCTAAGCCGAAGAGCATGGCCGCAGACAGTTCCCCTTGATTACCCAGATCCGTGCCTTGGGTTCCATTGAATCCAATGGTGACCGACTCTCCGGCTGGAATCTTTTCTCCCCAGTCTTTTCCCGTCAGGGTGTAGCGGGTGAGGCCGTTGTCGAGAAGAACAGCACTGATCTCGGCTCCCCAAGGAGCGGTGTTGATGAGGTGGGGGCTATCAAATCTGTAGCTCCAATTCGCAAGATCTTGTGTGGATGAATTGGTGAGTGTGATTTCTGCTGTGAACCCTCCCCACCACCGATCACCGGAGATGGAGGTTTGCAAGAAATTTGTAGATGTCATGACCCTTGATATGGGGGGACGATGTCATCTCAGCTCTGAATTCCAACCAAGTTCTGACTGCAAAAGCAGAACCTGTGTCTGAATATTTTTACGGCAGAGATGGGTGGTTGTGCTTCCCATTCCCGTCCGATGCAATCGGAATGACCCTCCTTCAAACGGATGGCTTTGTTCAACAGTGATTTGCGTTAGGGGAGCAAGGATTCAAGTGTTTGATCTCTCTGCGTAAATCGAGGCCGGATCTCATTTTTTTCTCAGAAATCAACACCAGACTCTGAGTTCAATCACCTTGGTCAGCTGCTGGAACATGAAGGTGAAGGGGTACCTGCACCCCACGATGTCGATGTCATGGACGAAAGCCTGGATGCTCATGGGGTGCTGGTGGGCAGCAGTGGGCAGGCTTCCACCAAGGTGCGGGTAATGGCCGCTTGCGGTTGATGGAGCAACCGATCTCCGGGGCCTTCTTCTACAACATGCCCTCGATCCAGCACGATCACGCGGTGGCAGAAGCCGCTCGCCACCGAGAGGTCATGGGTCACAAAAATCATCGCCAGGCCGAGGTCTTGCTGCAGACCTCTGAGCAGTGCCAGGACTTCGGCTTGGATCTCCGCATCGAGCATGCTCACGCTTTCGTCGCAGATCAGCACCTGCGGGTCTAAGGCCAGGGCGCGTGCAATGGCGACGCGTTGCTGCTGGCCACCAGATAGTTGCTTGGGCAGTCGATTTTGAAAATGATCCGCTGGTGACAGTCCCACCAGCTCCAGGAGCTCCCTTGCCCGTTCTCGAGCGGCTGCCCGTGAGGCGAGTCCATGGATCAGCAGGGGGTCTGCGATGGCGTCGGCAACGCTGAGGGCTGGATTCAGACATGCCAGCGGGTCTTGAAACACCATCTGAATGGTGCGTCGTGCTTGGCGTTCCGCGCTGCCGCGCAGTTGCAGCAGGTTCTGGTTTTGCAGCCAAACGTCGCCCCCCCGAATGGGCGTGAGTCCCATCAAGGCCCGGCACAGGGTGCTTTTCCCGCAGCCAGAGCCGCCGACCACTCCCAGTGATTCTCCGGATTGCAAGCTGAAGCTCACGCCATCCACCGCTTTCAGCCAGTTGGGAGACCAGGGCGGTCCGCCGAGGTTGTGCCAACAGCGCAAGCCTTCCACCTGCAGGACGGGGGTGCCGTCAGGTGTTTCCGGCGTATTGCCTCCCTCCCTGGCCCTGGCGGCGCTAACAAGCCGCTTGGCGATCTCGGATTGGGGATGGGTCAGCACCTGATCGCTGCTGTTTTGTTCCACAAGACGGCCCCCGTCCAACACCGCCATGTCTTCACACCAGCGGTTGGCCATGGCCAAGTCATGGGTGATGAGCAGGAGGGCGCTGCCCAGTTCTTCGCAGAGATTGCGCAGCACCGCCATCACCTGCCCCGCCACCGCCACATCCAGGCTGGTGGTGGGTTCGTCGGCGATCACAAGCGGTGGTGCTAGGGCAATGGCCAGGGCGATCGCTAAACGCTGGCGCATGCCACCACTGAATTCGTGGGGGTAGGCCCGAAAGCGCTCGGCCCCGATGCCAACCTGTTCCAGCAAGCTTTCTGCGCGGTCTTTCCGCTCGTGATGCCCCATTCCTGGCCGGTGAGCGGCAAAGGTGTCGAGGAGGTGGCCGCCTACGGTCATCAATGGATTGAGCCGAGTCATCGGGTCTTGAAACACCAGGCCCACCGCTTCCCCGCGCAGGGCGCGCAGGGCCGGCCGACTCAGTTGGCGTGGATCTTGACCATTCAGAAGGAGATCTCCTTCGCAGCAGCTCCCCGGAGGCAGCAGTTGCAAGGCCGCTCTTGCCACGGTGCTCTTCCCGCATCCAGACGGACCAACGAGTGCCAAGCGATCTCCCGATTGCAGGCTGAGATCCAATCCATCCAGCGTCCAGGACGGACTTCCTGGGTAGCGCAGACGCAACTGATTCAGCGACAGAACCGTTCCTGGCGCGTTGGGCATGAAAGAAAGCACGGTGCCTCATGCCTACATACCATGGATGCACCCGCCGGGTCGGATGCTCAACGCAACCTCAGCACCGGATCCCTCCCAGACTCAGTCTGGATCGACTCCTGCGGCCTACGGTTTAACGGCATTGCGTGAACGTCCCGCTCGCACGCCTGATGACTACGGCATTGAGCTTCCCGAGTGGTTGAAGCAATGTTTGGCGCACGTTCCTCCGGGTATCGGACACAGTTGTCCAACCGATCCAGAGGCCCTTTTAGCGGCTGCCTTTGATTTTGCGTTTCAACTGCACGAGGGGCAGTTCCGCGCCAGCGGTGACCCTTACATCGTGCATCCGGTGGCCGTCGCGGATCTTTTGCGAGACATCGGGGCCAGTGCCAGCGTGATTGCAGCGGGCTTCCTCCATGACGTGGTGGAAGATACCGATGTCACCCCCGATCAGCTCGAGAGCCATTTCGGTCCTGAGGTGCGTGAGTTGGTGGAGGGCGTCACCAAACTGGGCGGCCTGCATTTCACCAATCGCACTGAGGCGCAAGCAGAGAATCTGCGCAAGATGTTTTTGGCGATGGCCAGTGACATCCGGGTGGTGTTGGTGAAGCTGGCGGACCGTCTGCACAACATGCGCACGCTTGGGGCGCTCAAGGAGGAGAAACGGCAGCGCATCGCCAGGGAAACGCGTGAGATCTATGCCCCGCTGGCCAATCGCTTGGGGATTGGACGCTTCAAATGGGAACTCGAGGATCTCTCCTTCAAGTTGCTGGAGCCTGAGGCCTTCCGTGAAATGCAGCAGGAGGTTTCAACCAAGCGCAGTGAGCGGGAGGATCGCCTCTCGGTCACGGTTCAGTTGCTCTGCGATCGCTTGGCTGCCGTGGGCCTCGACAGCTGTGAGGTGAGTGGTCGTCCGAAACATCTCTATGGCATCTGGACAAAGATGCAGCGCCAGCAAAAGGAGTTTCACGAGATCTACGACGTGGCGGCGTTGAGGATCCTTGCGCCGAATGTCGAGAGCTGTTATCGCGCCCTCGCCGTTGTTCACGACACGTTCAGGCCAATCCCTGGCCGGTTCAAGGACTACATCGGGCTGCCGAAGCCCAATGGCTATCAATCCCTTCACACCGCTGTGATTGGTCGCCATCGTCCGATCGAGGTGCAGATCCGAACCTGGGAAATGCATCAAGTGTCGGAATTTGGCATTGCGGCACATTGGAAATACAAAGAGGGTGGATCCCCGGCGACCGGAGGGGATACCGAGCGTTTCAACTGGCTGCGTCAGCTTGTGGATTGGCAGCAGGAGGGGGGCTCGGATGATCACAACGACTACCTCGCGTCGATCAAGGAAGACCTCTTTGACGAGGAAGTGTTTGTGTTTACGCCGAAGGGCGATGTGGTGGGGCTCCGTAAGGGATCAACGGCTGTTGACTTTGCCTTTCGCATTCACTCCGAGGTGGGAAATCATTGCCATGGCGTGAGAATTAATGATCGGCTGGTGCCCTTGTCGACCCCACTTCAAAATGGTGACTTCATTGATATTCTCACCACAAAAAGTGCCCATCCAAGTTTAGATTGGCTCAATTTTGTAGCCACTCCAACCGCACGAAATCGCATCCGTCAGTGGTACAAACGCAGCCATCGTGATGAGACGATCGATCGCGGCAAAGAGTTGCTTGAGCGCGAGCTGGGACGGAGTGGTTTTGATGCCTTGCTGGGCAGTGAAGCGATGCGCAGGGTGGCTGAGCGTTGCAACCTGCAAACCACGGAAGATCTGCTGGCTGGTCTTGGCTTTGGGGCGTTAACGCTGCATCAAGTGCTCAATCGTTTGCGCGAAGAAATTCGCCTGCAAACGGCTGCGGTGGAGGCCCCCCTGAGCAATGAGGAGGTTGCCAAGCAACTGCTCAAGCAGTCCGAGCACACGCCCCATCGTGAGGTGCCGTCTGCGGGAGCGGCGCCCATCCTTGGGGTGGAGGGCTTGGATCATCGCCTTGGTGGCTGTTGTAGTCCGCTACCAGGAGAGCCGATCCTGGGTGCTGTGGCCCTTGGTAATCACGGCATCACCATCCATCGCCAAGATTGCGCCAACCTGGAAGCGATTCCAACGGAACGTCGCTTACCGGTTCGTTGGAATCCATCGCTGCAAGAAGCGGGATCGCGATTCCCTGCTCAATTGCGCATTGAGGTGATTGATCGCGTTGGCATTTTGAAGGACATCTTGATGCGTTTGTCCGATGGTTCGATCAACGTCAGTGATGCGCAGGTAAGAACGGCCTACGGCAAGCCGGCTCGGATCGATTTGATGGTGGAGCTTGGAAGTTCAGCGCAGCTGCAGCGCACGATGGACCAGATCCGCTCGATGGCCGATGTGATCGATATCGCCCGAACCGGCCAGAGTTGAGCAATCCGCTGTTGTCCTTGCCGTTCGAACCCTCCATCGAGGGTTTGGGTGAGTCGTATTGGGATGTGGTGGAGGCGGCGGCGTTTCCGCGAACGCAGTTGCGCTTTCGCAACAACGCCCTGTTGCGTCAGCTGGGGTTGGAGCCAGAGGCTGTGTCGGACCCAGACTTCGAGGGGGCCTATGGCCGTTTTGAAGAGCGTGTTCCCCTGCTTGCTCTGCGCTATCACGGCTACCAGTTCGGCACCTACAACCCCCAGCTAGGAGATGGCCGCGGCTTTCTCTATGGCCAACTGCGCGATCGAACCGGTTTGCTTCAAGACCTTGGCAGCAAGGGGAGTGGCACCACCCCTTGGAGTCGTGGTGGGGATGGACGCCTCACCTTGAAGGGAGGGGTGCGTGAAGTGATCGCCTCCGAGGCGTTGCATCGTCTTGGGGTGACCACGAGCCGCACGTTGTCATTGATCGAAACCGGTGAGGACCTTTGGCGTGGGGACGAGCCATCGCCGACGCGGAGTGCGGTGATGGTGCGGATGGCACGGACCCATCTGCGTTTTGGTAGCTGTGAGCGGTTGTTGTCTTTGCGTGACCCCCAGGGGTTGGAGCGCTTGCTCCGCCATGTGGTGGCGGTGTATTACCCCGATGTTGCGGCAGCCCATCCAGCCCCTGATGGCGATCGCCCGGCTTTGGAGCATCAGCTCCTCGCCTTCTATGGAGAGCTGGTGCGGCGGGTGGCTCGCTTGGCAGCTGAGTGGATGGCAGCAGGGTTTGTGCATGGCGTGCTCAATACCGACAACATGTCGCTCGTTGGTGAAAGCTTTGATTACGGACCGTTTGCCTTTTTAGACCGCTGGGACCCGAGTTTTACGGCGGCCTATTTCGATCAGACCGGGCTGTATTCCTATGGACGTCAGCCAGCGATCTGCCGAAAGAATTTGCAGCTTCTCCAAAACCCTTTGGCGATGTTGCTCGCTCGGTCGTCCATGGAGCAGTCGCTTGAGCAGTATGCAAGCACCTATCAAAACCACTATCGCTTTTGTTTGCTGAGGCGATTGGGATTGACTCCCAATCCTGATGTGGACAGTAATGATCGCCTGGTGAGCGCAACGCTGGATTTACTCGCGAGCTGGCCCGTTGCCTATGGAGACTTTTTTACTGGTCTCGTTTCGACGATTCAATCCGCTGGTTTGCCCCAAGAGCCTGAGGGCTTGCCTGTTGTCTTGAACGATGGAGAAGCACCTAGCAGGAAGGTGTGGCAAGCCTGGCGCGATGCCTGGTGGTGGCAGACCCAGGCCAGCGAGGCACGAGGAGCGGCACGAGCAGCATCTGAGCCAGAAGCCTCGGTGTCGGAACGCTTGAGGCGCTGGAACTTGAGCCAGACACCCACCCGCCCCCTGATTGAATCGCTCTGGGAGCCCATCGATCAAGGTGATGATTGGAATCACTTAAATGTATGGTTGGCTTCGTCGATGAGTGGTCTAAATAAGGATTAGGCGATTTCGGTGGCAAGCAGGCTTACGTGTAGGTCATTGAAGTCTGCATCGCCTAAGTTAAATTGGTCTTCCATTCTCCAAGAAAGATTTCCTATCGATTTAAAATGCTGCAAGCCATCGCTATTTCCAGCACTGAAGGATGTCCAATAGTCGCCGGCTGCCGTTAATGCAATGGGGGCTAATAAGCCACTGCTAAGTTGGTCGATATTGACAGTAAAAGGGATATAGGCTGCATCGTCTGTAGACACTCTTTCACCCATAGTTGTTTTTAATTTTGCACTGTTTAGTGATTGCGAATTGCCCCAAGCGGCTTTCGCATAGCCTGCATCTCCTGGAGAATAAGTGATTGTCTCACCTGTCAATTGATCTTTATCTATGATCGTGCCCCCCAAGTTTTCGATCTCGTAAAATAGGAAATCATTAGACATGTTCGAGGATTCATTGCTATATAAATTTCCAGAGAATGAAGATGCTTTGATCCCTTCAGGATTTTCAAGATTGTTGAAGTTTAAAATACCAGGCGTGTTTATTTGATTTTCTCCTAGCGCTTGGCCAAAGTTTTCTGGGATATTACTGTTGTTAATTGCCATGGCCATCGCAACGGCAACTGTTGTAGTATTTTCACTGCGGTTGTTCGATGAGTCTCCGGAAGTAAAGTCAAGAATATTGTTTGCGTCCTGTAAGGATTGCTGATCGTATTTCACCTTCAGGAATCCATCGGTGCCTTCCCAGATATCTGCTTTTATGAAATTTGCTGAACCGGTACTCTTTACAGAGTTGAAGTCAGCTAAAATTCTGTCTCCAATTTTAGGCGAATACGATGTACTTGGATTTAATGGATCAATGAAATAGATAGATGCTTCACCTTTTTCTATAATTGCATTTGAATTTTCGTCATCGATGATTATTTTTGTTGCTGTCAGTGCATGCCCTTGTCCGTCAGGCTCTCCGTTAGGGCCAAGATAAAAACCGCCAAAAATTACTGGTCCTAAATTAAGGTTTTGAGCTAAGTAATCAAAAATACCGTTTGAGCCAGAGCTGCCTGTGCCGACCACTGCATAAGGAATTGCGTTTGTAAGTTCTGGCGTAGCGATGGTTTCGCCGTTAATTTCTGCTATTACGTCGAAGCCAGCAAGGTTTCTACCGTTAAAAATATTCAAGCCAAGAGCGCTTACTCGCGCGTTTCGTTCGAACCCTAAATCTTTAATATAATCGCGAGTACCTGTTAAAGTTAGGGAAGGAGGAGAGCCTTTGGCGAGGCCTGCTTTCTCCCATTCTCTTGAGGTGTGAAAATATTTTTTAGCTAAAACTGCTCGTGTGTTAAATAATGATTCATGGCTGCCAGGAGAATCTGGTATAGCTAACAGTCCATCCAAATCAAGAGCTAGCAGCGCATTGGTTACAGCTGTTGGAGCACAAGCTAGACCGTCATAGGTTTCCAGCTGAGCGAGAGTGCCATATCTGCGATCATTGGTACCAAAAACAGTCATAATGATATATATCAATAATCACCATAGCGGGCCCATTGGGTAGTTGTTGTCTGATCTTTAAATTGCTCGACGAAGTTTCTGCGCTCTTCGGAATTTAATTCCTATATGTGTATCGCTTGGTGAATATTTTTTGGTAAAAGATGTTTGATTTATTGTCGTCAATTGCGCTAGCTTTTGATTTTGTTTCTTTCAGGTTGTAGCCAGCTTCGTGCAAGCCTCCATGTAAAGACTCCTAGAAGCATCCCAGTCAGGCATGAGCCGAGCAAAAGCCTGCTCATCACATCCCACCCCGCCGTGGCGAGCAGCTCTTGATTGAGATTGTTGAGCCCCGGCCAGCCAGCGCCTTCCCCGATGATCATGGCCCCTAGGCGGTAGTTGAACCAAAACAGCGGCACATAGGTGAACGGGTTGCTGATCCAGGTGCCTGCGGCTGCGAGCAAATGGTTGCCGCGCACAACGCTGGCCAAGCCAATTCCCAGCAGGGTTTGAAATCCAAAGAAGGGAAAGCAGCCGCAAAACACCCCTGCGGCCAGTCCGCGGGCGCGTTGGCCAGGGGTTCCCTCCTGCTGCCAGATCCACTGCAGCCATCGGTTCAAGCGTCGCTGCAATTTGTTCCGCAACCGCTTCATCGAAACTGCTGGCCGCTAATGCGGCTGAGGAAGCACCGGGATCGTAGGAAGGAGTGCGTGATGGCGGCAGGGATCGGGGAATGTCGGGGATTGGGCCAGATCAGGAGCTTTCGATCGCTGCGATCGCTACCGCTGTGGCACCGGGGCAGGGTGGCATCGCCGTGATTCGGTTGTCGGGTCCCAGTGCGGTGCGCGCCGTTGCTGCGATCACGGTGATTCCTGGTCAGCAGCTTTGGGAGAGCCACCGGATTTTGTATGGCCATGTGGTGGCTGCCGGTGGTGTGGAACGGCTCGATGAGGTGCTGGTGCTCGTGATGTTGGCGCCGCGCAGTTTCACCGGGGAAGACGTGGTCGAAATTCACTGTCACGGCGGGGTCATCGCTGTGCAGCAGGTGCTGGCGCGCGTCTTGGAGCAGCCAGGCGTGCGTCGGGCCCTGCCCGGTGAATTCAGCCAGCGGGCTGTGCTGAATGGCCGTCTTGATCTCACCAGGGCGGAGGCGATTGGTGATCTGGTGGGAGCGCGCAGCCAGCGGGCAGCGCAGCTGGCGATGGCGGGTCTTGATGGCGGGATCCAGAAAAAAATGGTGGTCCTGCGAGAGCGCTTGCTCGATCAGCTCAGTGAGTTGGAGGCCCGTGTGGACTTTGAAGAGGATCTTCCCCCTTTAGATGGTGAGGCGCTTCTGCAGGAGTTGCAGGCTGTGCGGATGGAGTTGAACGCGCTGGTGGCCGACGGCGAGCGGGGATCCGTTGTGCGCCATGGATTGAGGGTGGCGCTGGTGGGCCGGCCCAACGTGGGGAAGAGCTCCCTGCTCAACCTGTTGAGTCGCCGGGAGCGGGCGATCGTGACCGACTTGCCTGGCACCACAAGGGATTTGCTGGAAAGTGAGATCGTGCTGGATGGCGTACCGATCACCCTGCTCGACACTGCAGGGATCAGGGCCACCCGTGATGCCGTGGAACAGTTGGGAATTGCCCGCAGCCGCGATGCCCTGGCCAGTGCCGACCTGGTGCTGTTGTTGTTTGATCTCGCCCAGGGGTGGTCGGAGGAGGATCAAGCCCTGTTTGCCCAGATCCCTGACGGGGTTCCCTGCTTACGGGTGGGCAACAAAGCCGACCTACCTCTCAAGGCTGATTCCGTTGCTGGGCCTGTTTCCTCGTCGGCTTCCGTATCGGTTGCCGATGTGCGCCTCAGCGCCGTTACTGGAGAGGGGGAGCAGGATCTCGTCCGTAAGGTGTTGGAGCGTTGTGGAGGCTTGAGCGAGCAGCCCTTGCTTTTGGCCTTGAATCAGCGTCAGTCCGATCTGGCATCCACTGCGGCTGAGGCCCTGGCCCGCAGTGAGCAGGTGGCGGCCGATGGCCTTCCTTGGGATTTTTGGACGATCGATTTGCGTCAGGCGATTCGCAGCCTGGGTGAGATCACCGGTGAGCAACTCACGGAATCGGTGTTGGATCGGATCTTTTCTCGCTTCTGCATCGGCAAGTGATCAGTTCCCTTGCTGCTGTTTGGGTAAGCGTCGGGCGATCAACACCAACACGGTGATCCCCGCATAGGCGATGGCCCAGGGCTGACCCGTTCCCCAACCCAAGTGCACAACGGTGTCAGCGGTGGAAAATTGCCAGGCATGAATGACGCCAAACCAAGCGAAGACGGCCGCGCATCCACTGCAGCTTGCCGCGGCGAGGAACCGGCCTTCAATGGCAAACACCAGCAACGCTGCAAGCAGCATGGCTGTGATGATTTGTCCCTGCTCCAGCGCAAATGCACCTGCCGCCCAGACATCTCCCCTGGCGAGCTGCTGAACCATCTCTTGGTTGAAAGGTCGCTCTGCAGTGCCCAGACCGCCTGCGCGTAAACCGGCTTTCAGCAATTGGGCGCCCCATCCAGCCAGGCCAGGAAGCAGTCCGAGCACCACGGCGGGGGCATGGCGTGAGGGTGTGGCCTGAAAGGCCTGAGCGGTCATCGCAATCCCGATGTACAGCACGATCGCCATGCCGGCATCGATCGGAATCAAGAGCGCGAGCAACTCAAACAAGCCAAAGAAGCACGCTGCCGACATCACGACACCGTTCAGCCAGGAATAGCCCGAGCGGGCCCCAATCTCCTTAAAACCGGAATGGCCGATGTAGATGGTGGTGGGGAAGCAGGAGCCGAGTGCTGCAGCTGCGAGTGTCCCAACACCGTCGATTAGCAGGCAGGTGCGGGTGGCGTAGCGATCACCCGCGGCTTCTGCGCTTTCAAGGTTTTGCAGGGATCCGATCACATTGAAAAGCCCCATCGGCACGATCACCCCCAGCCAGGGGAAGAGGTCTGCTCGGTTGTCCCAAAGAATCTGCAGCTGAAGGGTTGGTGGATGCCAGCCGATGGTGCGGATGCTGTCCTGCCAAGCGCCTGGACTGGGAGCGATCAAGCCGCTACTCCAGGCGAGAACCATGCCCAGAAGAACGGCCATCAGGCCTGTGGGCAACGGCCAGCGCACCTTGGCGTAATAGCCGAGAACGATCACGGCCAGGCTCGTGAGTCCGACCAGAGGGTGGGCATAGGTCCGCAGCAGGAAGCCCAGTGCGATGTAACCGAGGGCGATCCCGGCAAGGGTGGAGAGCAGGGCCGCTCGCGGGAGCCAGCGTCTTAAGCGGTCGGCACTGAAGGCTCCTGCGATTTCGATCAGGCCGGATCCCATGCAGGCCACCATTCCTGCATGCCAAGAACGGCTGATGGCCTCAGCCTCTGTCATCCCACCATTGAGTGCTGCCAGCTTCACTGGAAGCATCACGAGAAAGATGTAGGCAAACAAACTGACTGTGTTGATGCCGTAGGGCATGGCGGTGCAGGTGTCCCGTTGCTCATCGGCGGCTAGTTGCCTGGCCAGTCGTGTGTAGGCCAGGTTCCCCACCAGAAGGCTCACTCCGGCGGCAGGCAAGATTTGTCCGAACAGCAAGGCATCCGGATAGCCGAGCACACTTCGGCAGAGGCTGATGATCAGCAAAATCTGGATCAGGTTGTTGAGCCCCAGGGCTAGAAACCCATCCAGGTCGCCTGGCCACCATGGCCCGATGAGGCGCTGTACCTTGAGCCGCATGGTCAGTGGAGACTGGCGTCATCATGAGATGCCCTTGATCTGCTCCTCTGGTGTCCCTGCAGCCGCTGTCGATCACTCCACAACTTCGCCAGCAGTTGGCCGAGTGGCTTCAGGAGGATCTCGGACGAGGTGATCTCAGTGCTCCGGCACTCCAGGGCGTGGAGGGTGAGGCCCAATGGGTGGCTAAAGCGCCAGGGGTGTTCTGTGGAGGCGTCTTGATTGAACCTCTTTTGCGGGAACTGGCGAATGGAGAGCGGAATTGGTCAATTGATGTACGCGTTGCAGACGGGGCGTCCGTTGAGGCAGGTGATGCATTGCTGCAGCTGCGTGGCCCTGCGGTGATGTTGGTTGCGCTGGAACGCACAGCTCTCAACCTGGCGATGCGCCTGTCGGGTATTGCCACGGCGACGGCCGCTCTCGTGGCTCAGTTGGAGGGCACGGGTGTGGCCTTAGCGGATACACGCAAGACCACTCCGGGGCTTCGAACGCTGGAAAAATATGCTGTCCGCTGCGGTGGTGGGGTGAATCACCGCATGGGGCTGGATGACGCAGCCATGCTCAAAGAAAACCACCTGGCTTGGGCCGGTGGCGTCACAGCCGCCATCGCAGCGGTACGCGCTGATGCACCCTGGCCAGCCAGGGTGATTGTGGAGGCGGAATCGGCTGAGGAAGCCCAGGCTGCGGTGGTAGCCGGTGCCGATGCGGTGCTCCTTGATGAGTTCAGCCCGGATGCGTTGAAAACCTTGGTCCCCTCGCTGCGGGCTCAGGCGGCATTGCGTCCTGCTCGGACATCCGTTGTGTTGGAAGCCTCTGGGGTCAACCCAGCGGAATTGCCGTTGTACGCCGCAACGGGGGTGGATCTGATTTCCTCCAGTGCGCCGATGACACGCAGCTCCTGGCTGGATCTGAGCATGCGCTTCACCCCCGCAGGGAGCTGATCATGGGCTGCCCGGGATCTGCGGGGATGCCTTATTGAGCTCGTTTCGTAAGTTTGTTGGTGGAAAATGCCAGCATGACGCCTACAAGGAGTCCGCTGATGTTGGCAAGAAAATCCATCCATTCCCCATAACGATTGGCATAGGGTTGTATGAGCTCTATCAGGCCACTGTAAAGAGCAAAAATGATGATGATGGGCCATCGCTTTGGCTTGCGTAAAGCCGTTGGAAAGGCAAGAGCTGCATAGGCAATCAAATGATGCGTTTTGTCTGTTCCTGGAGCTTCGGGCAAGCTCTCCAGAGGATGCAACGACAGAATTGTGATTGCCAAGAGTATGAATAGGCTTAGCTTGATCCAGTAACGGCTAGTTAATTCTGTTAATTTGACCATATTGATGTTACTTTTTTGGCTCCTAAAGATCAACCGGATTCAAGATCCACGTGGTCATTGCTGTCCTCTTGTCTAAGACTTGGGAGTGGCTAAATTGTATGGTTTGAGCGTTTTGTTGAGATCGCGCCAACATTTCCTCAGCCCAGGTTGGCGTGATTGGGGGCTGAAGCTCACCCGCGCCGGGGGATGATCAGGAGCTGAATTCGTTCACCGCTGCTTTCCATGCTGCGCATCGCCCAGGCTTTAGACACTCAGTTGCGTGAGGCGATGCAGCGGGCCTTCCCCGAGGTGGATGCTCTGCTCGATCCCCAGCTGGCGTCAGCCAGTAAGCCGGAATTTGGTGATTTCCAGGCCAATGGCGCCCTGCCCTTGGCCAAGCCTCTCAAGCAGGCTCCTCGCCAAATAGCAGGGGCGATTGTGGAGGCGCTTCAGGCTGACCCAGCGTTCACGTCCCTGTGTTTAGAGCCTCAGATCGCTGGCCCAGGCTTTATCAACCTCACCATTCGGCCTGAGTGCTTAGCGGCTGAGGTGTCAGCAAGGCTTGGTGATCCGCGCCTGGGGGTACCGGAGGTACACAACGATTCAGCGGTGGTGGTGGATTTTTCCAGCCCCAACATTGCCAAGGAGATGCATGTCGGCCATCTGCGCTCCACGATTATTGGCGACTCTCTGGCTCGGGTGCTCGAGTTCCGCGGTCATCGGGTGCTGCGTTTAAACCATGTGGGTGACTGGGGAACGCAGTTCGGGATGCTGATCACCCATCTCAAACAGGTGGCCCCCGAGACCCTCAACACGGCCGATGCTGTTGACCTGGGTGACTTGGTGGCTTTCTATCGCGAGGCCAAGAAGCGTTTCGACGAAGACGAAGCTTTTCAAACCACATCTCGCGAGGAGGTGGTGAAGCTGCAAGGAGGAGATCCGGTGTCTCTCAAGGCTTGGGGATTGCTCTGTGATCAGTCGCGGCGAGAGTTCCAGAAGATTTACGACCGGCTTGATATTCGTCTGAGCGAACGAGGCGAATCGTTCTACAACCCCTATCTGGCTTCAGTGCTGAGTGGCTTGAAGGAGGCTGATCTGCTGGTCACCGATGACGGAGCGGAGTGTGTGTTCCTGGAGGGCGTGAACGGGAAGGATGGCAAGCCCCTACCGGTGATTGTTCGCAAGAGTGATGGTGGGTTCAACTACGCCACCACCGATCTGGCGGCGATCCGTTATCGCTTTGCGGGGGGCTCGGACGGGGATGGGGCGCGCCGTGTGATTTATGTGACCGATGCCGGTCAGGCCAATCATTTTGCTGGTGTGTTTCAAGTCGCCAAACGGGCGAACTGGATTCCAGAGGACGGCCGACTGGAGCATGTGCCTTTTGGGCTGGTTCAGGGCGAGGACGGCAAGAAACTCAAGACCCGTTCTGGTGACACCGTTCGGCTGCGGGATCTGCTCGATGAAGCCGTTGAGCGGGCAGAAGCCGATCTCCGCAGGCGCTTGCAGGAGGAGGGACGTCACGAGGACGAGTCATTCATTCGGCACGTCGCTGGCACGGTGGGGCTCGCGGCGGTGAAATACGCCGACCTCAGTCAGAACCGGATCACCAATTATCAGTTCAGCTTTGATCGGATGCTGGCCCTGCAAGGCAATACGGCGCCCTATTTGCTGTATGCGGTGGTTCGAATTGCTGGCATTGCGCGCAAGGGGGGAGATCTTGAGGCCGAGGCCGGAATGCTGCAGTTCAGCGAGCCGCAGGAGTGGGCTTTGGTGCGGGAACTGCTCAAGTTTGATGCGGTGATTGCCGAGGTGGAGGAGGAGTTATTGCCGAACCGTCTCTGCAGTTATTTGTTCGAGTTGTCCCAAGTGTTTAATCGCTTTTATGACCAGGTTCCAGTCCTTAAGGCTGAGGGCAAGTCCCTGTCACCCCGTTTGGCGTTGTGTCGGCTCACTGCTGACACCCTGAAATCAGGGTTGGGCTTATTAGGGATTGCCACGTTGGAGCGGATGTGATGACACCATTCCTTTGTCAGTGCAAGAGCTGTGGTTCGAATTGGCTGTCACGTTTTGATTGTTTAGTGATGTGGGATTGGCTGTGAATAGACACCCTCAAGGCAATGCACCGCGCGCTCGGCCTGAGGTGGAAAGGTTGAAGGCCTACAGCGCTCCTCTCGAAGGGCGTCGCGACTTGCTCCGGCTTGACTTCAACGAAAACACGATGGGGCCAAGCCCAAGGGTCGCTGAGGCGATCCGCGCCTTTCCGGCCGAGCAGATCGCGATTTATCCCGAGTACGACGGCCTTCGCGAAGCCCTGATTGCCAATCTCGAGGCGTCGCCGGCGGGCCTGGCTTCTGTGCTGACGCCTGCCCATGTTGGGGTGTTCAACGGGGTGGATGCGGCGATCCATGCCGTGATTCATGCCTTTGGTGCGTCTGGTGACACGCTGTTGACCACCAGTCCCACCTTTGGGTATTACGCCCCCTGTGCGGGCATGCAGGGGATGGCGATTGAGGCCGTGCCCCATGAGCTTCCCGGGTTTTTGTTTCCGCTGGAGGCGATTCGAGCGGCTTTGTCGCAGAAGCCCCGCATCTTGGTGCTGTGCAATCCCAACAACCCCACGGGAACGCGTTTGCCAGCGGATCAAGTGTTGGAACTTGCGGCTGCGGCGCCTGAATCGCTCGTGGTGGTGGATGAGTTGTATGAGGCCTTCACGGGAGACAGCGTCTTGCCGTTGATTGATTTTCGTGCTGTTCCCAATCTGCTCGTGCTCCGCTCATTGGCGAAAACCGCTGGACTTGCTGGTTTGCGGATCGGGTTTGCCCTGGGTCATCCCGATGTGGTGGACCGGGTCGGCAGGGTTACGGGCCCCTATGACGTCAATAGTTTGGCGGTCACGGCGGCGATGGCGGCCTTGAAGGATCAGCCCTACACCGACACCTATGTTGCCGAGGTGTTACGTGCGCGTCACTGGATCGTTTCTGAATTAACGCGGCAGCGTGTCGTTCACCATGCGGCTGGTGGTAATTATCTGTTGCTTTGGCCTCGTCGTTCGCCTGAAGCCGTGGAAGCCGCGCTGCGGGCGGCAGGGATTTTGGTGAGATCGATGGCGGGGAAGCCTCAGATTGATGGTTCACTGCGCATCAGCATTGGCACTACGGAGCAGATGCAGCGCTTTTGGCAGGCTTATCAAGCGATTGATTCCGAGCTTTGACGGTCGATCAGGCCACATCATCACTTCCAACGTTGCTCCTGCTTGCTACGGGGGGCACCATCGCCGGCCGTGGTGCCACCAGCACCTCCCTTAACGCCTACACCGCGGGGGCATTGGCTGGATCGGAGCTGCTCCAGGCGCTGCCGCAGCTGCAAGGGCTGGCCCACATTCAGGTGGAACAACTGGCCAACTTGGATAGTGCTGATTTGCAGTTTCAGCATTGGATCCAGCTGGTGACGCGAATTCGTGAGGCTTTCGCTACCTCCCCCGAGCTGGCGGGCGTGGTGATCACCCACGGCACCAACACCTTGGAAGAAACCGCCTGGTTGTTGGAGCTCCTGATTGATGATCCGCGGCCAGTGGTGTTGGTGGGAGCGATGCGTCCGGCCACAGCCCTCAGTGCCGATGGTCCGCTCAATCTGTTTCAAGCGGTGCAAGTGGCATTGAGTGCTCGGGCCCGCGGGCATGGGGTGCTTGTGGTGATGGATGGCCAGATCCATGGAGCCAGGGCTGTCACCAAGGTGGCCACCCAGGGGGTGGGTGCGTTTCAAAGTCCAGACCTGGGCCCCTTGGGCTGGGTGGATGACAGCGGCGTGCATTTGCCGGGGGTGTCCGGGGCCCGGTTCGTTCCGTTCGCCCCATTGGTATTGCCGCCCCAGTGGCCTGAAGTGGCCATTGTTTACGGCTGTGTGGATGCCCCGGTGTCGATGGTTTCGGCCCTCTTCAAGGCGGGGGTAAAGGGGCTGGTTTGGACCGGCACCGGGGCCGGTCAGTTGTCTGCAGGGGAGTGTGAAGCGATCAAAACCTGGCCTGGGGCCTTGCCGTTGATGCTGCGCGCGAGTCGTTGCGGTAGCGGGCCCGTTCATCCCTGTGCGCTTCAGGATGCCCTGGGGTTGTTGCCGGCAGGAACCCTCAACCCTCAGAAGGCGAGGATTCTTTTGCTCTTGGCCTTGATTGCTGAGATGGAACGGGCCGAGCTGTCAGCGCTGTTGGCTTCGATGGCGATCAACGCATGACATCGATCACGGTGTTGTCACCGAGGGTTCCAGGCAGGTTGAGGTTTGGTCCCACTTTGCGCACTTCGGTCCCAGCCATCGCATCCAAAAAAGGCTGAACATCGCCGAGGTCGCATCCGGAAGGAGGCTCCCCATTCACGTATTGAACGGGAATCACCCTGCGGGGATTGAGTGCGCGCACCACCTTGGCCGCCTCCTCTCCGTTGTAGACCTTGCCGCCGCCGCCAACACCGATGATCAAGACGTCGGGGCGACCGAGAAGCACTTTGTCTTCACCGCTGAGGGTGGCGGCGGTGCCGCCGAGATGGGCGAAGTTGAGACCTGCCTGTTGCCAGCGCCACACCGTGGCTTGGCCAAAACGACGGCCACCCACCCGGTCATGGGGAGCGGCGAACCCTTCGATCCTGAGGCCACCGACCCGATAGGAGCCTGGTTTGGCCAAATAGGTGCCGCCCCCGATGCGAGCTCCTTCATCGGGTAATTCCGAACTGGCGAGGATCACCGTTGCGTTCACGCGAGGCTCAGCCAGTCCCTTGGCGCAGCCCACCGCCCGAAATGGATTCACCATCACGGATTGGCCACCTCCGCGGATGAGCAAGGCGCTATGGCCGTAATTAGTCACGGTGACGCCTGCCGCCCGAACGGGAGCCACCGTTCCAACCGCCAGCAGGGCGGAACTACTCAGAACAATGCGGAAAAGACTCTGAACCCGTTCGTGGACCGACATTGTTGATCGTCTTCTTGCCCAGGAAGCTAGCAGTGTTGTCACTGGGGTTCTGCTTGGCGCAGGAAGTTGGCCAGCAGCTGGTGCCCTGCTTCTGTGAGCACACTTTCCGGATGGAACTGCACTCCCTGGAGATGGGCGTAGTCGCGATGGCGCAGCCCCATGATGGTTCCGTCGTCAAGCCAGGCAGTGACTTCAAGGCACTCAGGAAGGGTTTCCCGTTCAGCAATCAGGCTGTGATATCGGGTCGCGGTCAGGGGTTGGGGAAGCCCGGCAAAGACGCCTTCACCGCGATGCTGAACAGGTGATGTTTTCCCATGCATGAGTTCGCGGGCTCTCACAACGCGTCCGCCGTAGGCCTGCGCAAGCGATTGATGTCCGAGGCACACGCCAAGGGTTGGGATGGTGGGTGAGAGCTGGCGGAGAACCTCAAGGCAAACACCGGCTTGATCCGGATCGCCTGGTCCCGGTGAAAGCAAAATGGCGGATGGATTGAGCTTGCGAATCTCCTCAAGGTTGAGGGCATCATTTCGTTCGACGCGACAGTCGGTCGCCACGGGGAACTGGCTGGCGAGTTCGCCCAGGTATTGCACCAGGTTGAACGTGAAACTGTCGTAGTTATCGATAACCAGGAGCATTGTTCAGAGGCCCAGGCGCAGGATCAGGGGTGGAACGAGAAGAAGGAGCGCAATCAGCATTGAGCTGATCGCAGAGACGAGCACAGCGGCAGCGGCACAATCCTTGGCAATTCTGGCGAGGGGATGGAATCGGCGGCCGATCGCCAAGTCCACGACCGCCTCGATGGCCGTATTGAGCAGCTCCAGCACCAACACGACAGCCACCGTGAGCACCAACACGGCCAGCTGGATCGCGGGCAGCTGGAGCCAAATCCCCATCCCTAGAACCAGTGCACCCGTAAAGACGTGGATACGAAAGTTCCTCTGGCTAACGAAGCCATAGCCCAGCCCTTGGGCTGCGTAGCGGAAGCTGGAGGGGAGATCCCCCGCGATCCGCCAAGCACCCCGCTTCGCGGCACGGTGGGCTCGTTGGGTGCTGCGCTGGCTGATCTCCTCTGACACCGGTGCTCCGTCTTCAGGGTTCAGCAGTGACTTCATCTGCTGATTCACAGTTGATCTCAACTAAGGAACGAACGTTACCGCCCATGCCAAGTAGGTGCTCCTGTTTCTGAAGCATTGCAGCGAGGGAGTCTTCATCGGGATGATCCCAGCCCAACAAGTGCAGAAGCCCGTGACTGACCAACCAACGCAGTTCCCGTTCCAAGCCATGCGCCTGTTCCAAGGCTTGACGACGGGCGGTGGGTACCGAGACGACGATGTCTCCTAGCTCAAGCTCCTGACCAGCACCCATCGGCATCCCACTCTCCAGGGCCGCAAAGGAGAGCACGTCTGTTGGCGTGGGTTTCTGGCGCCAGCGAAGATTCAGGTCGGCGACGCTGGCGTCATCGAGCAGCGAGACCCCAAGGCTGACCGACTCGCAGGTCCTCACAGCTTCGGGACAGGGGTGGTCGCGGCCCTGGCGAAGGTCTTCAATCCAAGCGCTTAAATCACACTCCCAGTCTCTGGCTTGCTGCAGCCTGGAGCGCGTGCTCGCGTCATCGGCCGCATCAAGGAGATCAGCGGCTGCAGGGCTGAAGGCCAGGTCGAGCGTGATCATTGCGGGAGTGTGGGTCGCCCTAACCAGGCCACCACAAGAATGAAACCAATGAACCCTGCAGCGGTTAGGCCGAAGTGGAACAGGCTCTGCCCGCCTTTGCGCACCATGTTGCGCATGGCCAATTTCACGAAACTGGGGGGTGGAGCCCCCTTGTCATCGCTTTGGGGGGTGGAGGGGCTGCTGTCGTTTTCGGGAGCCTTGGTCATGGAGGAATGATCGTGATGGATGGAGCGTCGCTCAGCCGTCGTCGTCGCTGCCTGGGCGATCCACACCTTGGCGCAGTAACGCCTGGATGAAGGGGTTGAGATCTCCATCCATCACGCCTTGCACATCCGTGGTCTCCTCTTGGGTGCGCAGGTCTTTCACCATCTGATACGGGTGAAACACATAGTTGCGGATCTGATTTCCCCAGGCCGCTTCAACGATGTCACCGCGAATGTCGGCAATTTCTGCTGCACGCTGCTCCTGGGCAATCACCAGCAATTTCGCCTTGAGCAGAGCCATGGCCTTCTCCTTGTTCTGAAGCTGAGAGCGCTCTTGGGTGCAGCGCACTGCCAGGCCGGTGGGCACATGGAGGATGCGAACGGCCGTTTCCACTTTGTTGACGTTTTGTCCACCTGCCCCGCCGGAGCGGGAGGTCGTCACCTCCAGATCTTTTTCAGGAATATCGAGATCAACCTCTTCATCGAGCTTGGGCATCACTTCCACACCCGCGAAGCTCGTTTGCCGTTTGTCATTGGCATTGAAGGGGGAGATCCGCACCAGTCGATGGGTGCCTTTTTCGTTGCGCAAGTAGCCGTAGGCGTAGCGACCTTCGATCTCAATCGTGGTGCTTTTGATCCCAGCTTCCTCTCCCTCCGATAGCTCATTGACCGTCACGCTCATCCCCTGGTCTTCAGCCCAGCGGGTGTACATGCGCAGCAGCATCTGGGCCCAGTCCTGGGCGTCGGTCCCCCCGGCACCGGCGTTGATGCTCAAGACCGCACCTTCTTTGTCGTATTCACCGCTGAGAAGCCGTTCCAATTCCCAGCGATCAAGAGCTTGTCGCAGCCGATTGAGTCCTTGCTGCGCCTCACCGAGCAGGTCTTCGTCAGGCTCTAATTCATAGAGCTCAAGGGTGGCTTGCCCATCGTCGATCGCTCCACGCCAATCGACAAGTTGCTGCAGCTGCGCCTTGACCTCGTCGAGGCGACGCATCTGCTTTTGTGCGTTTTGCTGATCGTTCCAAAAGTCGGGTTGAGCGGCGAGTTGCTCGAGATCCTGCTGCCTGGCATTCAGTGCAGGAACGTCAAAGACAGTCCTGGGCATGGCCCAGGCGGTCAGTGAGCTCGGAAAGATCGCGTTTGAAGTCTGTGAGATCCAGCAATGGGGCAACGGAGTCTTGTGATCTCGACGCTATCAGCGCGGTCGTCCTGCATAAGATTCAGCCTTCGTATGCGGCAGTTCGATGGCCAAGGTTGAGATTTACACCTGGAGCACCTGCCCGTTTTGCATTCGCGCGAAGGGTTTGCTGGACCGCAAGGGTGTGGCCTACACCGAAATCTCGGTGGATGGGGATGAGCCTGGACGGGATGCGATGGCGGCTCGAGGCAACGGCAAACGCAGCGTTCCTCAGATTTTCATCGATGACCAACATGTTGGCGGCTGCGATGAACTTCATGGCCTGGAGCGCGCGGGGAAACTGGATCCCCTGCTCGCCGGTCAGGGCTGAATAGGTGTCTGCCATGCGCCACCTCTTTGTGTTGGATCCGCTGGATCGGATCAACCCCGCCAAAGATTCCACAGCTGCGTTGATGCAGGCGGCCCAGCGCGCCGGCCATGAGGTCTGGGCGTCCACGCCTGCTGATTTGATTGCCCTCGGTGATGAGCCCCTAGCGGTGGCTGTGCCGGTGCAACCGGATCCCTGGATTGAGATCGGTGAACCAGAACGCTGTCCGCTCAAGCGCTTTGGAGCGATCTGGATGCGGAAAGATCCTCCCGTTGATGAGGCCTACCTCTACGCAACCCACCTGCTCGATGTGGCCGAGCGAGCAGGAGCCCTGGTGCTGAACCGTCCGGCATCGCTGCGCAGTTGGAACGAAAAGCTTGGTGCCTTGCGCTTCAGTCGTTGGATGGCTCCAACGTTGGTGTCGGGCCGAATTTCGGAGCTATCGGCCTTTGCGCGCGAACAGGAGGAAGTGGTTCTGAAGCCCCTCGGTGGCCGGGCTGGTTTAGGTGTTGTGCGCGTCTCCGCGTCAGCGCCAGGTCTAGGGGCTTTGCTGGAACTGGTCACGGAACAGGGTTCTCTTCCGGTGATGGCGCAACGGTTTCTGCCGGCCGTCACCGATGGAGATAAGCGGATCCTGTTGGTGGATGGAGAACCTCTAGGAGCCGTGAACCGCAAGCCCAAAGAGGGGGAGTTTCGGAGCAACCTCGCTGTTGGGGGATTTCCGGAGGCCACGGAGCTCACGGATCGTGAACGCTTGATTTGTGAGGCCTTGGCTCCCGCGTTGCGCTCGGAAGGCTTGTTCTTTGTGGGTATCGATGTGATTGGCGGGATGCTCAGTGAAATCAACGTCACCAGCCCAACGGGCATTCGTGAGGTGGAGCGGCTGATGCATGTGCCTTTGGCCGACATGGTGATTGCACGTCTGAGTGGTTCGTCCTGAACTTGCTTGTCACAATCGGAAGATTGAGCAGAGTGAGTTCCATGCCAAGACTTCTTTGCAAAAGAATTCTGGGAGGACTCGTTTTTGCCAGTCTTGGTCTGGTTTCAGCTGTTGTTCCGCCGGTCGCGAGAGCTGCCCACGAGCCACCGCTGATTCCCCGTGAGGTGCTGTTTGGTAATCCGGAAATCATTGGTGTTTCGCTCAGCCCTGATGGGCGGCGCATCGCTTATCTAGCCCCTGATCAAGGGGTTCTCAACCTGTGGGTGCGAGATCTGGAGGGAGAGGCGCCTCCGCGGGTCTTAACGCAACAGCGCAGCCGCCCCCAGCGACCTGCGGGATGGACCCCCGATGGCCGTTATTTGATTTCCACGCGCGATACCCAGGGCGATGAAAACACGGTTGTTGTTCGCATTGATCCCCAATCGGGAGACAGCGTTGATCTCACGCCGGCGTCAGGAGTGAAGGCCGAGATTGAGGCGGTCGATCGCGATGTCCCCAATGAAATTGTGGTGGGTCTCAATGATCGTGATCCCCGTTTTCACGATCTCTATGCGCTCGAAATCGACAGCGGAAAGCGTCGCTTGCTGTATCGCAACACCGATGACGGCCGCGAGGTGAGTGTGGAGTGGGTGGATGGTGCTTGGCAGCCGGTGTTGCGCAGTCAGGTGCTGGCCGATGGAGGCAGTGCCTATGAGCTCCGCCTGCCTGGAGAAAAGGACTGGCGTCCTTTTCTGAGCTTTGGGTTTGAAGACACGATGAGCGCGTCGAGCGTGGCCGGATTCACCCGGGATGGCCAATGGCTGTATGGCTCCCTGAGTACTGGCGAGGATCTTCCCCGTTTTGTGCGCTGGAGCCGTGAACATCTTCGAACCTGTGGCACGACTTGTCAGCCCGAGCTGGTGCACCGGTCGTCGACTGGTGGGTTAGGCGTGTCACTCAATGACATCAAGACAGGTGAGCCCACGGTGTTGACGGAGGTGGATTTGCGCAGCCGGCGTGTGGTGCTTGACCCTGCCCTCCAACCCGACCTGAACGCTTTGACAAAGGTGGCGGGTTCCAAAGAGTTCAGCATTGTTGATAACGATCTGAAGGATCGGCTCTGGTTGGTTGCGATTGGTTCGGATCAGCAGGGAGATGAGTATTGGCTGTGGGATCGGGATCAAAGACAACAGAGAAAGTTGTTTTCAGTCCAGCCACGGCTTGACGACTACGACCTGGCTCCGATGGAGAGCTTGGATCTCAAGGCCCGGGATGGGCGCAGACTTCCCGCCTATTTGACCCGCACCCCTGTGGCTGGGAAGGAGCCCAAGCCCCTCGTGCTCTTGGTGCATGGCGGCCCTTGGGCTCGAGACTATTGGGGATTGAATCCCATGCATCAGCTGCTGGCCAACCGCGGCTATCACGCGCTGAGTGTGAACTATCGCGGCTCCACTGGGTTTGGCAAAGCCCATTTGCTCGCGGGAGAAGGCGAGTGGTACGGGCGGATGCAAGACGACTTGGTGGATGCCGTGAATTGGGCGGTGGCAGAAGGCATCGCCGATCCTGATCGCTTGGTGATCATGGGGGGCTCCTATGGCGGCTATGCCGCCTTGGCTGGTCTTACGAGGGATCCCAGGCTGTTTGCTGCTGCAGTGTCACAAGTGGGGCCATCCAATCTGCGCACGTTGCTCGCGTCTTTCCCTCCTTATTGGGAATCAGCGCGCACCATTACGGAACGGATGATTGGTGTGGGGTCGGTGGATCTCGATGCGATCTCACCGATCAACCATGTGGATCAGATCCAGCGTCCGCTGCTGCTGGGCCATGGAGCCAATGATCCGCGCGTGAAGCTTCAAGAGAGCGAAACGATTGCGTCGGCGATGGAGGCTCGTGGCCTTCCAATCGACTTTGTGGTGTTCCCCGATGAGGGGCATGGATTGGCGAACCCTCGTAACAGCCTCGCGATGATCGCTCTGGTGGAGGCTTTCCTTCAACAGCACATCGGTGGTCGCGCTGAACCCTTCGGTGATGTGCTCAAACAATCATCAATGGAGTGGCGACTGCGTTCGCTCCCTGCTCCCTGAATGAAGATCAAGCTGGTCGGCGAGGACGGCCAGCTTTTGGCTCACCTCTTGTAATTCCCGCTCCGCAATCGATCCCCGCACCAGGCCAGCCCCTGCGGTGAGGTCGAGCTGGTGCCCGCGCAGGTGTCCGCAGCGGATCGCAACCCGCAATTCCGCATCCCCGGCTTGGTCGATCCAGCCGATGGGGGCTGCATACCCACCCCGCTCGAAGGGTTCAAGCGTTTGCAGCCAATGCATCGCCTCCCGCCTGGGCAGGCCCGCGACGGCGGGGGTTGGGTGCAGTGCGGCGGCGAGGGCCAGGGCCTGATGTCCTGTGGCATCGGCACTGATCGGGGTGTGCAGATGGATCAGTTGCCCGTGGCGCGCCAGTTGGGGCCGCCGGGGGCTCTGGGGTTCAAGCCCTTCCTCATGAAGGCTCTCGCTGATCGCTTTCACCACCAGCTCGTGTTCATGGCGGTCCTTGCTCGATTGCATCAGGGTGTCGCCGCCTTCGCCTCGACCAGCGGTGCCGGCCAGGGCATCACTTCGCAACCGTCCGTTTCGCAGGCTCAGCAGACGCTCCGGCGAGGCTCCAAAAAAAGCATCATGGCTACCGCGTTGCCAGAGGAAGCGGCAGCTACCCGTTTGCTGATGCCGCAGCCTCTCCAGTAGCGGCAAGGGGGAGAGAGGTGTGGTGAGCTCGATCGACTGACGAACCGCCAGCACCAGCTTGTGCAGCGCTCCCTCATTCACCAACGCCAGCCCTTGCTCGAGTGCGGGTTGATAGCGCTCTTGCCAGCAGCCCACGGGGGTCCCCAGAACCGTTGCATCGCCTGGCCGATCGTGAGGCGAGCTTGCGTTGAGCGCTTCGGCCATCTGCCAAAGCGCTTCCACCAAGACCCGCACATCGGAGGCATCGGAGGCATGGCCATGCATGCGCAACCAGCTTTGTTGGCCATGGCTACTGAGCTGCCAGCGCGGGAGCAGCGCTTGCAAGCAGGGGGCCGCCTCCACGCTGCCCTGCTGTTCCCTGCTCTGCTCAAAAAAACTGAAGGCGAGCAAGACGCGAGACCGGGCTTGGCACGGTGCCTCAGGGCTGGCATCGATCAGGCGTTGCAGGGTGGTGTCGCTGAAGCGTTGGGCCAGTTCAAAGCGTCGTGGACCCGCCAGGTCAAGGTGTTGGCATTGACCAGCCGCAGCGAGGCAGAGGCCTGGGGCGCTGTCCCACAGGAAGCGGAACGAGCTCTCTCCCGCTAGGCAGGGCAACTGCTTCAGGGGATCCTGAGCAGGAATCTGCAGGGCGAGGCTGAAGGTGCCTTCCTCCAATTGGCGCTGTTGCCAGGCGCGCTGAGCGGTGTTGAGCAGCGTGTCGAACCGCTGAGCAGCCGTTGGTTGGTTGGCAGCGGCTGTCATGTGCAGGCGGATCGGTGCAGCGTCCTGCTCAAATGTATGAGCCAAGTCGCAGTGTGTCTGGATCCTGCCCATGCCAGATCCCCAGGCTGTCGCAACCCGTTACTCCATGTCCGATCGCCGACGCCTGTGGAAGGCCGCCATCAAGTGGCGGATGTATTCGGTTGCTGTGATGCCCGTGCTGTTGGCGGCAGGCTGGCGACTAGGCGGCCAGGAGTCGGTGCGCTGGTTGCAGTTCTCGGGGTTTTTGCTGGCGGCGGTGCTGCTGCTTCTCTGGGAAAACCTCAGCAATGATCTGTTTGACGCCGATACCGGTGTGGATGTGGTGGGCAAGCCGCATTCGATCGTGGCCCTGGTAGGGCAGCGACGGTCTGTGCGGCGTTGGGCCTGTCTGGCGTTGATCTTGGGTTTAGGCCTGATGCTGATGCTTGCTCTGCGTAGTTCGTGGGCAGTGCTCCCGCTTGTGCTTGTGAGCTGTGGGCTCGGATATCTGTACCAAGGCCCACCCTTTCGTTTGGGATATCGGGGCTTGGGGGAACCGCTTTGCTGGCTTGCTTTTGGTCCTTTTGCGACGGCGGCGGCATTGCTTGTACTGGCTCCTGCTGATCAGGCGGGAGTGCCTTGGCAGCTTGCGTTTTTGCTTGGTTCAGGTCCTGCGTTGGCCACGTCTCTGGTGTTGTTTTGCTCCCATTTCCACCAACTGGATGAGGACGCGGCCCATGGCAAACGCTCTCCCGTGGTGCGCTTGGGAACGGCCAAAGCGGCTTCTTTGGTGCCCTGGTTTGTGGCCGGCACCCTCGCGCTCGAGTGGGTGCCGGTTCTTCATGGTGATTGGCCGCTGACGGCTCTGTTCAGCGCGATTGGCCTGCCAGCGGCATCAGCGCTGATCCGTTTGCTGCGGGAACACCATGCCGAACCAGATCGGATTGCTGGCAGCAAATTTTTGGCGCTGCGTTTTCAGGCTTTAAACGGTCTTGGCTTAAGCGCGGGATTAGCGCTCGGCCCCCTCCTGAGTTGACACCCATGGAGCTGCGCGTGCAGATCAGGCCCTATGCGTTCAAGCTCACGCGCCCACTCCAGACTGCTACTGGTGTCTTGGAGCAACGTCGGGGTTGGTTGTTGCGCGTGGAAAGTTCGGCCGGTCGTCTCGGATGGGGTGAGGTGTCGCCCTTGGATCTCCAGCAGCTCGAGGCCTGCCAAGAGGCCATGGTGCCGATGATGGAGCCTGGGGTTGTTTGGACCACCAGCGAGCTGGAGCGCTTGCTGGTGGCAGGGCCGGCGGCGCTGGCTTTCGCCCTTGGTGCTGCCCTCGCCGAGTTGGATGGTGAGCTGGGGAGTGCCTCTTGTGTGGGCTGGCTCCAAGCGCCACCGTCGGCGTTTTTGTTGCCGGCAGGAGCTGCGATGCAGGATGCCCTGGATCGCCTGCTATCCAGCGTGAATTGCAGCCTGCCGTTCACGCTGAAGTGGAAGGTGGCGGCCTGCGACCACGAGCAGGAGTGGTGCTTGCTCCAGGGTCTTCTCGACAGGCTTCCGGCGTCGGCACGCTTGCGGTTCGATGCCAATGGCGGCTGGGATAGGCTTCAGGCATGGCGCTGGGTGGAGAAGCTACGCGGGGATCCACGGGTGGAGTGGTTGGAGCAACCGCTTGCGGCTGATGATTGGGAGGGCCTTAAGGCCATCGCTGCGGTGGTGCCGGTCGCTCTCGATGAGTCCTTGCAGGCCCATCCCAGCTGGCGGGATCAGTGGGAGAGCTGGCAGGTGCGCCGACCGTTGTTGGAGGGAGACCCCAGGCCTCTCCTGCGGGACCTTGGCCGCGGCAAGCCCCGCCTGATGTTGAGCACAACGTTTGAAACCGGGATCGGTGGCCGCTGGCTGGCGCACCTAGCGGCCCTGCAGGCACAGGGGGAAACACCGGCGGCTCCTGGTCTGGCTCCGGGATGGTGTCCGGCTGGCCCCCTGTTCAGTTCTGATCCTGCAGAGGTGTGGGCCGCAGCCGGGGGGGTCGGGTGAGCGCAGGCTTCGAGGGATTGGCTCGATGGCTGGTGCAGCCTGGGGGAGGCATGGCGACGTTCGCCGCCCTGGAGCAAGCGGTAGAGGCGGGGGCCTGGTTGCACTTGCAGGTGGGCCAGGCTGGTGGACGTCGAACCGATGGAGACCTCTCACTCCCCGACTCACTCTCCGACCTTGCTTGGCCGCGCAAGGGGGGTGTGGTGTTGGCCAGTGGTGGTAGTCAGGGGGGGCGGAGCTGGTGTCTGCAGCCGTGGGCTCACCTCGATGGCTCTGCTGCAGCGTGTGGACGCTGGCTAGGGGGGATTGGCCTCAGCCCAGAGGGGGTGATCCTGTTCAATCCCTTGCCGGTTCATCACATCAGTGGCTTGATGCCTTGGTGGCGCAGTCGCCTTTGGGGAGCACAGCACGTTCTGCTTCCGCCTTTGCTGATGAAAGATCCGCCGTCCTTGCTGGCGACCTGTCGGGACGTCCCTGGTTGGGGCCAGAAACCGGCCGTGGTGTCTTTGGTGCCAACCCAGCTCAAACGCTTGCTGGATCACCCCGAGGGGCTGGCTTGGTTGCGGCATTTGGCCCTGGTTTGGGTGGGAGGAGCCGGGCTGCCTGCACCCTTGGCGGAGCGTGCTCGCGCTCAGGGGATTCGCCTTGCTCCTTGCTATGGCGCCACTGAAACCGCTGCGATGGTGGTGGCGCAGGCGCCCGATCGCTTCCTTCAAGGGGAGCTGGGCTGTGGTGCGCCCCTCGATGATGTGGAGCTGCAGCTGGACCGGGCTGGTGTGTTGAGGGTGCGAACGGAGCGTTTAGCGCTGGCTCGCTGGCGTGATGGGCGGCTGGATCCCCTCGTGGATGCCGAGGGCTGGTGGTGCACCGGAGATGCGGCCGCTCTCGTTTCCGCAGGGGATGGGGATCTGCGCGTGCAGATACGAGGCCGGGTTGATGGTGCCATCCATTCCGGGGGTGAAACGGTGTTTCCTGAGCAGCTCAGCCAACGCCTCCTGCATCATGCGCAGGAGCAAGGACTGCCGCTGGAAGCGGTTCTGCTGCTGCCCGTCCCTAGTGAGGAATGGGGGCAGCGATTGGTGGCGTTGGTGCGTTGCCGTGATGGCTGGATTGAGACCGAGGGCTGGGCGTCGGTGCAAGCATCGATGCGCAAGATGACCTCAGGCTGGCTAGCGGCCGAGCAACCGTTGCAATGGCTTGAGTGCGCGGTTCTTGAACCCTCATTGGAGGGCAAATGGGAGCGGGGTCGTTGGCAGCGCTGGCTGGAGTCGCAAGAATTAAGTCTTCTGCGCTAAGTCCATGACTGTGCTGTCGGAAACCGAAATCAGCAACAAGAAGCTGGCAGCAGGTTTGTTGGGAATTTTTTTGGGCTCGTTCGGTATTCACAAGTTTGTTTTGGGATACAACAACGCCGGAATCATCATGTTGGTGGTGAGCTTGGCTGGTGGGGTTGTGACCTGTGGTGTCGCGACCGGCGTGATGTCTGTGATCGGAATGATTGAAGGCATCATTTACCTCACCAAATCCACAGATGAATTCCGGGAGATGTATCTCGAGCAGCAAAAGGCTTGGTTTTAATGGCGAAGCCCCGTTCCTGGCCATCCGCCCCCACCCTGCTGCTTGCGATCGCAGCCTGCGTGAGTGGAACAGCCTTATCCACCCACGCCCATGACGGTTTTCATCCTTTGGTGATTGCGGCTTGCATGCTGCCGCTCCAGGTGGCTGGATTGGTGTGGGCGATCACGGCTGTGTCTATGCAGCGCCGCTGCCGTTAGATCGCTTCGAGTCTTCCTACGGTTGAGGCCTCCAGCCAGAGATCAATCGGCTCGGGTAAGGCGCAGCGCCTGCGACTTTCGGTTTCGATGGCAAGGTGCCGAATGAGACCACGCGCAACCTCCGTTTCCTCGATCTGAAAGCGGTATCTCACCTCGAAACAGCCGGGGTTGAGCCGTTGAGGTTCGAGCAGGATTCTCAGGTCATCGCCGCCATGCACTGGCCGTTGGAAATCGGCTTCGCAATGCACCACCGGTAGGGCGATGGTGGGCCTTTCACTGGCATCTCGACAGCCAGGGAAGATGGTGCCTGCGCCGATGCCATAACGGTTAAGGCTCTCTTCCCAGGCCTCATGGCACCAGCGAAGCAGCTGATCAAAATGCATCACGCCTGCGGCATCGGTCTCCCCAAAGCGCACGCTGCGTTGAAGCTGAAGCCAGTGGTCGGGGGATGGCACGGTGATGGACAAGGGGATGGAGATGCGCGGTGGAATGGTTCAGCCTGGAGCTGGAAAGCCCGGCGAACCAACCACTCCAAAGCCATAGCTGAGCACCAGCCGAAGGAGCCAATACAGAGCGAAGGCGGAAGCAACGATGCTGATGGGTGCAAGCCTGAAACGCACCGGGATGAACCGACGCTTGCAAAGGGCCATGACGCTCCAGCTCAGCAATACTGCCGCCAAAACCGGCCCAAACAGATGAAACTCCAAGGCACGGTGAAGGTCACCAGTGAGAGCGGCGGAAGTGGCTCTCGTTAGATAGCAGCCTGGGCCGGGAATTCCTGTGATGCCGCGAAATGGGCAGCCCCAGCCTGGGATTTGCGGGTAGCGTCCTTTGAACCAGAGGACCATGGTCAGGGTGCTTGGGACGAGGAACCCTGACTGGCGGAATTGGCGTAGAACGACGTTCAGGGCGATCAGCGATCGACAGATCCCATGATCACGTCGATCGAGCCCAAGATCGCCATGATGTCGGCAACTTTGTGTCCCTTCAGGATGTGAGGAAGGATCTGGAGGTTGTTGCTGTCGGCGGCCCTGATCTTGAAGCGCCAGGGGGTGACGTCATTGTTGCCCTGGATGAACACCCCGATTTCGCCCTTGCCTGATTCCAGACGGGTGTACAGCTCACCATTCGGGATCTTGAAGGTAGGCGCCACTTTTTTGGCCACGTACTGGTAGTCGAATCCGGCAAAGGCACTGTCTTTGCCTTCTGCCATCCGCTGGGCTTCGAGATTCTCTGTGGGGCCGCCGGGGATCATGTCGCAGGCTTGGCGCAGGATTTTCAGCGATTGACGCATTTCTTCGATGCGCACGCGATAGCGAGCAAAACAGTCACCCTCCTTCTCGCAGACCACATCCCAATCGAAATCGTCGTAGCACTCGTAGTGATCCACCTTGCGGAGATCCCAAGGCACGCCGGAGGCTCGCAGCATGGGACCCGACAAGCTCCAATTGATGGCCTCTTCTCGGCCGATCACTCCGAGGCCTTCAATGCGGCGACGGAAAATTGGGTTGTTGGTGATGAGCTTTTCGTACTCATCGATTTTTGGTCCAAACCAGTCGCAAAAATCCTTACATTTTTCCAGCCAGCCCCAGGGCAAGTCGGCGGCTACACCACCGATGCGGAAATAGTTGTTGTTGATCAGTCGCTGACCCGTGGCCGCTTCCCACAGGTCGTAAATCATCTCCCGTTCACGGAAGATGTAGAAGAACGGTGTTTGGGCACCAACATCAGCGAGGAAGGGGCCAAGCCAGAGCAGGTGGTTGGCGATCCGGTTGAGCTCCAGCATCAAGACCCGGATGTAACTAGCCCTCTTGGGCACAGGGATGTTGGCGAGGCGCTCTGGAGCGTTCACCACGATGGCCTCGTAAAACATGCCCGCTGCGTAATCCATACGGCTCACGTAGGGCACGTACATCACGTTGGTGCGGTTCTCGGCGATCTTCTCCATGCCGCGGTGGAGATAGCCGATCACCGGTTCGCAATCCACAACGTCTTCACCGTCCAGGGTTACGACGAGCCTCAGCACCCCATGCATGGAGGGGTGATGGGGGCCGAAGTTGACCACCATCGGCTCGGTGCGCGTTTCCAGCTGCGTCATGGTGAGCCGAGGTTCATTGCGTTATTGGGATCTTAGGAAGGACCGATGCCCGATCACTCGCTGTCTTCTGCTTTGACGTTCAGCCATGTGCCCGTATTGGCTGAAATGCTGATGCAGGTTCTGTCTGAACAGCCCCCATCCCTCTGGCAGAACACAGCTGTGATCGACGCCACTCTGGGTGGTGGTGGTCATAGCGAACTCATCCTGGAACGCTGTCCTGGCCTTCGTTTGATTGGATTGGATCAGGACCCCACGGCCAGGGCTGCCGCTGCTTCAAGGCTGGAGCCTTTCCTTGAGCGCGTGCAGATCGTGCCGGTCAACTTTGCTGCCTTTGAACCGCAGGAACCGGTGTCGTTAGTGCTGGCAGACCTGGGGGTGAGCAGTCCCCAATTGGATGTGGCCTCCAGAGGCTTCAGCTTCCGCCTGGACGGTCCCTTGGATATGCGCATGAACCCAGCGGCTGGGGGTGAAACGGCAGCGGAGATGATCGAGCGGCTGGATCTGAATGCTCTGGCTGACCTCATTTACGCCTTTGGTGAGGAACGTTTGTCTCGCAGGATTGCTCGCCGGATCAAGGCGGATCTGGAGGCAGAAGGCGCCTATTCAGGGACGGCAGCGTTGGCTTATGCCGTGGCGGGGTGTTACCCACCGAAAGCACGACGGGGACGAATTCATCCCGCCACGCGCACGTTTCAGGCGCTGCGGATTGCCGTGAACGATGAATTGGGAGCGCTGGACCGATTGCTGCAGACAGCACCTGGATGGCTGAAACCAGGAGGGCTGTTGGCGATCATCAGTTTTCATTCGTTGGAAGATCGCCGCGTCAAAACCGCGTTCCTCCAAGAGGAACGGCTTGAGCGGGTCACGCGCAAACCGTTGATGGCGTCAGAGCAGGAGCAGGAAGAGAATCCGCGCAGTCGCAGCGCAAAACTCAGAATTGCGAGGCGCAGGCCTGACAACGCTCGGTTTGAGCCATGAACATTCCCTGGTCTTCTGACGGATTGTGGTGGCTGGCGCTGTTGGTGCAGCTGCTGGCGATTCCTGGCACGCTCTTGCCCTTGCTTCCAGGCTTGATCTGGCTCCCTGTGGGGGGACTGGTGTGGATCGCTGCTGTCGGATGGCAGCAGGCCTGGCCTGAGTTCGCCGTCGCTTTGGTGTTGTTTGCTCTGGGCCTTGTGGCCGACCTGTTGGCGTTGGGCCTGGCCTCGATGCGCTTGAAGGCCAGCCGTTGGTCAGCAGCCGGGGCAGGAGTGGGTCTGCTCTTAGGGGTGTTTGGCTTGCTTCCGGCCCTTCCTTTTGGAGGCCCACTGCTTGGAGCCTTGTTCGGCCCCTGGCTTGGGGCCCTGGTGGTGGAGACCTGGGTCAACAAAAAGCCACCCTTGAATCTCGGGTGGCTCAAAGCACTACGCCAAGGAGCCGTGGTGGGCTTGGCGGTGGTGGCCGGCCTCCTCGTCAGTCGTCTGGCGCAGTTGCTTCTGGCGCTGATCGGATTGGCGGCTTTTATCGCACTCAGTGTTCGCTAAGAAAACCGGTTTGGTCTTCTGTGCCAAACAGCTGTCGGTAGGCCGCTGTTGAGATGCAGATCACCAAGGGGCTAGCCACCAGCAGGCCGACTCCGTTGAGCAGAAGGCCAATGCCCAGGATCACAACTTCCACAACCAGCAGCAGGAGCATCCACCACCAGCTGGGATCCACAACGTCTCTGCCGCTCTGAATGTTATCCAGAGGATTGCCTTCCTCCACGATGGCGATGAAAGGAAGGAATTTCTGGTTCACTCCCAAATAGAGAAAAACGATGCCGGCCACGAGGCCTGGAATCACGGCCAAGACCTGATTGATCTGGAGCAATCCCCATCCAATGGCAATGGCGATCACAAGAATGATGGCCAGCACGATGGCAAGCACCACCTGGTTGATGAACAGGCGACCTGCCGCTTTGCCATCCCAGCGTGTGAAGTCATTAAAAGAAGGTTTATGCCCACTGAGAGCCTTCCATGCTCCGCGAATCAGGCCTGTGACCGCCCAAAGGCTGATCACGGTGCTGCCAATCACGGCGACAATCATCAGCAGAACGGTGCCTGGATTAAAGCCCGATCCTGCCGATGATCTGATGGCAGCTCCATGACTCATTACCTGAAAGATCAGCCCTAATGCGCCCGATAGCAGGGTGAACAGCACAAAGGACATGGGGGCTTTTGTGAAGCCTTCCCAGCCATCTTCAATTGCTTTTAGGACGTGGAGCCTGCCGCTCTCTGTGGTGTCGCTCATTGCCAGATCTGTATTAGTGGCTTGGCCGGAAAGTAGCGACGCGCACTCTTAATTTCACGCTTTATGACGCAATTGGTGGATGACGCCGTTAATAGCCTGAATGGCTTGGTCGATGTCGCCGTTCGTGGTGCTGCGTCCCAGGCTGAGTCGCAGGGAGGCTTCGGCCTCTTGGCGGCTTCGACCTAAGGCCATCAGCACATGGGAAGGTTCACCGCGACTGCAGGCCGAGCCACTGCTGCAGGCCACGCGAGATCGCAACGCTCGATGCAGTTTGCTTCCCGAGATACCAGGAATGGTGATGTTGAGGTTGTGCGGTAGTCGAGCCGTGGCGTGCCCGTTGAGAACAACGGTTGGGTGTCTCTGTTTCACACCCTCCCAAAGCCGATTGCGCAACTGTTCGAGGCGTTGACTGCGGCTTGCGAGATCGCTTAGGGCCAACTCCGCCGCTTTGGCAAATCCGATGATGAGTGGCACAGGCAAGGTGCCAGGTCTCAACCCCCGTTCTTGTCCCCCTCCCCATTGCAGCGGTTCCACCGCTAGCTCCGGATGGCAGATCAGAGCACCGACCCCTTTCGGTCCGTTCAATTTGTGGGCGCTCAGGCTGAGGAAATCTGCGCCCAGACGTTTGCTATCCAGGGGGATGTGGCCGAAGGCTTGAGCGGCATCGCTATGCAGCGTCACCCCGTGAGCTCTACAAAGGGCGGCGACTTCAGGAAGTGGCTGGATGACGCCGATTTCGTTATTAGCCAGCATCACGCTGACCAACTGGGTGTCTTCGCTGATGGCGGCCTCAAGTTTGGCGGGGGCAAGGCGCCCATCCGGCTCGGGCGAGAGCAGGGTGATGCGAAAGCCTTCGCTCCGTAAGTGCTGAAGAGGGTCGAGAACAGCGTGATGTTCGCTGACCATGCTGATCAGATGCCCTGGTTTTCCCCTCTCGCGGGAGACGGCTCGTGCATGTCCGAGCAGGGCGATGTTGTTGGCCTCGGTGGCTCCGCTGGTGAAGATCAGCTGTTCGGCAGAGCAGTTAAGGCAATCACTCAATTGTTCTCGGGCCACTTGCACGGCGGCGGCGGCCGTGAGTCCCAGGCGATGTTGCCTGCTGGAAGGGTTGCCCCACTGCTCCCTCCACCAGGGCTCCATCGCCGTCATCACATCCTTGTGACACGGGGTCGTGGCTTGATGATCGAGGGCGATGGCTCCCCCCTGTGTCGAGACGGTGTCAGAACTTGGCAGCATGGTGTGAGTCTGTCGTCCCTATGTGATGCGCGCGGCTTGTTGGATCAGCAGCCTCAGTCTGCTCACGATCAGTGTGGTGCCGCCTGGCATGGCAGAGCAATCCCTGCGTCAGAAGGTGCTGGAAGAGATGCGGGCGTCGCGGCCTGCCGATCTGGTGGTGCTTGAGACGCGTGAGTTGGGACGTCCTTCCATGCTTGGCATTTTTGCCATCGAGGTGGATTCGGCTGATCCGGATCTGAGGCGTTACAAGCTTTGGAGGGAATCTTCTGAAAATCTGATCATTCCGACGGAATCGGTGAGTTGTAGTCGCACTGAGCCCATGCGCGTCACCCGCGATCAGAGTGCGATTTATCTTCAGCGCCTCAACCCGGGTGGTTTGGTTACGGCGGCGAATCGGGAAAACCATCTGGTCTGGTGGGCTGCCTGTGAGCCAAAACTGGCTGGTAAAGATCCCTCAGGATTGACAGAGCAGGCCAAGGCGTTGGGCTTCTCCACCTTGCAAGTGGAATCCCAAGAGGTTTTGCGGTTGCCAAGCCAATAGCGCCTTTAGATTTCGCGTAGATGCGTCAGGTCCATGACGGAGACCCCCAGCGAGGCTCTGACCCCACGGTTGCTGCTTGTCGATGACGAGCCTGGTTTGCGTACCGCCGTTCAGGCCTACTTAGAGGACGAAGGGTTCGATGTCACAACCGCCGAGGACGGGGAGGAAGGATTCAGCAAAGCCCAACAAATGCTGCCGGATCTTGTCATCAGCGACGTGATGATGCCTCGCCTTGATGGCTATGGCTTGCTTCGCAAGCTTCGCGAAGACGAGCGCTTGGGCGGAACACCCGTGATTTTTCTTACCGCCAAAGGGATGACGGCGGATCGGACGCAGGGCTATCTCGCCGGCGTGGATGACTACATCCCTAAACCCTTTGATCCAGATGAACTCGTCGCGAGGGTCCGAAATGTTGCCCAGCGGCAGCAGCGGTTGTTGCAGGAAGCAGCTCGGTTCGCTGACACCGATATGGGTCAGATGGCTAAGCAGATCACGGAGATTCGCTCGCTTCTCGCCCAGGCCGATGCCCTACCCAATCAGGACCCTGTTCAACACAATTTCACGCCCAGGGAGGCCAGCGTGTTGCAGCTTGTGGCTGAGGGCCTGATGAACAAAGAGATCGCGCGGCAGCTCGAGACCTCGATTCGCAATGTGGAGAAATACGTGAGCAGGCTCTTCATCAAAACGGAAACCTCCAGCCGCACAGAGCTTGTGCGTTATGCCCTCCAACATCACCTTGTGAACTGATGGCTGAGCCGGCGGGATGGCGGCCGGCGGCGTTGAACAACGGCTGGACGTACTGCGATCGGGTTCGAGCAGGGGAACGGTCTTTTCGATTGAGCGATTTTCTGGCACAGCGCTATCGCCATTCCTGTGCAGCGACCTGGCAGGAGCGCTTGGCGCGCGGGGAAATCACCCGGAATGGTTTGGCTTGTCCCGATGACGTTGAGGTGAAAACTGGTGATTGGATTCGTTGGCAGCGCCCTCCCTGGGTGGAGGCTGCGGTTCCTGATCAATGGGAGGTCATTCACGATGACGGCGATCTGCTGGTCGTGAATAAGCCCTCAGGATTGCCGGTGATGCCAGGTGGCGGCTTTCTGGCCCACACGCTGACGTCCTTGCTGGAGCGGAGGAGTCGCTCTGTTGGAGAGGCTTTGGTGCCAAAACCGATTCATCGCCTCGGACGGTTCACGTCTGGCCTTCAGGTTTGTGCCCGTCGGCCCGAAACCCGGGCTGCCTTGTCGAAGCAATTTCGCCCTGAAGGCGTTTGCCAAAAAACCTACCTGGCCTTGACGCATCGTTTGGATCGTCTCCAACAGGGTGAGACGCTTGTCATCCAAACCGATGTTGTCGAACGGCAACATCCTTTGCTTGGTTGGATTTGGGGTCCAGAGCCCACAACACCGGAGCGATTGCGTAAGCGCTTATCGGCTCACTCTTCATTGCAACTGAGGGAGCGAAGGGAGACAGGAGACCTCTTGGAAGTGCTGATCCATACAGGTCGCCCCCATCAAATCCGCATTCATCTCGCCCAACTGGGGTCTCCCTTACTCGGAGATCCCTTGTATCAATTCGATCAGGAGCTTTCTGCAACTGCAACGCCAGGTGATGGTGGATATCAATTGCATGCTTGGCGCTTGGAGGGTTTGCGTGGGCCGCTGCAGGCACTGCTTGCGTTTGATGCTCAGCCCCCAAAATGTTTAGAGATCAGGACCGCGCAGGGCGTTGCAAAGACGATCTAAGACTGACCGTGCCCTTTTGAAGTTGCTTGGTGTTCAAGGCGGCGCTTGGACCACCACGGATGTTGCCATCGCCACGGGCATGCCACTGGATGTCATTGAACCAAGGCTGCTCTCTCTAGCCGTAGCCAGTGGCGCCCAGTTGCGTGTGGCTGATGACGGCAACGTCACCTATGTCTTTTCAGCTCAGCTGCGCCGTTTGCTCTTGGCGCGTTCCTGGAAGCTGCGCCTTGATGCTTGTTTGCGCAAGGTTTGGTCACTGTTGTTCTGGATCATCCGCTGCAGTTTTGGGGTGGTGCTTGTTGTGTTGGTTGTCTTGATCAGCCTGCTTGTGCTCTTGCTGGGTTTGGCGTTGTTTTGGGCAGAAGATGACGCGGCGAACGCGCTGCTTTCCCTTGTAGGCGGTGGATTTGAGCTGATCGTTCGCATCGTGGTGGCGGTGCTAACCGATCAGTTCTGGATTGGCTCTCCCGGTCGCTTCCCCGCAGCTGATGAACAGTCGCCACCGCAGCGTGTTGCGTTTCTGGAGTCGGTGTATTCAATTCTGTTTGGGGATGGAGATCCAAACCAGGCCCTGGAGACAAGGAGATGGCAGCGCATCGGTGGCTTTCTGCGTCATCGCGATGGAGTTGTCATCGCCGAAGATCTTGCCCCCCTGTTGGATTTGGCGGATCCACCCTTTGCAACACATTCGTCTGTAACACAGTCGTCAGAAATAGCCTTGGCTTCGGAGCAGGCCGATCAGGGCATGTTGTCAGTGCTTTTGCATTTTGATGGGCGCCCCCAGGTGACGGAACAAGGCGATTTGCTCTATTGCTTTCCGTCTCTTCATCACCGCTCAGTGGAGGCGTCCTCTGCTGAAGACCACGCGCTGGCGGAGGGAGCTTCGTTGCCTCTACGGGAGCGTCGAATTGCGTTCACCCACGCCAACCAGTCGCAGCGCCAGGCCTATGGCTTCTTGGTTGTGAGCTTGTTGGGGTTGTCGCTATTGCTCTTGCACTGGAGTTTGCCCCTGTCGGCAGCACTTGTTGGAATTGCCTGCTTTGGTCTTGGCTATTCCCTTCTTTTATTGGCCCTGCCTTTGTTGCGTTGGTTTGGTTGGCGCCGTTCCAACGCGGCGATTCATCAGCGCAATCGCTGGCGCCAGCAATGGGCGGATTGGGCTCAACTCCATCGTGATGCACTGGTTTCCAAGCGTCTGGAGGCAGCTCGTTTGCGCAAGAATTTGCCCCGGATCAGCGATGGGATGGTGTATACAACTGAAAACGATTTGCTGACCCAACCGATCGATCACTAAAGCGATTTGAGCTGAACTACTTCATCGGAGGGGATCGTATAAAGCTATGGCTGCTGCAAGCACAATGCCGTCTTCTTGGAAGGCACAGTTTCAGTAGCTCACTTGAGTTTGAGAACAACTGAGATCAAAGCTTTAAGGATTAATCGCTCCAGTCTTTTTCGATTTGCTCTGTCAGGCCTTGTCGATTCATTTTTGCGATTTCGATGTTGATCATTTTCTTTAGCTCTGGTTTTACTTTGCCTCCAAATAAGAAAGCTTGAGGTGTTTTGCTGGGTAATTGGTAGGTGAGTTGGTACTTTTCCTGGAGGTCGGATTGCTTGAGCAAGGTTTTGTAGGTTGTTATGTTTGCCACGAAATGCTTGGCAGGTCGTGCTTGTTTCCCCTGGATGAATTCAATCATTTGAGCCTTGGAATCTGCGTATAGGGGAAGTGTCTCTCTGTTTGGTGTGATGCCCGCGCTTCTCATTTGTTTTTTGAGCCAGTTTGCATTGGATGTTCCTGCTTGAACGGCCAAGCCTTGTTTGAGTATTAAGTGTAATTCTTTGTTAGTTAGTTCATTCGTTTTTCTCGCGATATTTTCTTCGAAAATAATGGCAGCAGTTGTGCCGATGATTGCTGACATGAGCAAAGTGTGTAACAGGCTGGTAACTAAAACAGTTAAGTGGTCCCTTATCTTTCTCCCGACAATGGTGTCTATCCCGTCGTTAAGGATCAGGAAGGTCCATGCTTTTGTGAGGCGCCTGACCTTTGATTTCCGTGAATTTTTTGGTTTTTTGAAATAGCTTGACGTCCAGGCCGTTATTCCTGTGACGATGAGAAGTAAAATGCTGCAACGTACTACAATTTTATTTTGAAAAATCTTCCCAACAAGTGTTAGGACTGGGCGATTGCTTTGTTGGCTGGCGATAACAATTCCGCCAGTTGTGTATGGGATCGCGTACTCGACGCGTTTTAAGCGTTCTGGCGTAACTTCGTGGCACGAGGCGATGATGTCAAATTGACCCTCTGCCGCGAGGTTGACCGCCTCATCGAAGCTTGAGATTGCGGAGAGAGTGTATTGAAGGTTGAGCCGCTCACTGATTCGCCTCCAGATATCAATTGAGAGCCCTTCAAAGTTATCGTCAATCTGATCTGAACATGGCAAATAGTTGTCAACAGTTCCAATCTTGATGATTTCCTTTTTCTCCGCTGTGACCGCGTCCGCATGAGCTGGAATTCCTTGAGAAGTTTCGCTTAGAGCGACTGCAAGAAGGCTAATTGTTAAAGCCGAGATTGCTTTTCTGGATTTCCTCATTGTGCTGTTCGGTAAGAGACATTTTCTTCGTCCATTCAGCGAAGAAGGCCATGAAATGATTTTTACGGTGTGGTCTATATGTTGTAGAAAATTATTTGACCCAACCGATCGATCGTTAAAGCAATTTGAGCTGAACTGATCTGGTTATTGGAAATTGATTTGCCATCCGAATAGCTGCTTTTGGTCACGGTCCTGGCGTTATGCCAGGTGAACCTGAACCCCTCAGCAGGTGCGATATTTTCGGAACTCAATCAGGCGAGAAAAGTAGAACGGTGCTTTGTTCAAACTGCGGCGAACTAGCTCGAATCCACAGCGTTCAGCGGCTTGCACAATTCCTGTCTCTTTCAGGGTGTACGCGCGGGTGGTTTTGCTTGGGCCAGGAAACAGTTGGCCGATGCCTTTAAGCAATGCCAACAAAGGGGTGTAGGGAGCAAAGCTCACGATCAGTCTCTGTTCGGTGAGGCTGCAGAGGTGGCGAACCATCTCCTCCGCAGCTGGTTGTGGGTAGTGAATGAACACATCGAGGCAGCAGACGGTGTGAAACGAGCCGCGGAGGCTTTCGAGATCACTGGCGAAGAAATGGAGTTTGCTCATGGTCAAGCCCGCCTCTTCTGCACGGCGCTGAGCCTCCTGTGCCATCGCTTCTGAAATGTCGCTGGCATCGATGGAACCGGCGCCCATCTCGGCTAAAGGCAAGCTGAGGCTGCCTACACCGCAGCCAGCATCACAGAAGCTCACGTCCCTGAGCTCGCCGCTTTGCTTGATCCAGCTCAACACCTCATCCACGGTCTTCTGGTGACCGATGCGAATGTTGCGCTGCACCTTGTTGACATCATCAGTGTCGCTGTAGATGCGATTCCAGCGCTCGAACCCTGTTGTTTCGAAGTACCCCTTCACCTCCTGCTTTTCAGCCTGCGTGTCGTCCAGCAGGGACTCGGGTGACATGGCATCAGAGGGGAGGATCGCGAAAGCTTAGTCAGCGTGTTGCCAGCTGAGGTTGTTGGTTTCGGCATCCCAATGCCAGCGCAACAGCTCGTTCAGAGGTCGTCCCAGCAGCTGGAACGTTGCTTGGGAATTCAGGACCTTCCTGGGTGCAACGGTTGCGGCATAGATGGAAGCACTTGGCTGGGCGCTCCAGCGCGCCAGCCGCTTTACTCCCTCAAGCAACGGCAAGGTCACGCCCGCAAGGGTTCCATCCTCAAGCCGGCAGGTGCCGTTCTTCACCAGAAGCGCACGCTCATCCCAATGGTGCACTCCGTCTTCGAGTCCGTAGGGGGCGAGTGCATCGCTGACCAGCACGAGTTGATCGCCCGCCAGCCGCTGCAAAAGCACCGCCATCGTGGGGTCCACGTGAACCCCATCAGCAATCAGGCCGAGTGCAACGTCACTCCGTAGGCAGGCAGCTCCGATCGGTCCGGGATTGCGGTGATGCAACCCCTGCATCGCATTGAAGCTGTGGGTCAACATCGTCACGCCTTTGTTGAAGGCCTCGTTGGCCGTGGTTGCATCCGCAGTGCTGTGACCAAGGGCCACGCGAATGCCCAGACCACACAGGTGTTCGATCAAGGCCGCGGCGCCATCGCGTTCTGGTGCCAGCGTGACCAGGGCAATCTCTTGCTCAAAGCCGCTGATGCGTGCCTTGAGTTCGTCCATGGTGGGACTGGCGAGGTGTTGGCGTGGATGGGCTCCCCGTCTTGCCTCGGCCAGAAAAGGTCCTTCCAAGTGGGCACCAAGCAGCTGGCAGCGCAAGGGTTGGTGAGCGGCACGCGCCTGCCTGAGCACGGTGAGAGCTTCACGCAAGGGCTCGACGCCGCAGGTCACAAGAGTGGGACTGATCGCTTCCACGCCATCGCGCCAGAGCTGATCGAGGAGCTGCAGGAGTTGTGGCAACGCAGCATCGGTCAGCTCTGGGAACGGCAGTCCCAAACCCCCATTGATCTGGAGGTCCACACCCATCGGGCTGAGCACGTCTCCGCCCCAGCTTTCACCGGCTAAGGCCGTCCCCTTAGGCATCAATCCTCGATCCACAATGCGGTCTTTTTGATCGAGTTGCAGCCACCACTGCTGAGAGTGCCCGTCCTTGCTCGTGCTTTGGGGCAGACAGACGTGTGTGATCCGGCGCATGGGGAAGGGTCCTCTGAAGCCAGTGCGGGACGATGGCAGTCTCGCTGCAAGCTTGCTGTGTCCAAGCCATCGGAGCCCACAATCGTCGCGACGTCCCGTGTTGCAGTGATCATGGGAAGTGATTCTGATTTGCCGACCCTGAAGCCAGCGGTTTCGGTCCTTGAAGAACTGGGTGTCAACGTTGAGGTGCGTGTGCTTTCGGCCCATCGCACTCCCCTGGAAATGGTGGACTTTGCAAGGCATGCAAAATCGCTGGGATTTCAAGTGATCGTTGCTGGTGCCGGCGGTGCTGCCCACCTCCCAGGCATGGTGGCCTCGCTCACCACGCTTCCCGTCATCGGCGTTCCCGTGAAGAGTCGCGCGCTCTCCGGGGTCGACTCCCTGCACTCCATTGTTCAGATGCCTGGGGGTATCCCTGTGGCCACGGTGGCGATTGGCGGCGGTTTAAACGCTGGTTTGCTGGCCGCTCAGATTCTGGCGATCAGTGATTCGACCCTCTCTGAACAACTCGAGGCCTACCGCCAGCAACTCCACGACATGGTGGTTGCCAAGGATGCCCGCCTCAAAAATCTCGGTGCTGACGCCTATCTGGATTCCATGTCGAGTAGCTGATCACACACCCTTGGTCGTGGTCAGTTTCACAATTCAATCTCAACGGAACGTTTGATGTTCGGTCCTGCCTGGATGCGTTGGGGACTCGCCCTACCTCTGTTAACACTCAACTTATTCGTGTTGCGTCAGTTGCTTGTGCCGCTGGCGCCCTTTCCGGGTTTGTTTTTGACCGCGGCCCTGATCGCCTTCCTCCTCAGCATTCCTTCCCGCTGGCTTCGTGCCCGGGGGCTTCCGGGTTGGCTTGCGATTTCCCTGGTGTTTTTGCTGGCTGTAGGAATTTTGGTGATCTCAGGCATCACATTGGTGCCCCTTTTGATTGACCAACTCGCGCAATTGATCAATGCCTTGCCAGGTTGGCTTGAAGCCTCCCAAGGGTTGATCGGCCGTCTCCAGGAATGGGCGCTGGCCCGTGGATTGCCAAGTGAATTCGGAGATCTGAGCAGCGATGTTTTGACGCGTGCCAGTCGTTTAGCGAGCCAGTTCAGTCAACAGTTGCTCAGCCTTCTTGGGGCGACCCTCGGCACTACGATCAACACCGTCATCGTCCTGGTGCTGGCGGTGTTCTTTCTGCTGGGAGGCGAATCCATTACGGCAGGGTTGGTGCGTTGGTTGCCGCAGGAGTGGCGTGAGCTGGTGGTGGCCACCATCACGCGCACCTTTCGGGGCTATTTCGCCGGTCAGGTCGTGCTCGCTTTGATTTTGAGCGCTGGTCAGATTGCGGTGTTCACCTTGCTGAAGATCCCTTATGGCGTGTTGTTTGCTGTTTTGATTGGCCTAACAACGTTGATCCCCTATGCCAGTGCTTTCACCATCGTTGCGGTGAGTGTTTTGTTGGCCGTGCAAGATCCTGGAATGGGCCTCGCCATCCTGGCGGCCGCGATTGGCGTCGGTCAGGTTGTGGATCAGGTGATCCAGCCACGCTTGATGGGGAGCATCGTTGGCTTGCAGCCGGCTTGGCTGCTGATTGCTCTTCCGCTTGGTGCACGAGCGGGCGCTTTGTTCGGTTTTGGAGAGCTTCTGGGCCTGTTGCTTGCCGTGCCAGTGGCGAGTTGCATCAAAACCCTGATCGATGCCTGGGCTGATCGTCAGGGCTTTGATCTCCCTTCGAAAGCGCTCAGCTCTGCGCAGGAATGATTTTTTGCGCAACCAGATAATGGATCACCTGGTCGACGCAGCTGTCCAGGCTGCTGTGGCCGGTGTTGATATTGAGTTCAGGATGTTCCGGTGCTTCATAGGGGCTGGAGATCCCTGTGAATTCTTTGATTTCTCCCGCACGCGCTTTGGCATAGAGCCCCTTGGTGTCACGTTCTTCGCAAACGCTGAGATCGGCTGCGCAGTGGATCTCGATGAAGTCTCCTGCGTTCACAAGAGCTCTTGCTTTGTCGCGGTCAGCCCGAAAAGGAGACACAAACGCCGTCAGCACAATCACGCCGGCATCGAGGAACAGCTTCGCCACCTCGCCGATGCGCCGGATGTTCTCTTCTCGGTCGGCGTCGGAAAAGCCCAAGTCCTTGCAGAGCCCGTGGCGAACGTTGTCGCCGTCCAACACGTAAGTCGCCAGTCCACGTTCAAACAAAGCAGCGTTCACGGCATTGGCCAAGGTGCTTTTGCCAGCCCCGCTTAAGCCCGTAAACCAGAGGATTGAGCTGCCGTGGCCCCGTTGTTTAGCGCGAGTGTCGCGATCAACCGAGGCCTGGTGCCAAACGATGTTGGTTGCTTTTGTGTTGTCGGCGGCGGCCATGAACGGAGCGCGAAAGATGGCATTGTCTCCTGGCGTAAACGACGACGGCACAATCTCGGCATGAAGCCGCTGAGGTCTCAGCCTCCAGCTCTCTTGGGTTTGTAGCCCTCTTTTTTAAGCAATTCGAGACTGAGCTCAACCTGATCCCCCTGCAACTCGATCACGCCATCCTTTGCGGTGCCGCCACTGCCAATGCGCGTTTTCAACTTTTTGAGGAGGGACTTCAAGCCATCTGGCTCTAACTCAAGACCTCGGATCACCGTGACGGTTTTGCCCCCTTTCCCTCCGCGGGTGGGCTGCACGCGAACCACCTGCTCATTTTTGGGTGTGACGCCTGCTGATGGTCCAGTTGGGCGTTGCAGACTGTCAGCACTGCTGAATTCTTGCCAGCCTCCCTTGCGCATGAGCTATTCGCATCCGTTCCTATCCTGCCGTTTCTCAACATGAGTGGGTCTGCTCCCGCTCCCCAATGGGCTGATTCCAGTCGGGGGCTCGGCCGCTGGATTGAACGGTTGATTGGCATCCGCCTGTTGCGTCGCCCCCTGTTTTTTCAGGCACGACAGCTGATCATCCGGACGGCTGAGCGCAACGGCATCCCTTGGCGGAAGCGACGGTCTGAGTTGTTGGAGGCGGCCGCTCCCCTTCTGGCGGAGAGTCGCGCCGAGGGCCTGGTTCCTCCCGCCTACTACCAAGCGCGTTTCCATGCCTATGAGCAGGGCAACCTCTGCTGGCAGGCGGCAGCGGAGGCTGAGCAAGCCACCGATGCGATGGCCCTGCGAATTTGGCCGAAGGAAGAGCTGGAGCCGCTCCAGGCTCAAACGCGACTCCGCGATGCGATCCATGCCGTGGTGGAACCGCTTCTCAGCGATTCCACCTGCGAGGTTTTGGATCTGGGTTGTTCCGTTGGCGTCAGCACCCAGGCGCTTGCCCGTTGGTTGAACGCTCGGGCCGATCAACGTGGTTTGAACAGGCCAAGGCTGATCGGTTTGGATCTCTCCCCGGAGATGCTGGCTGTGGCAAGGGTCAGAGATCGCGACAGCTTGATCAGTGAGTGGCGCCATGCCGCTGCCGAACACACCGCTTTGGCGAGTGAGAGCATTGATTTCATCAGCCTTCAGTTTGTTTGCCACGAGCTGCCTCAAAGCGCCACCCGTGAGGTGTTGCAAGAAGCAGCGCGTCTTCTGAAGCCTGGGGGCGTGTTGCTGATGGTGGATCAGGATCCAGCTTCATCGGTATTGCAACGCCTGCCAGCCGCCGTTGCGACCCTGCTGAAGAGCACCGAGCCCTACATCGAGGACTATTTCGGCCTCGATATGGGCGCTGCTCTCCTGCAGGCAGGGTTTCGAGATCTGCGTATTGAGGCCTGTGATCCACGACATCGTGTAATCGCCTGTTTACGCTGACTTATTGCAAGACGCCGTTTCAGCGGCATGCCAGACCTGTGACAAGCACTCTGCCGACTGCCAGCACCCCAGATCCAGCCAGCCTGACGCCTTCGGTTCGGCCTGAAGCTCACGGTCGGTTTGGTCGTTATGGAGGGCAGTACGTTCCCGAAACGCTGATGCCAGCGCTTGCTGAGCTTGAACAAGCGGCGGCTGAAGCGTGGAAGGATTCAGCCTTCACGACTGAGCTAAACCGGCTGCTGAAATCCTATGTAGGGCGAGCCACACCCCTCTACGAAGCGGAGCGTCTCACCGCTCACTATCGCCGTTCCGATGGTGGTCCACGCATCTGGTTGAAGCGCGAAGATCTCAATCACACGGGTGCGCACAAAATCAACAATGCCCTTGGTCAGGCGTTGTTGGCCTTGCGTATGGGCAAGAAGCGAATCATTGCTGAAACCGGCGCCGGTCAGCATGGCGTGGCCACCGCAACGGTATGCGCTCGTTTCGGCCTGGAGTGCGTGGTCTATATGGGGGCTGAAGACATGCGCCGTCAGGCGCTGAATGTGTTCCGTATGCGCTTATTGGGAGCCACCGTTCAGCCGGTCACGGCAGGAACGGCCACCTTGAAGGACGCGACGAGCGAAGCCATCCGCGATTGGGTGACCAATGTGGAAACCACCCACTACATCCTTGGATCCGTGGCTGGTCCACATCCCTATCCGATGTTGGTGCGTGACTTCCATGCAGTGATCGGCAATGAAGCCCGGAAGCAGTGCATGGAGTCGTTTGGGCGGCTTCCTGATGTGTTGTTGGCATGTGTGGGTGGAGGTTCCAATGCGATGGGGCTCTTCCATCCGTTTGTGCAAGACACCTCAGTTCGCCTGATTGGTGTTGAGGCCGCTGGTGATGGAGTGGAAACCGGACGTCATGCCGCCACGATTACGGAGGGCCGAGTGGGGGTGCTGCATGGGGCGATGAGCCTGCTTCTTCAAGATCAGGACGGCCAAGTCCAGGAAGCGCATTCCATCAGTGCTGGGCTTGACTATCCCGGTGTGGGGCCAGAGCACAGTTATCTGCGGGATATCGGCCGCGCTGAATACGCTGCCGTTACGGACGATGAGGCGCTTTCCGCTTTACGGCTTGTGAGTGAGTTGGAGGGAATCATTCCCGCTTTGGAAACCGCCCATGCGTTTGCTTGGCTGGAAATGTTGTGCCCCACGCTTCCCAGCGGCAGCGAAATTGTGATCAATTGTTCTGGCCGTGGTGATAAGGATGTGAACACCGTGGCGGAAAAACTTGGAAGTCAGCTTTGAAGACTGTGCTTCAGCGCTTGTTGAAGCATCCCAAGATGTTGCGCATCAGATTAAACTTTTGGGACTTTCTCCTCGTCCTGGTGATTGTAATCTCTGGGATTTTTCTGGTTCAATTTCTTGGTAGAGAAAATTTAGACGTGATCAGTTCTCGAGAATTGCTTCGGCTCACGAGTACTCCTCACATTCGTAATGAAGCGCCTGATGCTGCGGCTCGTGGCAGGCCATTAAAGGGGGCGGAAGTCCTGCGTGATTCGGAACTTCTGGAAGCGGCAAAATACAAGGTCTATGCAGGTATTTACGTTGCGAATAACTTCAGTCTGGATCTGGAGGTTCCTAGCTTTTCCAGCAAGGGATATATCTGGATGCGTTGGGGAAAGCCTTTCCAGGATTACTTGGAAGAAAGAGGCTTGGCTATTTCCGAGGTGATTGGACTTGAAAATGATATCAATCCGGAAACATCTGTAATCACGCCTTTGCGGGACGTCCGTGAATTTGAAGACGGCACTTTTGGGCAAGGGATGTTGTATACAGGGGACTTTTACATTGACAACTTGGACTTGCGGAGGTTTCCTTTTAACTCGGTGAGTCTCCCTGTTGTTCTTGAGGCTGATGATCCTGTCGGTGATCTGACCTATCAAAGTCTTCGTTTGATTCCTGATTTAAGGGATAGCGGGATTGGTCAGTATTCTGATCTCTTTGGCTGGCTCACACGCGGCTGGTCTTTTGGGGAATTTCGGCATCACTTTGCCTCGGGACTTGGCGTTAGCGCTGTGGATGAGGAATACAGCCAGCTTATTTTTGATGTGTCTTATCAAAAGTCTTCTTGGTCTGCATTCTGGACTTTGATTCAGCCCCTGGTTGTGGTGATGGCCTCGATTGTTTTGATTACCCGGGTGCTGACAGAGTTTCGTGTTGAGATTCCGATCGCCGTTTTGTTAACGCTGATCTTTTTGCAAGATGGATATCGATCAGAGCTGCCAAGCCTCCCTTATCTTTCGTTTTTAGATTCGATTTATGCGATTGCTTACATCCTTTCGATTGTTAGCTTCGCACTGGTCCTCTACCTTGAGAGTCTCAAGAGGCGAGCGGAATTAGAGGCCAGTGATCGTCGAGACTTGATTTTGGGACGTATCCATTTCTATGAGCAATTCTGGCCTCCTATTTCTCTTATAATTATGGTTTTATTGTCAATAGCTAGCTGGTTGTTGATCTGACAACCTTTTTAGGGTTCCCAGGGATCACTGCCAAGGAAAACCAAATCGATACTGCGATGTAATCCTGGCGTGGTGCGTCTCAGTTCATCGACGAGTCGGTCCCGGTTGATATCTGGAGCAATCGATTCCATCGCCTCAACGAGCCATTGCGCTGCCATGAAGCCTTCGAGGCTGTAGAAATCGAAATCAACTTCACCATCCTGCTGCTGCTGACGTAGGAGTCGTTGATAGCTCGCGACATCTGGGTGCCGTGCATCCCAAGGGAAGGGCACAACTTGTGTGACACCAACGCCAAAGGCGGCTGCTTGAGGTAGATCTCGAAACAGCGCTTTGGTTCCTGTTGGAGAGATGGTCATTAATTGCGGGCGGCTGCCATTTCGATGCAGGTTGTTCACCAACGAGGCCATCGTTTTGCTCAGTGAGATCACGATCAGGGCATCGGGCTTTGATTTGATAATCGTGTCGGCGGCTTGCTTTGTTTCAATGGAGTTTCGTGGTAGGGCCGCTGTGCTGACAGCGCTGAGATTGTGCTTTTTCAGGGCCTCCACTGTGCTGGCAAGCACGTCTTTTCCATAGGCGTCGTTCTGATACGCCACTGCAATTCTGACGAAGCCGTCGTTGACGAGGTGATTGACGATCCGCCGAGCTTCTTCCGCATAGCTGGCTCGGAAGTGCAACACCCCTGTCTGACCTTGTGCCCGTAGGGCGCTAGCACCTGTGAGAGGAGCAACAAGGGTGAGTCCCGCCTTCTTGGCAATCGGTAGGGCCGCTTTGCTCGTGGGTGTGCCAAAAAAGCCGAAGAGGGCCAAAACATCAGGCTCGGCCGCAAAAAAGCGGGTATTACGCAGCGTATTTTCTGGCTCATAGCCATCATCGATCCGCCAAACCTTGACGGGGCGTCCGGCGATGCCACCACGGTTATTCAACTCTCGTAGAACAGTGTCGATCCCTAGGGCGAAGCGCTCTCCGATATGCCCGGAGGGGCCTTTCAGGGGAAGGGACTGTGCCAGCAACCAAGGGCGGGGTTCTTCGTTGAGAAGTGAATCAAGGTTCTCGCTCGCAACGCTTCGTTCTGCCTCGTTGGAGGCAATCGAGGTGTTCGGCGCGGGCTCAAACGGCTCCTGGTTCGTTGTCAGGTTGACACCGCTCCAAATGGCAAACAAAGCCCCCCCGATGCTGAGTCCGAGGACGATGGCGACCGGGGGGGGCAGGGGTCTTCCTTGGAACGCCATGTCAGTTCAGAAGATTCTCGAGATGATGGGCGGCACTCTTAACGGCAGCGAGTGCTGTGGCGTAGGCCATGCGCATTGGCCCCACAAGCGCCACATGCCCCACGCCGTCTGTGGCGCTTGTGTAGGTGGCTTGGACCACTGAGCAGTGGTGCAAAGCCTGTTCGGGATGTTCTTGGCCGATCCAGATGCCATATCCAGGACTGGAAGCGGAGAGGGTTAGGGCTGCAGGACTTTGATCCATCAATTCAAGGAGTGGTCTGAGCTTGGCGCTTTGGCTGAATTCGGGCTCGGCTATGAGCCGAGACACGCCATGAAAGAGAGCCTTGGTTTCTTGGGTGGTTTGCAAGGTCTGATGGCTGTCAATGGCATCGCGGAGGGCTCTGCCGCAGGCCTGCAATTCTCTGGGCAGTGCATTCCAATTCAAACGGCCATTGCCGTCGAGCTGCCGACGCGCCCATTGATCCATCGCTTCGATTTGATGCTCACTGCCGTGGGGCAGCCGAAGATTGAGGTGACTGGCTTGGCTGGAATTTTGCACCAACATCACCAGCAATCGCTCCTCGCTGCGCACCAGTCGGATCGCTTCCAGTGCGGGTTGCCCTTGGCTGGGGTGCGTGATCAGGCTCATCAGTCCCGTGAAATCGGTGAGCCTTCTCGCCATGTTTTGGAGCAGATCATCCAGAGCTGCCCAGCGAAGGCTGAGTTGGGTTAACTCCTGATCGAGATGTTGGGCGATTGTTCCGGGCTTCGGAAGTAGGCAATCCACGTAATGCCTGTATCCACTGGGGCTTGGAACCCGTCCAGCAGATGTATGGGGTTGGGTGAGAAGACCCCGCTGCTCTAAAGCCCCCATGGCTGAACGCACGGTGGCAGCACTGGCTTGCAGATCGAACCTCTGAACCAGGGTTCGGCTCCCCACTGGCTCAATGGTGTCAACGTAGTGGTGCACTGTGGCCCTGAGCACCTCCTGTTGTCGGCGGGGCAGCGGCTGCACAGGCACACAATCAGCGTTTTGATCGTACGGAGGTTTCCCCTCGGATTGGTGGCGTTGTCATGAACCGCTGCTCAGTAACGGGGAACGCTCGGGTCGACGTCCACACTCCAGGCATGAATGCCGCCTTCTAGGTTCCAGACCTCATAATCCGGTCCTTGCTCTAAGAGCCAGCAGCCAAAATTTCGGCTACGGATCCCGGCGTGACAAATGACCACGATGGGTTTGCTGGTGGTCAGCCTTGCGGGCAGATCGGAAAGCCATAGATTTGATTCACTTAGCGGTAAATGTTCCACCTGCCCGGGGAAGGGAGCGATCTCCAGTTCGGAGTGCTCGCGAACATCAACGAGCTGAAGGGCACTGCCGCTCGCTAGCCACGCGTGAAGGTCTTTGGCGCTGATCGATTGGGGTGAAGAGGGTGTCATGGGATTCATCATGAACAAAGATGAGGCCATACCCACGCCTGCTGCTTCATGAAGGCGCGTTCCTTCCTTTTAGCTGTCGCTGCAACGGTGGTGTTGCTGCTAACCACCGCCTTGGGCCTGTGGTGGGCGATGGCTCAGCAGAGTCCCCTCAAGATTGTCGGGCAACCCCTCGTCTTGCCACGAGCCGCTCGGTTCGTTCCGAGAAATGCATCCCTGAGTTTGCATTGGCTTGCTGATCCTGGGCGCATGCCTGCCTATGCCCAGGCCGTGGCTCCGGTGTCACGCCGACGCAAAGCTCGGGACAGCACCCAGCAATTGCGGGATGGAGCCTTTGCTCTAGCGGGCTTGGATTTTGTGGGAGAACTCGCGGATTGGATCGGTCCCCAGGTCAGTTTGTCCTTGTTTGCGCCCGTCTCCGATGCTCCTGCGGGTTGGGTGCTCGCCCTCACCAGCCTTGATCAAGACGGGGCCAAGCGTTTCCTGCAACGCTTTTGGCAAACGCGCAGCTTGGCAGGCACCGATCTGCAAATCAGTCGTTACCGGGGAATGGGTGTGATCAGCGGTCGCGGAGCGCTGCTTGGTCAAGATCCACAGCCCATCGCTACAGCCTTGATCGACGATGACCTGCTCTTAATTGCCTCCGGTCGTGGTGTGCTGGAGCAGTCTTTGGATGTGTCTCAACTGGATGCTTTGCACCAGCTTGGAGACGAAGCTCTCGTGGCTGACTTGCAGCAGCTTGGTCGGGGTGCGGCGCTGCTAACGGCTGATCCTGTCGCGATGGCGACGTGGCTTGGAATGCCGCGCTCCATCTCTGATGACGACGACCTGGTTGGTCTGGTAGCAGCACTGGAACCCAAAGGGACTGCTCTCGATCTGGATGCTGTGTTGCGTTTTCGTCAGCCGCTTGGAGGTTCAGGGACTGGCGGCCTGCAGTCGCAATCCTTGATGCGTTCAGCCGGTGGATCAGCCTCTGCCCTCGCTTTGCTCTCGGATCCTGCAGGGCTCCTAAGTCCTCATGATCAGGACCCCGTCGCTCAATGGTTGGCGCCTGTTCTTGAGGAGACTCTCCAAACCCTGGGAGCCGAGGGGGCTTCCGCTGTGGTGGGGTTGGATGCGGGCCCCCTGCTTTGGAAGCAGGGTGAAGAGGGATGGCTATTGGGAACATCCAGTGATCAGCCTGGTTTGGAGGCCGTGGATGCGGACCTCCAAGTCAAGGGGCTCGTGCGCTCAGCCCTGCCGTCTGATGGATCGGCCCTTGAGGTATGGACCCGGCTAGCCCGGCAGCGGCAGCGGGGTGAAGCCTCTCTTCAGGCCCAGCTTGCGGTGGCCTTGGAGCGTGAATCTGGTCAAGACTGGTGGGGGCAGACCCTGGATGCTCTGACAACGCGTCAGGATCACTCCGCCCTTGAGCCGCGCTTGGATCAACTACGGGCCTTGCAGGACGATGGGGCGGCGCCTCTGGCACAGCAGTTGGCCTTGGCGACGGAGCCCAGCCGCGCTCAGCTCCAAAAGTGGCGGCCCTGGAGCTTGATTCAGTCGGTGGCCGGCCGACCCCTACTCCCGGCGGTGCATGAGCTTGCTTTGGCGGTTGGGACCGATCAAGAGGAGGGATCTGGTGAGGAGGGAGATGGTCAAGCAGGCTCTCACCGCTTGCGTCTCCGTGCCCAGCTGCGGTTTGGTTGACCTATTGCTGTTGCGGCATGGCATCGCGGTTGAGCGCCATCAAGGTACGGATGATTCGGATCGCCCTCTGACCCCTTTGGGCCGCGAGCGCACGTTCAAAGTCTGTTGCCGTCTGCGCGATCTCGGATTGATCTCCGACCGCTTGTACAGCAGCCCATATCGCCGAGCGCGTGAAACCGCTGAGCTGGCCGTAAAAAGCGGGATGGCTCCTGCGGTTGAGCTCGCTCGTTGTCTTGAGCCCGGCGGGGATTCATGGCCCTTGGTCGAGCGCTTGCAAGGCTCGTGTTTGCTGGTGGGGCATGAGCCTGATTTGAGTCGGCTTGCGGCAGCGTTGATCGGAGCGCCATCCGCTGGCCTGAGGCTGCGTAAGGCGGGGCTTTGTCATCTTCATTGGGACCCATCCCATCAAGATCCCCGTGGCCTTGCGCAGCTGCAGGGGTTGCTAAGACCACGTCTGTTATTGCCGGGCTGCGTTTAAGTTGCGGTGAGAAGTTGTTGTTGTGGGTGGTGGTGAGTCAGACCGGCGGTACCGAAATCCGGCATGAACGCACGGGGTTGGTGTTCAGGCCTGGTCTGGAGGGCGTCCCCGCCACCCAATCTTCGATTTGCGACATTGACGGCCTCCAGGGGCGTCTCTCCTATCGGGGCTACTCCCTCGATGACCTTGCGGTCCACAGCAGTTTCCTGGAGACCACCTATCTGTTGATCTGGGGTGAACTGCCGACACCGCAGCAATTTCGTGATTTTGAGCACGAAGTGCAGATGCATCGCCGAGTCAGCTTTCGGGTGCGCGACATGATGAAGTGCTTCCCCGCCAACGGGCATCCGATGGATGCGCTGCAATCGAGCGCGGCTTCCTTGGGTCTCTTCTATTCCCGCCGGGCCATCGATGATCCGCAATACATCTACGACGCTGTTGTCAGGCTGATTGCCAAGATTCCAACCATGGTGGCGGCCTTCCAGTTGATCCGAAAAGGCCAGGATCCAATCCAGCCCCGCGACGACCTGGCTTACTCCGCCAACTTTCTGTACATGCTCACGGAGCAAGAGCCCGATCCCCTGGCCTCTCGAATCTTTGATCGCTGTTTGATCCTCCACGCTGAGCACAGCCTCAATGCCAGTACGTTCAGCGCCAGGGTGACGGCGAGCACGTTGACCGACCCCTATGCCGTCGTGGCATCGGCGGTCGGAACGCTGGCGGGCCCTCTCCATGGAGGCGCTAACGAAGATGTTCTGGCGATGTTGGAGGAGATTGGTACTCCGGAACAGGCCGACTCCTACCTCGAGTCAGCCGTGGCGAGCAAACGCAAAGTGATGGGTTTTGGCCACCGTGAGTACAAAGTGAAAGATCCGCGGGCCGTGATCCTTCAGTCCTTGGCTGAGGAGTTGTTTGCTCGCTTTGGTCACGACGAGCTCTATGACGTGGCCCATGCCCTTGAAACGGCTGCGGCGATTCGACTCGGGCCCAAGGGGATTTATCCCAACGTTGATTTTTATTCAGGGCTTGTGTACCGGAAACTTGGGATTCCAAGAGATCTGTTCACCCCGGTGTTTGCGATTTCCCGGGTGGCCGGGTGGTTGGCACATTGGAGGGAGCAGCTCGGCGCCAATCGGATTTTTCGCCCTTCTCAGATTTATACCGGCACATCCATGCGTCATTGGGTCCCTGCAGACGAGCGGGTGAATGCCGCGGGCGCTTAAGTTGCATCAATCTGTTCTCTGACCATGGTGACTTCCCTCGCCACCACCGCGCCGGCTCTGGTGAGCCCGGGTCTTGACCTTGAGCAGAGCTTTAGTCAGGCCCTGGAGGGGTTTGGGCTCTCGGCCCAGGCTGCCCGCATGCTCTGGCTTCCCTTCCCGATGTTGCTGGTCCTTGTGGCCGCTGTTGTGGGGGTTCTGGTCACGGTGTGGCTGGAACGAAAGATTTCTGCGGCCGTGCAGCAAAGGGTTGGGCCTGAGTACGCCGGAGCCCTCGGTGTTCTTCAGCCTCTTGCCGATGGGCTCAAGCTGCTCGTCAAGGAAGACATCATTCCGGACCGAGCGGACAGCATTCTTTTCACCCTCGGCCCTGTGCTGGTGGTGGTGCCGGTCATTTTGTCTTGGTTGATCGTGCCCTTCGGGCAGAACCTGTTGATCAGCGATGTGGGCGTTGGCATTTTCCTTTGGATCTCGCTGAGCAGCGTTCAGCCCATTGGTCTTCTGATGAGTGGCTACGCCTCAAACAATAAATATTCGTTGTTGGGAGGTCTTCGTGCGGCAGCCCAATCGATCAGTTACGAGATTCCGCTCGCGTTGGCCGTCCTGGCCGTCGTGATGATGAGCAACTCCTTAAGCACTGTCGATATCGTTAACCAACAAACGGGGGCTGGTGTTCTGAGTTGGAACATCTGGCGTCAGCCGGTTGGCTTCCTGATTTTCTGGATTTGTGCGCTTGCGGAGTGTGAGCGTCTGCCTTTTGACCTCCCAGAAGCTGAGGAAGAGCTGGTTGCTGGCTATCAGACCGAATACTCAGGGATGAAATTTGCCCTCTTCTACCTGGGCAGTTACATCAATCTGGTTCTCTCTGCTCTCCTTGTTTCCATCCTCTATCTAGGTGGTTGGGGCTTCCCGATCCCCGTTGAATGGCTGGCCTCTTGGTTAAACCAGCCGATTGATGCGCCTTTGGTGCAGTTGATCACAGGCACCGTGGGCATTGTGATGACGGTTTTGAAGGCCTATCTGTTGGTCTTCATCGCGATCCTTTTGCGTTGGACCACTCCACGGGTCAGGATCGATCAGCTGTTGGATCTTGGCTGGAAATTCCTGTTGCCTTTGGCCCTGGTCAACCTCCTGGTCACAGCAGCCCTCAAGCTGGCCTTTCCGGTTGCTTTTGGCGGCTGATTTCGTCACTTCCCCTCTCCCGGCGGCATCATGAAAGCCGGGTTTTGATTCCTCGATCGTTCCCTTCCCCGATTCCAAACCATGTTCGGCTTCCTTAAACAGGTTGGTGATTACACCAGGGATGCAGTGGATGCGGCCCGTAATCTCACGCAAGGCCTGTCGGTCACCTTCGACCATATGAAGCGCCGTCCGGTCACGGTGCAGTACCCCTACGAGAAGCTGATCCCGTCTGAGCGGTATCGAGGACGGATTCATTACGAATTCGACAAGTGCATCGCCTGTGAGGTGTGTGTGCGCGTCTGTCCCATCAATCTTCCCGTGGTTGATTGGGTGATGAACAAGGAGACGAAGAAAAAAGAGCTACGCAATTATTCGATTGATTTTGGGGTTTGTATTTTTTGCGGCAACTGCGTGGAGTACTGCCCTACCAATTGCTTGTCGATGACCGAAGAATATGAATTGGCAGCCTTCGATCGCCATAGCCTGAATTACGACAACGTTGCCTTAGGTCGCCTGCCAACCAGTGTGACGACAGATCCATCGGTCCAGCCGTTGCGGGAACTGGTGTATTTGCCCGCTGGGGAAGTTCAGCCCCATGGCGTTTCTCCTGATCGCCCCCGAGCAGGCAAGCTTCCTGAGCAAATCCTTGAGGAGCTCAAGGCCGCTGGATCCAGGAAGGCTGCCGAGGATGGGAGAGAATCATCTTTATCAGCTTCCAACGAGGAGGAGAGCGCAGGATGACGATCGCCGCGTCAACGCAGCTCATTTGTTTTTTGGCTCTGAGTGCCGTCATCGTCCTGGGAGCCCTCGGCGTGGTGTTCTTGAGCAACATTGTCTATTCAGCCTTCCTCCTAGGCGGTGTGTTTTTGGCAGTGGCAGGTCTCTACCTCCTGCTTAACGCCAGTTTTGTGGCGGCGGCCCAGGTCCTGGTGTATGTGGGTGCCGTCAACGTTTTGATCCTGTTCGCGATCATGCTGGTGAACAAAAAGGAGGATCTGGCTCCGATCCCCGGACTCCCCATACGCCGTCTTCTCTCGGGTGGTGTGTGTGTTGGCCTGTTTGCACTCTTGACCCGTGTTGTGGTCACCACGCCCTGGGCCAAGGGCCCAATGCCGATTGGGGAGGATGCCACCGTTCGCATCGGTGAACATCTGTTCACCGACTACTTGCTGCCTTTTGAGTTGGCATCTGTTTTATTGTTGATGGCCATGATTGGGGCCATTGTTTTGGCCCGTCGTGACGTTCAATCTGTAGATCCTGTCACTGGCGAAGAGGTCGATCAGGGCCTAATAGAAAAGGCACGCACCCCTTTATTGACCGACCAGCCTCGCGCCTGAATTCTTTCTCCTTTCTTGTGATGCTCTCTGAGCTGCTTTCTGGTTCTGTTCCTCTCCAAGCCTATCTGCTCTTGGCAGCAGTCCTGTTTTGTACGGGAGTCTGGGGTCTTATTAACAGCCGAAATGCTGTTCGCGTGTTGATGAGCATTGAGTTGATGCTCAATGCAGTGAACATCAACCTGATGGCCTTTTCTTCCTACGTCGATGGCCAACTGATTCGTGGCCAGGTGTTCTCAGTGTTTGTGATCACCGTTGCTGCCGCTGAGGCTGCTGTCGGTTTGGCGATCTTGTTGTCGCTGTACAGGAACAGAGTCACTGTGGACATGGAGCGCTTCAATCTTTTGCGCTGGTAAAGACGTCACGCTGTTATGCGCCTTCAACGGGTCTGGCTGATTTATCGCGCAGATAGCCCACTGGCGCTCAAAGAGGCGCGTCGTTGCGCCGATGAGCTTGAGACGATTGGCGTGACCTGCGTCTTGGCGATGAGTGGCCTGACGGCAGACCCGTTCCCCGGTTTGCTGGCTTCGGAGCCTCGGCTACCGGATTTGGCGGTGGTGCTTGGGGGTGATGGAACCGTGCTCGGTGCCGCCAGACACCTCGCCGTTCTGGATGTCCCGATTCTGAGTTTCAACGTAGGAGGCCATCTTGGCTTTCTCACGCATGATCCCGGCTTGCTTCGCAGTGAAGGGCTCTGGGAGCGCGTGCTGGAAGATCGTTTTGCCTTGGAGCGGCGCATGATGTTGCAGGCGGTGATCCAGCGCATGGGGGATCTGCATGGTTCTGAGGATGAGGAGACCTCTGGAGCAGACGATGGTCTTCCTGACGATCAGGAGATTCACTGGGCACTGAATGACCTCTACCTCAAGCCCTATCACGAAGATTTGTCTCCAACCTGCATTCTTGAAATGGAGATCGATGGAGAGGTTGTGGATCAAGTTCGAGGAGATGGCTTGATTTTGGCTTCGCCTACGGGATCAACGGGTTATGCGATGGCTGCTGGTGGCCCGATCTTGCATCCAGGGATCGATGCGATTGTTGTCAGTCCGATTTGTCCGATGAGTTTGTCAAGTCGCACCGTGGTGCTGCCTCCTCGCTCCAGGGTTGTGATTTGGCCTCTGGGTGATGCCAGTCGTCAGGTGAAACTTTGGAAAGATGGGGCGGCTGGAGAGGTTTTTGGCCCAGGTGAATGCTGCGTCATTCAGCAGGCTGCCCATCATGCGTTGATGGTCCAGCTGGATCAAAGTCCTTCCTATTACCGAACGTTGTCACGCAAACTTCACTGGGCGGGAAGTTTGCTGGATAGTGCTCCCTCCTCAAACTGAGATGGCCCTGGAGATTGAACGGCGATTCCTGGTGACCCATCCCGGATGGCGTCTTGTGGCGGGTCCCCCCCAAGCGCTGCGACAGGGGTATCTGTCCGCTTCGCCCGATGGATTCACCGTTCGCATGCGGTTGCGCGCTGATGGCAAGGCATGGCTGACCTTGAAGGCCCCTGCTGCAGGGATTGCTCGCCATGAATTCGAATACGACATCCCCGGAATGGATGCGGAAGAGCTTTGGGCACTTGCGCCCCATCGCGTCACGAAAACGCGCTATTCCCTTCAGCAGGGAGGGGGGGATTGGGTCGTTGATTGCTTTGAAGGCAGCAATTCACCGTTAATTCTTGCTGAGGTTGAACTTGAGGCCCCCGATAGCCCCTTAACGATCCCCGACTGGTGTGGTGTTGAGATCACAGGGGATCCGCGCTGGAGCAATGCAGCACTGGCTTATCAGCCTTTTGCTACCTGGCCTCGGGATTGGATTGACGAATATCGACTGAAAACCTAAAAATTCTTTTGATTTCCTTTAGATTTGGAGCATGGTTCGCAAGGGGAGACGGCATGCTCGGTCTATATGACTCTGATGGGATCCTGCGTTTCACAGGATTGGATCGTGAAGCCTGCCTCGCTTATGCCAGTTTGTTTGGACTTTCTTTGGCGAGCTGCTCCTTAACGGATATCCCAATCCCTGCCCCTCTTCCAATCAGGACGCGTCGGAGGCATCAGGGGGAAGGGTGCAGCAATTGAAGCCATCTCGGCAAATTTTTCCGTGATCCATCGCCCAGTTCAACAAAGCCACGCGATTTTTTGAGCCGGTTTTTGTGAACACATTGCTCACGTGATTGTCGACCGTACGCTTGCTGATCGTCAGTCGTTCAGCGATCTCTTGATTGGTCAGCCCCATGGCTACCAGTTCGATGATCTCTATTTCACGGCTGGAGAGGGAAACAGTCATTGAACAGGGCTCCTCACCGATGGCCATTCTTCTTGGACCATGGTTTGCATCTTAAGCAGGTATGGAGAACCTGATCTTCCATAGTGGTTTTCAGTAGCGATCATTCGTTTGCGTTCAGCGCTGCAAAGCAGCCTCGAGGCTGGAGCCGTCACCATTACGGCTGAAGTGATGCCTCCACGAGGTGGAGACCCATCCCATGCTCTCGAGATGGCAAGGGCCCTCAAGGGGTTTGTCCATGCTGTCAATGTCACGGATGGCAGTCGTGCAGTCATGCGGATGAGCAGTCTTGCTGTGGCTCGTCTCCTTTTGGACGAAGGCATCGAGCCCGTGCTGCAGATGGCCTGTCGCGATCGCAATCGCATTGCGATTCAAGCTGATCTGTTGGGTGCCCATGCGTTGGGGATCCGTAATCTTCTTTGCCTTACCGGGGATCCTGTGCGTGCTGGTGATCAGCCCAAGGCCCGTCCTGTGAATGAACTGGAATCTGTGCGCTTGCTGCAGCAGGTCACGGCCTTCAATCGGGGAGATGATCCGGTGAAGGGTGATCTTGCTGATGGTCCTACCGACATCTTCGCGGGAGCGGCGGCAGATCCCCAATGTGCAAGTTGGTCAGGCTTGGTGCGACGGATGGAGCGAAAAAAAGCCGCAGGAGCGCGTTTTGTTCAGACGCAGATGGTGATGGATGCTGCTGTATTGGAACGGTTTTGCCGTGAGATCTCAGAGCCCATGGAACTTCCAGTGCTAGCGGGTGTGTTCTTGTTGAAGTCGGCGCGCAATGCAGCGTTTATCAATCGGATGGTGCCTGGTGCCTGCATTCCTGACAGTCTGATCGCCCGCTTGGAGGGCGCGGCGGACCCGGCGGCAGAAGGCATTCAAATTGCTGCTGAACAGGTTCAGCGATACCTAGGAGTGGCTCAAGGCGTTCATCTGATGGCGATCAAAGCAGAAGAACGCATTCCAGCGATTTTGAAACAGGCTGCCGTCAGCTTGCCTGGGTGAGGTCGGTGCCCAGGAGTTCTGCCATCGCTTTCTGTTGGGGAGAGGGCTCCACCAAATCCTGACGACGGGCATCCGTGATCAACCAATCGAGTGAAGCTTCCTGGAGATCGATGTGATCGCCTTCCTTGTCAACGCAATAGCGGCCAAACACGAGTTTTTCCACTAATTGCACGCCCGTCCCGATCCTTGAGTAATCAAAAATGATCGAGTTGTCGATGGTTGCACCTTCGCAGATGTAGCAGCTTGGCCCAATCATCGTGGGACCGATCAAGGTGGCACCATCTTCAATTTTGGTCATTCCGCCGACATAGACCGGGCCTTCAACATTGATTTTGTCCCAATTGGCCGCCACATTCAGGCCCGTAAACACACCGGGCTTGACCTCTTTCCCAGGAACGCCAACTTGACGAACTTCTCCTTGGAGAACGCTGCGAATGGCTTGCCAGTAATCAGGTACTTTGCCGATGTCGACCCATTCAAAATCCATGGGGAGGGCATAAAACGGAGCGCCTTGCTTCACCAAAGTGGGAAAGAGATCGGAACCGATGTCGAAGGATTTTCCGGAGGGAATGTGCTCGAAAATCTCAGGCTCGAAGAGATAGATGCCGGTGTTGATCGTGTCGCTTAACGCTTCCTCAACACTGGGTTTCTCTTGAAAGGCTTGGATTTTGCCATCGTCATCACTCACCACAACGCCATAACTGCTCACCTGGTCTTTGGGGACCGTTTTGGTGACAAGACTGGCCAGTGCGCCTTTGGCGCGGTGACGTCTGACAGCCTCGGTGAGGTCGAGGTCGATGAGGGCATCACCACACAACACCACAAAGGTGTCGTCAAAAAAGGTCTGAAAATCTTGGATTTTTTTGAGACCACCCGCAGAACCCAGGGCGTCTCCGATCAGTTCGCCGTCCTGAATGCTTCCCTCGAAGCTGTAAGCGATTTCGACACCAAAACGCTGACCATCTCGGAAATAGTTTTCGATTTCCTCGGCCAAATGAGACACGTTGACCATGACCTCAGTGAAACCATGCTCTTTGAGCAGCTCCAGCAGGAACTCCATCACCGGTTTCTGCAGGATCGGAATCATGGGTTTCGGGATCACATGCGTGATCGGCTGCACCCGGGTTCCCTTGCCTGCGGCCAGGATCATGGCCTTCATTGACGTACCAAGCTTGAAAACGTAGTCATCAACATAAGAGGGTGATTAGGCGGCAATCGCAGGCAAGGTCGGCGTGATATCTGGCACTTCCAGACTGGTGATCGGCAACTGAGTGATTTCGCCGGCAAGGAGCAGACGCTTTAAACGAATGGGTGCGTGCAGCGAGCCCACTTGCTCTAGCTCGACCTGACTCTGAGAAGACAGAAACAAAAGGGCCCAGAACACTCCAACGCGGTCTGTGTCGAGGTCAGGAGCCGCCGCCTCTGCCCAACGGCTGACAAGAAGCTCAAAATCAACCCAGTGCAAGGCTTGCTCCCATTCTTTCAAGAAAACTCCCAAGGCGGCAGTGGTTTCAGGAAGTTTTTCCCGATGGGCCAAGGCTGCGACCTGGGCAATCGCCTCTCGATTGCTAAAGCGCTTCTGGCGCTGACGCCGGCGCATGTCCAGTTCGTCTGTCTCCAGTTGCTCGGCAATGGTCTCCAGTTGTTCGATCAGTTCCCCAAGCGTGACCGGCCTCCTCAGGGGAGGTGGAGCCACAGGACGTCTTAAGAGGTGGCGTTCAGGATGGCGCGGCAAATTGAAGCGGGGATCGAGCCAACCCTGTTCCATGAAGTCGGGGTCAAAGGCGTCTTCCACGACCGGGTCTGGAGGGAGGGTGCTGGCTTCAAGCACCTCCGCCTTGAGCCCCACCAGCACGGAAGCCGCAAGAAAGGCTTCGCTGCTTTCGGCCAAATCACGTTCGTAGCTTCCTCCCTGTTGGCCCAGCTGAGCAGCAACCCGTCGAGGAACGTCGATGCGTTGTCTGAGTTGATCTAAAAATCCATCTACCACTGAGATGACGTCGACATCCCAAGGATCAAGCGTGCCGCTTTGGGCGGCATCCTGGAGAAGACGGATCGCAAGACGGGCGCCGGCATCCGCTTTTGAGGTCAGGCCAGCATCAGACAAAAACAACCTCAATCTGATGGCAAGGTATCGGCCCAATCCGGGGGACGCCAGTCCCCACAGGAGATTCGCTTCCTTCTTCCCGTCAAGCCTTTCCTTTTTAGGAATTGGAATCGATGTCGACGGTGGGATTCGCGCTTGTGGTTGAGGCCGAGTCACTGTTGCCTGATGGCAGCAGTCCTAACTGGGTCTGGACCGTTGAGCGGTAGCGATCGAGGTCGGTTTCTAATTCTTGAATGCGAACCTGCTGAGCTTCGAATTCAGTGGCTTTGCCCAATCGCTCCACCGTATTGAGCATTCCACTCCAGCTTGCAAAAAGCCAGGCAGCAGCAGCTCCGATACCCGCTGCTAAGAGCAGCAGAGCGGCCAGAGGCAAGGTGTAGTGCATCCATGGCAAAACATTCACCGTGGTGGGGCTGGTGTTCTCCAACGTGAAAAACACCGTGCCGAGGCCGAAGATGAAAATTAAACTGAAATTGATCTGACGCATGGCGAACAGAGTGTGCGACAGGCGTCTGAAAATTAAGGAGCGATTCAGGGTCTGAATCGCATTTCCAGAGAAAGGACGAAGATCTTTACGAGACGGGCTGAGATGCTTGTGTCAGTTTTGGTGCCGAGAAGAGCGCTGGCACAATGGAACTGCTGCGGATGAGTGGCGCTGTGGGTCGTGTGACCCTCTCCATGGCGTCAACATCACGCCTTACAAGAGCTGAGATCGTGTTGCTGTAACTGTCGGTCATCAGCTTTGGATAGAGCCCGATGCCAATGATTGGAACGAGCAGACAACCGATGATGTAAACCTCCCTGGGCTCAGCGTCCACAAGATTGGAGTGAGAAACGAGTTCTCTGTTTTCTTTCCCAAAGAAGATCTCTCTCAACATCGACAGCAAATAGATCGGAGTCAGGATCACGCCGATGGCAGCTAGGCCATCAATCACGATTCGGAAGCTGAGGGTGTAGGCCTCATCGGTGGCAAAGCCTGTGAACACCATCAGTTCGCTCACAAATCCGCTCATCCCAGGCAGAGCAAGGGAGGCGAGGCAGCAAACAGTCCACAGGGCAAACATGATCCGCATTTTTTGGCCAATGCCCCCCATCTCATCCAACTGAAGTGTGTGAGTGCGGTCGTAGGTGGCACCCACGAGGAAGAAAAGACTGGCGCCGATTAATCCATGGCTAATCATTTGGAGCATGGCTCCACTCGTCCCCAGCTCGCTGAAGCTGCCAATGCCGATGAGCACGAAACCCATATGGCTGATGGAGCTGTAAGCGATCTTGCGTTTGAGATTGCGTTGAGCGAAGGAGGTGAGCGCCGCATAGATGATGTTCACGACTCCCAGCACCACTAGGAGGGGCGCGAATTGGGCATGCGCGACAGGCAGAATTTCGGCGTTAAAGCGCATCAAGGCATAGCCCACCATCTTGAGCAAAATGCCTGCCAGCAACATGTGAACAGGTGCCGTGGCCTCACCATGGGCATCAGGAAGCCAGGTATGGAGGGGAACAATCGGTAATTTCACCCCGAAGGCAATCAATAACCCCGCATAACAGAGCAACTCAAATCCAGTGCTGAAACCCTTTTGGGCAAGAACGCTGTATTCAAAGTTGGGCACGCCCCCTCCAAAAAAGCCCATGGCAAGGGCTGCCAAGAGGATGAACAGAGAGCTGCCAGCTGTGTAGAGAATGAACTTGGTGGCCGCGTATTGACGTTTTTTCCCTCCCCAAATGGCCAGCAAGAGATACACCGGAAGTAGCTCCAGCTCCCAGGCGAGGAAGAACAGAAGCATGTCTTGAACAGCGAAGACGGCAATTTGGCCGCCATCCATCGCCAGGATCAGGAAGAAGAACAGCTTGGGCTTAAACGTCACGGGCCAGGCTGCCAAAACCGCCAAGGCTGTGATGAAGCTCGTTAGCAGGATTAGCGGCATGGAGAGGCCGTCGGCCCCAACAGCCCATGTGAGCCCGAGATTGGGCAGCCAGCTCACCCGTTCCGATAGTTGGAGTCCGCTGTAACTGGGGTCATATCCCGTGAGATAGGCCGCCGCTGTAATGAGGAAAGTGGTGAGGGCAATTCCGAGTGCAAACCAGCGCACCTGTTTGCCATCTCCATCGTCTGGCACGAAGGGAACAATGAAGGCCCCAACAATGGGAAACAGGATCGAAAGGCTCAACCACGGGAAAGTGGCCGGAACGATACCGCTTGAGATGTCGAATGCCGGATCAAAGGGTGCACTAACGGCAAATTCGAGCACGGGACAGGTCTTTCACCACTTTTGGCAGTGTAGAAATCTTGGGCGAATGCGCATCCACTCGATAGGCGTTGACACACATAACCCCCACTCCTGAAGGTTGGAAATCAACGAATCGCTCAGCCCAGAGCGCCGAAGAGAACCACCATGGCAATCACTCCACCGAACACGATCAGGGCATAGAACTGGGCTCGACCCGTTTCGAAGTATTTGAGGCCTTCGCCACTACCAAGGGTGAGCAAACCGGTGAAATTCACCACACCATCGACAACCTTTGCATCCACTTCCAGGACTTCGCGGGCCAGCTTGCGACTACTGCGTACAAATAATTTCTCGTTGATGGCATCTAAGTACCATTTGTTTGCCAAAAAGGCATTGAGGGTTGGGAACCGAGCTGCCACCAGTTCGCCGAGGTCGATCCTGCGCAGGGCGTAGGCGAGAACGGCCACCGTGAGTCCGGTGACGGAAATCGCAACGGACGCTCCGGCGAGCGGAAGGAAGTCTCCCCAGCTGAAGTGTTCGGCCATTTCCGCAGCCTCTTCGGGATTCAGCAGCCCAGCAAAACGGCTATTCCAGGGGGTGCCGAGCAGGCCGATCAGGGCTGAGGGCACGGCGAGAACCGCTAGGGGAAGGGTCATGGACCAGGGTGACTCGTGGACACTGCCGGCTGCGTGGTGATCGTGACCCTCCTCGACTTGTTTCCCTGCGGCAGCCATGAGCTCCTGTTGCAGAGCAGAGTTGTTCCCCCGGAACTCCCCTTCGAAGGTCAGGAAGTAAAGGCGGAACATGTAAAAGGCGGTCATGCCCGCAGTCGCGAAACCAACAGCCCAGAGCAGCGGGAAACTGTTGAAGGCCTGGCCAAGAATCTCATCCTTGCTCCAGAAGCCAGCCAGGGGTGGGATGCCACTAATGGCAACACACCCGATTAAAAAAGTGATGGCCGTGATCGGCATCTTTTTGCGCAGTCCACCCATCAGCCGCATGTCTTGGGCCAGGACAGGTTCGTGACCCACCACATCTTCCATGGCATGGATCACAGATCCAGATCCAAGGAACAACATCGCCTTGAAGAAGGCATGGGTCACCAGGTGGAACATGCCAGCAACGGGAGCGCCGCACCCCATGGCCAGCATCATGTAACCCAGCTGCGACACGGTGCTGTAAGCAAGCCCTTTCTTGAGATCCATCTGCGTGAGAGCGATGGAGGCTCCCAAGAAACAGGTGATCGTTCCAATGACGGCGATAAATGTGCCTACAGCTGGGAATTGGCTGTAAAGGGGTTCCAGCCTGGCGACGAGGAAAACGCCTGCGGCGACCATGGTGGCCGCGTGGATCAAAGCAGAGATCGGTGTGGGCCCCTCCATGGCATCAGGCAACCACACGTGGAGTGGAAATTGGGCCGACTTCGCCATTGGCCCCATAAAGACAAACAGGCAGAGAGCGAGTGCAGCCCAGCCAGGTACGACACCACTGCTGACGGCTGCAGATAAGCCATCGGCAATGCCCTGGAATCCGAAGCTTCCAGTGGCCCAATAAAGCCCGAGGATGCCTAGCAGGAGACCGAAGTCGCCAACGCGATTGACGACGAATGCTTTTTGGGCGGCGTGAGCAGCGCCTTCACGGTCGTACCAGAAGCCCACCAAGAGGTAGGAGGCCATCCCCACCAGCTCCCAGAAAACATAAATTTCCAGAAGGTTGGGGCTCACCACGAGCCCCAACATGGAACTGCTGAAGATGGCTAGGTAGGTGAAAAAGCGCACATAGCCCTTGTCGTGGGCCATGTAGCCGTGGGAATAAATCATCACCAGCAGCGCCACCGTGGTCACCAAGGCGAGCATCACTGCTGCCAGCGGGTCGACCACGTACCCCATCGGAAGACTGAAATCTCCAGCACTCGCCCAGATGAACAGATGCTCAACGGGGGGCGCTCCACCCAACTGCTCAAACAGAACGGCATAGCTAATGACCGCTGCAGCTCCAATGCAGCTGATCAGCAGCAAGGCAACCGGTTTTTTGAGCCGGTTAATGGTGCGATTGAAGCTAATCAGACCAAGACCTGTGATCAATGCCCCAACGAGGGGGAGCACTGGGATCAGCCAGGCAAAATCGGCAGCCGACGGCATCCGAGTGAAGCAGAGTGATTTGAGTGTAGGCAGCTCAGCTCAAAAGCCCTTCAAGAGGTGAGTGAAGGAACGCGATGCCTCCCAATGAAATGAAGCGATGGGCCCACCAGAAAACCCCCACCGCGATCGCGATGCCGAGTTGTGCTGGCCGCAGCAATTCGCTCCAAATCAGGGTCTGACGTCCATCGAGGACAGCGGCGAAAGGCAGCACGGATGTGCTTTGTTTCAGCTTTACGAAGTCATCACCAAATCGAGCTTGTAAGCGTCGATCTCCATGCCAAACAGCGAATAGGTGATGTCCGATCAGGCCGATGCAGGTCACGACCATGAAGCTGCTGCCGATCCATAGGGCATGGCTAAAGCACCAGAGAACCTGGCCAACGGCTTGAGGGTGACGGCTAATCCGGATGATGCCGCTGGCGTAGAGACGCACTTGCGGCTTCAGGACAGCGGGGATTTCCAGCAGGTTGTAGGTGGCTGGATAAAGAAACAGAAAACTAATGGCTGTGAGCACCCAGATCACGGGCACCAAGCCCTCCGTGCCTTGAAGATTCCAGAGCCTTATGCCGTCATAGCGATGGGCAAGGAAATAGCCGATGACGACAATCGCGGAAGGAATACTCAAGGCAGCGAAAAGCAAGCGCCAGGCCCTGGCCCCAATTTTGGCTTCAGCGCGCGTGCGAAGGGCAGCCCCGCCGCTGTGAATCACAGCGAAGACCAAAAGCATCACCAGCATCACCACGCTGGAGTGATGCCTTCCGCCGCCTAGGAGCTCATCCAAAGAGTTGCTGCATGGAGGGTAATTCTGCCGGGCGGTGGGTTCCTTCCCTATAAAATCTTGGAGCTATCCCTGCCGGGTCGGCTGTCGCATATGGCCGATCTGCCTTTCACACTGGATCAGCTGCGTATTCTCCGCGCCATCGTCAGCGAAGGCAGCTTTAAAAAAGCTGCTGACAGTCTTTATGTGACGCAGCCAGCGGTCAGTTTGCAGATCCAGAACCTGGAGAAGCAGCTTGAGGTGTCCTTGTTTGATCGTGGAGGTCGCAAGGCTCAGCTCACCGAAGCCGGTCATTTGCTGCTGAGCTATTGCGATCGAATTCTGAGTCAATGCCATGAAGCGTGTCGCGCTTTGGATGACTTGCACAACCTGAAGGGGGGATCTCTCGTGGTGGGTGCTAGCCAAACCACGGGGACGTACCTGATGCCCCGAATGATTGGTCTGTTTCGGCAAAAATTCCCAGATGTGGCCGTGCAGCTGCATGTTCACAGCACGAGACGAACCGGTTGGAGCGTGGCGAATGGCCAGATCGATCTCGCCATCATCGGCGGCGAATTACCTGCTGAGTTGAACGAGTTGCTGCAGGTGGTTCCTTACGCCAGTGATGAATTGGCCCTGGTGCTTCCTGTGAAGCATCCCCTGGCTCGCCTGCCTGAACTGAGTAAGGAGGATCTCTATCGCTTGGGATTTGTTTGTTTAGATGCCCAGTCCACCACGCGCAAGATGGTGGATCAGCTGCTGGCGCGTTCTGGCTTGGATGTGCAGAGATTGCGGATTGAGATGGAGCTCAATTCCCTTGAGGCCATCAAAAATGCTGTGCAATCAGGTTTAGGTGCGGCTTTCCTGCCGGTGGTCTCGATTGAGAGGGAGCTCACGGCAGGTAGTTTGCACAAGCCATCCGTGGCGGGCCTGCAGGTGCGGCGGCAATTAAGGCTGATTACCCATCCAGCTCGCTACTGCTCACGGGCGGCAGAGGCGTTTCGCTGTGATGTTTTGCCGGTGTTTGCCAGCGCCGATAGTCCTTTGCGTCAGCCAAGACCTGCGGCTGTAGGGCCAGAGCCCGTGATCACAGATCTTGACGCGCCTTAAAACTGATCAGCTTCTGGGGTGATTCCCACGGTGTCGTCGGCGATTCCCTTGGTGAGAAATTTGTTTTGCGTGATGTCGGTTTGGTAGACGCAGCGAACAACGGGTTTGTCCCTCACGGATCCGATGTAAGCAAAGGTGTTCATCCTTTGTTTGCATTGCCTTTCCTGAGCGGCGGTGACGGCGCCTTCTTTGCGTAATACAGCCCAGTTCTCTCGGCGAATTACACAGCCTGGTTGGAGGGTGGGCTGCGTGACGAAGCTGCTGGATGGGTTGAGTGTGGTGTACATCTCAATGTCCATCACAAAGGCGCTGGCTCCCCATTGCCTGCAGAACTCTGGATCGGGCACCGCCATATCCAACTGCTGGCTGCTGGCGATGTTGCCTTGATCTCCCTGGGTGGTGCTTGTCACGGCACTGCCGATTCCGATCCCCACCACCAGAACTCCAGCGAGGACAGCAATTCTGGTGGTGTTGAAACGACCACCTCCATCTCCACCCTCGTTGTTGCCTGGTGGCGGAGGGTTGTAACGACCTCCTCTGCGCTCATCAGGACGACGGGGATTCCCGCCCCGTGGACGGTCGTAGGGGGAGCGGCTCACAGCAGTTCAGGTGTGCGGGGCAGGCCCATGGAGTAGTTCAGAACCCGGCAATCAGGGTTGTAGCTCAGCTGGCCTGCCTGCAGAAGCTGGCGGATACTTCCCTCGAGTTCAGAGCCGATTCGGCGAAGGTTGTAATCGTTCAGAGGCTGTCCTGCATGGGCTTCAACCAGCTCACGGAAGCGTTGTTGAACCGTCTGAATACAGTTTTCGTCCCAAAGGAACTCATTGTCTGGATCGAGGTCGAGAGTGAGCTGATTGGGGGCTGGGACGAGCCGCCCGTCATCCACTCGAGCTGTGAATAGGCGCACGTGGCGAGTGGTGCTCTTCAGCAGGGTGTCGGCCATGGGGCTTGTATTGCGTAAGGACACCGCGCTTGCGGTTGTCGAAGACTTTAGGAAGCGAACCGGGCCGTGATCCTTTTAAGGTTGTCTTCAAATTGTGGTTTGAAGCATGCGTATCGCCATTGCGGGAGCAGGTCTGGCGGGTCTCTCCTGTGCGAAATATCTGGCGGACGCCGGTCATACCCCCATCCTCATGGAAGCCAGGGACGTGCTTGGCGGGAAAGTTGCTGCTTGGAAAGATGAAGACGGCGACTGGTACGAAACGGGTTTGCATATTTTTTTCGGGGCCTATCCGAACATGCTGCAGTTGTTCAAAGAACTGAATATTGAGGACAGGCTCCAATGGAAGAGCCACTCGATGATTTTCAATCAGCCAGAGGAGCCTGGTACTTATAGTCGTTTTGATTTTCCAGACTTACCGGCACCTATTAATGGTGTTGCGGCAATTTTGGGTAACAACGACATGCTGTCCTGGCCAGAGAAAATCAGTTTTGGTCTTGGCCTGGTGCCAGCAATGCTGAGGGGGCAGGGTTATGTGGAAGAGTGCGATAAATATTCATGGACTGAGTGGCTCAAGCTTCACAACATTCCTGAGCGTGTGAATGATGAAGTCTTCATTGCCATGAGTAAGGCTTTGAATTTTATTGATCCTGACGAAATTTCAGCCACGGTCTTACTAACCGCTCTCAATCGTTTTTTACAGGAAAAAAATGGCTCTCGGATGGCTTTTCTCGATGGAGCACCTCCAGAACGTCTTTGCGATCCAATTGTTGAACATGTCCAATCATTAGGCGGTGAAGTTCACCTGGATAGCCCATTGAGAGAGATTAAACTCAACGCCGATGGAAGCGTTGCTGCTTTTCATATCGGAGGAGTGAAGGGGAAGGAAAGTTTTGATCTTGTTGCTGATGCTTACGTGAGCGCACTTCCTGTGGATCCGTTCAAGCTGCTGATACCAGAGGCATGGCAGCAAATGGATGTTTTTCGTAAGTTGGATGGTCTCCGCGGAGTGCCGGTGATCAATATTCATCTCTGGTTTGATCGAAAGCTGACGGATATCGATCATTTGCTGTTCAGCCGTTCACCTCTGCTGAGTGTTTATGCCGATATGAGTATTGCGTGTAAGGAGTATGAGGACCCGGATCGTTCAATGCTTGAGCTTGTCTTTGCACCTGCGAAGGATTGGATCGGCCGGAGTGATGAGGATATTATTGAAGCAACAATGGGCGAGCTTAAGAAGTTATTCCCCATGCATTTTGGGACTGATAATCCTGCAAAGCTTCGTAAGTCAAAGGTTGTTAAAACACCTTTGTCTGTCTACAAAACAACTCCTGGTTGTCAGCAGCTTCGACCTGATCAAACAACTCCTATCAAAAACTTCTTCTTGGCAGGCGATTACACCATGCAGCGCTATCTGGCTTCTATGGAGGGTGCTGTGTTGAGCGGCAAACTTTGTGCTGAGGCTGTAGACCGCAAGCATGATCAGCTGTCATCATCTGCTTCTGTCAGCGAGCCGGTCTCGGCCTGAGTCATGACCCTCGCAGCTTCGGATCTCGATGCAGCCTTCGAGGCTTGTCGTTCTGAGACAGCCGAGTGGGCAAAGACGTTTTATTTGGGCACGTTGTTGTTGCCGCTTGAGAAGAGGCGGGCAATTTGGGCCATTTACGTCTGGTGTCGACGGACCGATGAACTCATGGATAGCGAGGAGGCTCAATTCCGTCCGGTCGAGGAGCTTGCCGAGCGACTCGATCGTTGGGAAGAAAAAACCAGAGCACTTTTCGACGGCTCTGTTGAAGACAATTTGGATGCAGTGATGCACGACACTTTGCAGCGATATCCGCAGGATATTCAGCCTTATTTAGACATGATTGAAGGGCAGCGCATGGATCTGTCTTGGACCCGCTACCCCACTTTTGAAGATTTAAAGCTCTATTGCTATCGCGTTGCGGGAACCGTTGGCTTGATGACTCAGGGAGTGATGGGTGTTGATGAGGCTTACACCTCAGCTCCATGGAGTGAGTGTCCTGATCCTTCAGACGCAGCCGTTGCCCTGGGGATTGCGAATCAACTCACCAACATTCTTCGTGATGTTGGTGAAGATCGTGCGCGAGGTCGTATCTATCTCCCGCAAGAAGATCTCCGCAATTTTGGAGTCAGTGAAGATGATCTTTTGGCCGGAAAGATCAATGAGGCTTGGATTGAGCTGATGATGTTTCAGCTGGCCCGTGCCAGAGAATGGTTCGTTCGTTCGGAAGCTGGGGTGCGCTGGTTGTCTGCAGACGCGCGCTGGCCTGTTTGGACTTCTCTCCGTCTTTATAGGGGAATTCTCGATGCGATTGAACGCAATAATTATGATGTTTTCAATCGCCGTGCCTTCGTTGGCAAATTGAGCAAAGCTCTTGAACTTCCAAGATGCTTTGTGATCGCTCAGTCTCGCTAAGTGATCACAAAGCTCAAGAAACTCAGACTGAAGTCTTCTGGTCTGCAAGTAAATCTTTGAGTTTGGATAGTTCTCCAGCCCAGCGAGGATCGGGTGCCGATTCTGCTTTTGCGTCGCTGTGAACCACCTTGTTGACAGCTTTCCGTGCCGAGCCTGGGGCATTGCCAGGGCCGCCGGGACCGCCTCGACGACCAGCTCCGCCACCTGCGTTGCTCTCTCGTCGTTCAGAGCGTTCTACGCGCAGAGTGTTGCCATTGAAGTCCTTGCCGTTGAATTGCTCGATCAAAGCATCGGCAACTTTTTCGTCGTCAACATTGGCGAACCCAAAGCCACGACAGGCTCCCGTTTCTCGATCGAGCACGGTTTTGAAGCGGATTCCCTCCCCCACGCTGGTGAGTTGGGTCTCCAACTCTTTGGCTTCGAATGTTTGCGGCAAGTTGCCGATGTAAAGACGCACGCTCATGAGACGGGGGGGAGAGAGAGAAGAAAACTGCCTATCAGGCCGATCGCTGTCGTTAAGGCAAGTCAGTTAATCACAGCGGCCTGTTAATCCAGTCGCGTGCGCACTGAATGGCTTCGGCTTCGCTGTCAATCCGCCCGAAGGCCCGTTCAAGGCAAAGATGATGAATCAGCTCCCCAAGCTCGGGGCCTGGACGCAAGCCAAGTTCCGCCTGCAACGCTCGACCATTCAGGGGTGCACTGGGATGGAACAAGGTGTCCTCCTGGTCACGCCAGCGACTGAGCCATTTCGTTTGGCGCTCCAATGGCCAAGCCAATGTGAAGGCCGGGAGATCCTCTTCAAGCTCTTGATGCAGTTTTAAGCGCTCCTGCTCTTCCAGGGTCTCAGCGCTTTGCTGTTGATCTCTCAACCACCAGGTTCTCAGTCGCAAGCAGCGTTGGATTTGTTTCCTGCTAAACCGCAAATCGCGCACGCCTTGATCGCTGAGTAACTGCGTTAAGCGCGCTAGCGGCAAGGCGAGTTGTTGTTCTGCTGCTGTTAAAGCGCTTGTATTGAACGTTTTTGGCGTTTGATCGGAACACCATGGCGCGATCAATTGCAAAGAGTGCAGCAAGCTGATCGCTTGATCGGCGTTGTTGGCTTGAACGAGCTTCAGCAGCTCCGCTTGTATCCGCTCTGGTGCCACCTTGGGCAATTGCTGACGATGGCGCGCGATCATCTCGAGTGTTGCCTCGTCGATCCTCATCGAGAGCTCGGCGGCCAGTCTTGGAGCTCTCAGCAAGCGCAGGGGATCATCCAAGAGGTTCTGTTCGTGAACGGCAGCAATGCGTTGATCGCGTAGATCCGCAAGTCCACCGCTGGGATCCAACAGTTTTGGTTCCGTCGTGAGGGTGAGAGCAATGGCGTTAATTCGATAGTCCCTTCGCAACAGATCAGCGGTGAGATCATCACCGTCTTGTCTTGCAAGATCGATGGTCCATCTCCCCAGAACCAGGCGGGCCATGTCCCTGTCTCGATCAAGCACCACACAGGCGCCTCCAAACTCTTGAGAGAGTTTTTGGACCATTCCCAGCGCATCGTCCGGAACCACCATGTCGAGATCTGGATGCTCCGTTAAACGGTTAAGCAATCCGTCACGGACGGCTCCGCCCACCAGCACCGTTCCTGCGGGGAAGCGATCGAGAGGGATCGGCCAGCGTTGTGGCTGCAGCCGTGTCATGAGTTGACCTGCCATCTGGCCGGCATCCCCCTCCAGAATGGAGTCCTCTGCAGAGGTGGGGTGCATGTGCATCTGCGTGGATTGCCGCTGGGTGGATCGTTGTCAGGCCTATCACGCGGTGGAGCGGCAGCATGGTGTGGCTCATCTCACTGACAGGCCTGACGTGTGTCCTGAAGAACCTCGCATTCATATCAGTCTTCATGACCTGAGCGGGGGTGGTGTCGGCGTGGAATGGGATGTGCGCGCTTGCACCAGCTTTGAGGCTGATTACGGACGATGGCAGCGGTTGCGCCCAGAGCAGGAGTTGCCTCGATGAGCCGTTGGCTGTTGGCTTTGCATAGTTCGAGCGAAACCCTTGGTCTTGCTGTTTGCGACGCTGAAAACCCTGCTGGGGGGACTCGCATCCTGTCTCGCTCGATGGGACGTCAGCTCACTAATGGTTTGATTTCTGCTGTTGAGGAGCTGCTTCCACGAGCGGAATGGGCTTCGATTGTCCGTTTGGCTGTGAGCACAGGTCCTGGAGGATTCACGGGAACTCGCTTGACCGTGGTGATGGCACGCACCTTGGCCCAGCAGTTGGGGTGCCCTTTGCACGGTGCGAGCAGTTTCGCTTTGATGGCCCCACGGTTATCCGTGGCCTTGCCGGCCAGTCAGGCTTTGGAGCCCTTCTCGATCGTGCAGACCCTTCCCCGTCGTGGTCGAGTGGCGGGTCGCTACCGCCTACTCTCTGGCTCCATTCCGGTGGAAGAGCTGGAACGTCCTCGTTTACTGAGTGAGGACGAGGACCCCTCTCCAGCTCTCAGCATGGAGCTGGATGTTGCGTCGGATGTGCAGCATCTGCTCCAGCGTTGTTGTCACTGGGAGCAGGAGGCCGCTCCAGGCCCCTGGGAGCTTGTGCTGCCCATTTACCCCACGTCTCCGGTGGGACCTGTCTGATGGCCCCAGGTTGGCGTTCCACGTTTGTGATCCTTGCGGCTCTGGCGTGGGCAAGCACTGCAGGCCCCTTAAGGCCGTTTCGTCAGGCCCTCACCACCGTGCAGCCTCCTCAACGGATTCTCGTGCTGGGCGGAGACCTCGATCGCGAAAGAGTGGGACTGCGCTTGGCGCAGCAATTGTCTTTGCCCCTGGTTGTCAGTGGTGGCAGCAATCCGGAGTATGCACAGTGGCTCGTCAGGGATGCGGGGATGGATCAGAGCCGTGTCTTGCTGGATTACAGAGCCAAAGACACCTTCAGTAACTTCACCTCCTTGGTCGATGACTTGAAACGCGACGGTGTGCGGCACGTTTATTTGGTGACGAGTGAAGATCATTTGCCCCGCGCCATGACCGTGGGACGGCTTGTGGCAGGAAGCCGGGGGATTCGCTTAACGGGAGTTCCTGTGGCCTGTCAGCCCGCCTGTCGAGAGGAGACGTGGGGCAAGCGTTTGGGTGATGGGATCAGGGCGCTGACCTGGGTCATCACAGGTCGGGACCTCAAGCCTTGGGCGCTACGGAATTGGCCTCAAGGCTTCCCGACGCCTTGATCGATCAAGGCGTTGATGCGCTGCTGAAGCTCCCTTGTGGTGGCCTCTAGCTCTGGCTTTCTGCGTCCTGTAGGAGCAGGAATTGGCTCTCCGATGCGAAGTTCAACAGGAACGAGTCTTGGCCAGCTTTTCCCCGCGCCTAGGGCGCGATGGCTATTGATGATGGCCACCGGGAGAAGGGGGGCGCCGCTGCGCGCTGCAAGGAGGGCTGCGCCCGGTCTTGGTTGATTCACGCGGCCGTCCGTTTGACGGGTGCCATCCAGAAAGACACCAATGGCCCAGCCTTCTTCCAGCCGAGCTGTTGCTGTACGAATCGCCTCTCGATCACTGGCTCCCCGTTTCACCGGGTACGCACCGCAGGCCCGAATCAGGGCCCCCAAGATTGGAATCCGGAAGAGCTCGGCCTTGGCCATGAAGGCCACAGGACGGCCCAAGGCGTGGCCAAGCAACGGTGGATCGAGATGGGAGCCGTGATTTGCAACTACCACCAATGGCCCCTGCAGGGGCACCAAAGCGTTGCCGCTCGTGCGACCTTTTAAGAGCCCTCGAAAGACAGGAAAAACCAGCAAGTAGCTAACGAGTTGGTAGATCAGGCTGGGTTTAGGCGTGATGGATGTCACAACAGTCGAGCTGTCGTCCGTGGTGGGCACAAGGCGAGACATGGCTTTTTAGAGACCCAAATCAGCGGAGCTCGAGAGCTGGGCGGACGTGACACCCGTCATGGCTCTTTTGGCCAAGCCACTCAGCACATTTCCTGGCCCGATCTCGATCAAGGTGTCGACCCCGGCTGAGGTCAGCGACTCCATGGTTTCTCTCCAGCGAACGCCCGTGGTCATCTGCTGAGACAAGCGCTGCTTCAGTTGATCGGCGTCGCTGCAGGGGGTGGGATCGGTGTTGCTCAGCACAGGGACGCGAGCATCTTCGAAGGTGAGACCCTCCAGGTGGACCTTGAAGGCTGCAGCCGCTTCTGCCATCAGGGGCGAGTGGAAGGCCCCGGAGACGGCGAGGGGAATGGCGCGCTTGCAGGTGAGTTGCTCACTCACGCTTTTGACGGCGTCCGGTGTCCCTGAGATCACCACCTGCGCAGCGCTGTTGTCATTGGCGATCACCACGCCGGCCGTGCTGTTGACAAGGCTTTCAAGCTGATCGCGGTCAAAGCCGATGACGGCAGTCATCGCTCCGCCTCCAGCGGCTGCCATCAGCTCCGAGCGCCGCTGCATCAACGCAAGGCCTGTGGTCACATCAAAGACACCAGCGGCATACAGGGCCACCAGTTCTCCGAGGCTATGGCCAGCGACAAATGCGGGCTCGCGCTCCTGCCTGCGGAGTTCATCCACAATCAGGCTTTCAACGACGAAGAGCGCTGGTTGCGTGTTGCGGGTGTCGTTGAGATCGGCTGGATCAGCGTCCCCATCGGGTTCTCCTTGGCAGATCGCCAGCAAATCTCGGCCAAGCAGACGGGAGGCGAGTGCAAATCGTTCTTCCGCTCCTGGAAGGGTCAGCACGGGCGCAGCCATGCCCGACTTCTGAGACCCCTGTCCGGGGAACACCCAGGCGATCGTCATCGGTTGGCAGGTAAAGATGGCTGGGAGCCTAAGCGGGACCTTGCCAACGCAACAATGCGGCTCCCCAACTGAGGCCAGCGCCAAAGCCACTACTGGCCAGTAGGTGACCAGGGGCTACGCGCCCGTCGCGCACAGCTTCATCAAGCATGAGCGGGATCGTGGAGGCAGAGGTGTTGCCGTAGTTCGCCAAGTTGCTCAAGACCTTGGAGTGAGGGATGGAAAATCGATCCGCCACGGCATCCAAAATGCGCTGGTTGGCTTGATGGAGCAGCAGCCAGTCCAGCTGCTCTGGGGTTGTGGATGTTTGTTCTAGAAGCTCCTTGAGGATGGCTGGCACTTCGCGCACGGCAAATTTGTACACCTCTTGTCCATTCATCTGAATCGGTAGATAGCCACCGCATTGATGGCGCGTGGTGTTGACCAGGGGAAGACTGGTGGGGATCTGGGGCAAGGTCAGGGAATGGCCGCGGCTGCCATCGCTGCGCAGCCGAAAACCCAACAAGCCGTCCGCTTCTGCAGAAGTGGCTTCGAGGGCAACGGCGCCAGCCCCGTCACCAAACAGCACACAGGTGCTTCTGTCGTCCCAGTCAACAAATCGGCTCAACTGGTCGGCGCCGATCACCAGCACCCGTTGCATGGCGCCAGTGCGCAGATACTGGGCGGCTGTCACGAGCGCGAATAGAAAGCCGCTGCAGGCCGCCGTGAGGTCAAAGGCCACGGCATTGTGCGCTTTCAATCCGGCCTGAACCTTTGGTGCGGACCCAAACAGGTCGTCAGGGGTGGAGGTGGCCAATAACACCATGTCGAGGGTGTCTGGCTCCCAGTGGGCCATCTCCAGGGCCTTTGCCCCAGCACGGATCGCCAGGTCGTTTAGCGACTCATCCGGAGTGCTGACACGCCGAGACTGAATTCCGGTGCGGGTGCGAATCCATTCATCGCTGGTCTGCACCCGCTCGCTGAGGTCAGCATTGCTGATGGTTTGGTTCGCCTGGGCGCTGCCACTTGCGACCAGAGCCATGCCACGGAAGGGTGGGGGAGATCCAGCCAATGTGGAAGCGGTGTGAGTGGCGTCAGTCAATCACAGTCCAGCGAGGGGGCTTCAGCTTTTGAGCGGTGCTGGCTTGCTGAGTTCGGCGAGATCGTCCATCACACCATGACTTGCAGCGGAGTGTGCCAAGCGCAGAGCGCTCACTACAGATAGGGCTTTGCTGCTTCCATGACCGATCACGCAAATCCCATTCACCCCAAGCAGAAGCGCGCCGCCGTGTTCCGCGTGGTCGAGCCGTTTTTTGATGCGTTTGAGATTGCTGCGTAGGAAGGCTGAGCCAACTTTGCCGCGGCGTCCCCGCGGTAATTCGGCCCTGAGCACACCGAGCAGAACACTGCCGACGGACTCAAGGAATTTCAGCAGCACATTGCCCGTAAAGCCATCGCAAACCACCACATCAAATTCCCCGGATAAAACATCTCTTCCTTCGCAATTTCCGGCGAAATGAAGACGGGTTTCCTCTTTCAGTAACTCGTGGGTGCGTAGGGCGAGTTCATTGCCTTTGCATTCTTCTTCGCCAATGTTGAGCAAGCCAATTCGAGGGCGATCGACTTGGAGAACGTCGCGCGAATAGATGTTGCCGAGCAACGCAAATTGATGCATATAGGCAGGCTTGCAGTCCATGTTGGCTCCTACATCCAGCACGAGCACCGGTTGGCCGGGGTCTTTGGTGGGAAACAGAGCTCCAATGGCAGGTCGATCGATACCCGCTAAGCGACCGAGGCGAAAGATGGCCGAAGCCATCACAGCACCAGAATTTCCTGCGGAGTAAATCGCCAAGGCGTCTCCGCGCTTCACCAGGTCCATGGCGACATTGATGCTGGCATCGCGCTTCCGGCGCACAACCGTGGCTTCTTCGTGCATTTCCACGGAGGGGCCGCTGGGGATCAGCTCCAGGTGCCCTGCATTGATGGCGTTGTTGAGCGGTTCTGTGAGTCCAGAGGCCTCCGCAGCTTCCAGGACACGGTTTGTTTCGCCAACAAAGCGAATCCGCAAGGGCAGCCGATCGATGGCTTGAAGAGAGCCGTCCAGGATCTCCCCAGGGGAATGGTCTCCACCCATGCCATCCACGGCGACCCAAAGGCGATCACGCTCATGGATCAGCCCGTCAGCGCCGACCTCTGAACTTTGCAGGCGGCGTAGGGGGTCCATCACCGGTTGGAGCATCTGTCCCGCCATGCTTCCGGCGTTGGTGACGACGCTCCCTGCCATTGATCCAACCGATTCAGCCACATTGCCCGCGGCGCTGGCAGAGGTGGTAGCGGTATCAACAAGGGTGGTCACGGCGCTATTGCGCCGGTACCAAATCACCAGTCTTCTAACCGCCTTCGATCGGCGTGGTTTGCTCCTGGCTTCGTCGGCCGGGCTGAATTCAGGATCCTTCGGGTGCAACGGAATCGATGATGCGCTGGAACAAGTAACCGGTTCCCCGAGCCGTAAGGATCAGCTCGGGATTGGCCGGATCGTCTTCGAGTTTGGAGCGAAGCCGTGAGATGTGAACATCCACGACCCTCGTGTCCACGTGACGCTCAGGTGTATATCCCCACACATCCTTCAAGATTTCACCGCGGCTGAATGGTTCACCAGAGCGACCCACGAGCAGTTCGAGGAGACTGAACTCCATTCCGGTGAGGCGGATGCGTTCATCCGCACGGAACACCTGACGCTTATTGGTGTCGATGCGGAGATCTGCGACTTGAATCACCCCAGAGTTGGGGATGCCAGCCACCTGTTCTTTCTCAACGCGGCGAAGAACGCAGCGGATTCTTGCTTCTAGCTCTTTAGGACTAAACGGTTTGACGACATAGTCGTCAGCACCGAGCTCAAGGCCAGTAATCCTGTCTGCAACGTCACCCAAGGCGGTGAGCATCACGATCGGAACATCCGACTCCTTGCGCAATTCTTGGCAGACGCCGTAGCCGTCCAGCTTGGGCATCATCACGTCCAAGACCACCAGGTCTGGATTGCACTGTTCAAAGCTTTCGAGAGCTTCAGTGCCGTCGCAGGCGGTTACAACGTTGTAACCAATCATCGACAGACGAGTTTCCAGAATGCGTCGAATACTGGCCTCGTCGTCGACAACGAGAATCGTTTCCTTGCTGGCGGCTGTGGCCGTCATATCCGAACTTATTTCGTACAGGTATTGGCTACAGATAAGTGGACGGAGGCCCCGTTTTTTCACCGAAAGCCAACTTTCTTCATAGTTCGACGTGTCCCGACCCGCTTCAATCTTCGTTTGCCAGAGCTGTGGTGCCCAGACTCGACAGTTTTTTGGCCGCTGCAGCAGTTGCGGCAGCTGGAATTCTTTGGTTGAGCAAACAGCTCCGAAACCCGACGGCCGGCGCAGACGCGCGCCCGCCGAGTCAGCAGCAGCTCCAGTGGCGCGACGTTCCACCGCCATGTCTGATCTGGGTGATCGCCCGATTCAGCGGCTTGAGAGCGGTTATCCAGAATTGGATCGCGTCTTGGGCGGTGGCGTCGTCCCCGGCTCGCTCGTGCTCGTGGGGGGTGACCCAGGGATCGGCAAAAGCACGCTGCTGCTGCAAAGCGCATCGGTCATGGCGAACCGGCTGTCCGTTTTGTATGTGAGTGCTGAGGAATCAGCCCAGCAAGTGAAGTTGCGCTGGTTGCGTTTGGGTGGAGAGAGCGAGGGGCTTCAACTGCTTGCCGAGACAGACCTGGAGTTGGTGTTGGAAGAGCTTGAGGCTCTGCGGCCCGATGTGGCGATCATCGACAGCATTCAGGCCTTGCATGACGCCAACCTGTCGAGTGCTCCAGGGTCGGTTGCTCAAGTGAGGGAATGCGCCGCGTCTCTGCAGCGATTGGCCAAGCGCCAGAACACAGCTTTGCTGCTTGTCGGCCATGTGACCAAGGAGGGCATGTTGGCAGGGCCGAAGGTCCTAGAGCACTTGGTCGACGCCGTGCTCACGTTTGAGGGGGATCGTTTTGCCAGTCATCGACTTCTGCGTGCCGTAAAAAATCGCTTTGGTGCCACCCATGAACTGGGTGTGTTCGAAATGCAGGGCCAAGGTCTTGTGGAGGTCAACAATCCGAGTGAGTTGTTCCTGAGTGGAGATGAGGCCAGCGGTGTCGCCACGATCGTGGCCTGTGAGGGCACCAGGCCTCTTGTGGTGGATCTTCAGGCCTTGGTCAGCACCACGAGCTATGCGAGTCCAAGACGGACGGCTACAGGGATTGCAGTGAATCGATTGCATCAGATCCTTGCGGTGCTCGAAAAGCACATGGGCCTGCCCCTCTCACGTTTCGACTGCTACCTAGCTGTAGCGGGTGGTCTTGATGTGGAGGAGCCTGCGGCTGATTTGGGCGTGGCTGCAGCTGTTGTGGCGAGTTATCGCGATCTCATCTTGCCGGCAGGGACCGTCCTGCTGGGTGAACTTGGCCTTGGTGGTCAGCTCAGGCCTGTTGGGCAGTTGGAGTTGCGCTTGCAAGAGGCCGTCCGTCTTGGATTCAGACGAGCCGTGGTTCCCAAAGGCTGTGGACTCGCCAAAGGGCAGGCCAGCGTGGATTTGGAGCTGCACGAAGCTGGTTCGATCACGGAAGCGCTGGTTCTTGCCCTTGGCGTTAACCCTGCTGACGACCAAGCATGAGGTTCAGAAGTACACGTCGACGTTGCTGCGGCCAGTTGATTTCAGCCAGTTCTCGATATCGAGATAGCCACCAGGATTCAGCCTGACGGCTTGGGTCCAAACGTCAGCTGCCAGGTCAAACCAGCCATCTGCATCATCACGACGCCCCTCTTCCTCCGCTGTACGACCTCGTTTTTCATAAATCAGACCCATGTTTTTCAGGCATGACGGTTGCTTGGGGTTCTCATCCAAGGCCTTTTGGTAGGTCTCCAGCGCCCGCTCTTCCTCGCCATTGCTCATGTAAATGATGGCGATGTTTTTGAGGGTCTCGCCCCGGTCGATCGCGTTCTCCTCCAGCTTCAGGCTTTCCTCGTAGTTTTCCAAGGCTTCGGCGTAATCGCCGTCGTTCTGGGCGGAGAGGCCGTCGCGGTAGTACACATAAGCTTCTTTGGCACGGGCATTAATCGGCAGTAGCTTCACGATCAGATCGGCCATGACCGTGAAGCTTTTGTCGATAAAGTTGTCGTTTCGATTGCTGCGCGGCACAGGAAGCCAAAAAAGGTGTGTTCCCATCCTGACTGCAATCAGCAGCCCTGCCTAGCGTTCGTTGATGCGTTCTGCAGTTGTGACAAATTCCGCTAGCGCCACAAATTCACCACCCACGATGCTTTTGGACGTGGATGGAATGAAGTGTGGTGGTTGCGTTCGTTCGGTCGAACGCACACTTCTGGATCAACCCGGGGTCTGTGAAGCCAGCGTGAATCTGGTAACCCGCAGCGCTTGGATTCGTTTTGAAGACGATGCCGTTGCGGATCTTGATGGTGTTGTTCAGGCTTTAACGGCGAGAGGTTTCCTTGCCCAGCCTCGCGAGACCAATGCATTTGGTGCAGCGGTTGAGGCTGATCGCAGTTGGGGGTGGTGGCAGCAGTGGCGTCAGTTAATCGTCGCGCTTGTGCTGCTCGTGTTGTCCGTGGTGGGGCATCTGGCTGAAGCCGGAACCGTCCACGTTCCACCTCTTGGTTCTCTCCCTTTTCACGCCGGCTTGGCCACGGTTGCTTTGGTGGGGCCTGGGCGACCCATTCTCATCGCCGGATGGCGAGCCGCCCGCATGGGGGTGCCGACGATGGACACCCTGGTGAGCCTGGGCGTTGGAAGTGCCTACCTGGCGAGCTTGGTCGCTTTGGCTTGGCCGCAGGTGGGTTGGCCCTGCTTCTTTAACGAGCCGGTCATGCTCCTGGGCTTTGTGTTGCTCGGCCGCTTTCTGGAAGAGCGGGCGCGCCGCCGCACGGGCCGGGCACTGCAGGACTTAGCGGCTCTCCAGCCTGATGTGGCGCGCCTGTTGATGGACGATGGCACGATCCGTGAGGTGCCCGTTTCGGCGCTTCGGCCAGGAGAGCGTGTTCAGCTTTTGGCCGGCGACCGCGTCCCGGTGGATGGAATCGTGCGTGAGGGGCATTCGGCTGTGGATCTTTCCAGCCTGACGGGTGAACCCTTACCGCTGGATGCTTCTCCAGGCGCTGAGCTCAGTTCCGGCAGCCTCAATCTGGAAGCCACCCTGATGGTTGAGGTGCAGCGGATTGGTCGTGAAACCGCTCTGGCTCGGATCATTGATTTGGTGGAGCAAGCCCAGGCAAGAAAAGCGCCGATTCAGGGGCTTGCCGATCGTGTAGCCGGCCAGTTTTGTTATGCGGTGGTGAGCTTTGCCATTCTCACGTTCCTGTTCTGGTGGCAGGTCGGTTGTCGCCTTTGGCCTCAGGTCCTTGATGTCCCTGTGGCCTTGATGGATCACGGCCATGCGCATGGTCTCCATGGCTCTCTTGGTGCGGGAGCTGAGACGCCTCTTGGTCTCGCTCTCCAACTCTCCATTGCGGTGCTTGTGGTGGCTTGCCCTTGTGCTTTGGGATTGGCCACTCCCACCGTGATCACCGTCTCGTCAGGCTTGGCCGCGAAGCAGGGCTGGTTGTTTCGAGGCGGTGATGTGATCGAGCTGGCAGCCTCCGTGCAGCGCATGGTGTTCGATAAAACAGGCACGCTCACCCTTGGCCGGCCTCTGGTTGATTCGGTGTTGGCGAGCAAGGATCCACCGCAGACGCTTCAGTTAGCGGCCAGCCTTGAGCAGACAAGCCGGCATCCACTCGCCCATGCGCTGTTGCAGGAGGCACAGCGGCTTCAGTTGCCTCTCCTAGGGGTTGAGTCCAGCCGCACCACTCCGGGTGCGGGGATGGAAGGTCGTTTGCAGGGAGTGGAAGGTCTGGTCCGCGTTGGTTCTCCGGAATGGCTACAGGATCAAGGGGTGTCCTGGACGGAGCAACAGCAACAAACCCTCGATTCGGCTGTCCAGCGTGGGCAGTCGTTAGTGGCTGTTGCTTTGGCAGAAAATCCACTGGGTCTCGTCACCGTTGACGATCGACTTCGCCCGGATGCATCGCTCGCTATCCAGCGCTTACGAGATCAGGGCCAGTCCGTCGCGATGCTGAGTGGAGACCGTCGCCAGACCGTGGAACGGGTGGGACGTGAGCTTGGCTTTGCAGACGCTGATCTGGCTTGGCAGCTCTTGCCGCATCAAAAGCTTGAACGGCTTGAGCTTTTGAGAGACCAGGGTGCTGTGGCGATGGTGGGTGACGGAATTAACGATGCCCCCGCTTTGGCGGCAGCCGACCTCGGCATCGCCGTCGGCACAGGCACTCAAATCGCTCAGGACACGGCTGATCTTGTGCTGCTTGGTGACCGGCTCGAAGCGGTGCCCGAGGCCCTTTGCTTGGCGAAGCGAACGATGTCCAAGATCCGTCAGAACTTGATTTGGGCTTTTGGTTACAACCTCATTGCTTTGCCGATTGCTGCGGGTGTGCTTCTGCCCGGCTTTGGACTCCTGCTGTCCCCGCCCTTGGCAGCGTTGCTCATGGCGTTCAGCTCGGTGTCAGTTGTGCTGAATGCCCTCAGCCTGCGGCTTCGTTAACCATGGCCAGGAGCAAGGGACGACTGCTGGTGCTGGAAGGCATTGATGGTTGTGGCAAAACCACCCAGCTTCAGCAGCTATCGAGTTGGCTCCCGACGAGCGGACTGATGCCTGCGGGGTCTCAGCTGATTGTTACCCGAGAACCGGGAGGAACGGCCTTGGGGAAAAGCCTGCGTGAGCTTCTGCTCCACCCCCCTCAAGATGCTGACCCGGGGCCAACAGCAGAGTTGTTGATGTATGCAGCGGATCGTGCCCAACATGTGGACCGAGTCATTCAGCCTGCTTTGGAGCGGGGTGATTGGGTGCTCAGTGATCGGTTCACGGGATCGACGATGGCGTACCAGGGATATGGACGAAGTCTCGACCGTGTGCTTATCACTGAGCTTGAACGCATTGCCACGCGAGGGCTCAGCCCCGACATGACGATCTGGCTTGATCTCCCTTTGGAATTGAGCGTTCAGCGCCGCGGAAGTCGTGAGGAAGATCGAATGGAAGCGGAAGGTTTTGCTTTCTTAGAGCGCGTTGCCAAGGGTTTCTCTGATTTGGCTAAGACGCGAGGCTGGGTGTCGGTTGTGGCTGACCGTCCGCTTCTGGAGGTTGCGGAGGCGATTCAAACGGCCTTGCTCACCCGGGCGGCAGCTTGGCAGTCATGAGCCAGGTGTTGCGCGAAGACCAGGATCTGTTTACTGATTTGGTGGGCCAGCCTTTAGCTGAGACCCTTTTAAAGGCAGCTCTGCAGCAAGACCGGCTCGCTCCTGCCTATCTCTTCGCTGGTCCAGAAGGCGTAGGCCGTCGCCTGGCTGTTTTGCGATTCCTCGAGGGTGTGCTCAGTGAAGGCCAGTGCAATCCGCGCCAGCGCCGTCGCTTGGCAGAGCGCAACCACCCTGATCTCCTCTGGGTCGAACCCAGCTACAGCCATCAGGGACGTTTGCTCTCCCGCTCTGAAGCTGAAGAGGCCGGCGTGAGTCGGCGAACCCCTCCCCTTGTGAGGTTGGATCAGATTCGCGACATCAGTCGTTTCTTGTCACGGCAACCTCTGGAGTCGTCGCGAGGTCTTGTTGTGCTTGAGGAGCCTGAAGCGATGGCGGAAGCCGCTGCGAATGCTCTGCTCAAAACTCTTGAGGAACCAGGCCATGGAGTGTTGATTTTGTTGTCAGCGGCTCCCGAACGGTTGCTCTCCACGATTCGATCCCGCTGTCAGTTGATTCGATTGATCCAGCTAAGTGTGGAAGACATGCAGTCCGTGCTCCAACGTTTACCCGCTGAGGTCGACCAAGAGTCTGCAAAGCAAGCGCTCATGCAGCCTGAGTTGGTTGCAATGGCTGGGGGCTCTCCAGGCGCGCTATTGGGTCATGTCAAGCAGTGGTCCAGGGTTTCTGCCGATTTGATGGGACGTTTGCACGCCTTGCCAACCCAGCCGATTGAAGCCCTCGGCCTCGCCCGTGATCTCACTGAGGCCCTTGATGGTGAGCAACAGCTTTGGCTCATCAATTGGCTACAACAGCACCATTGGAGGGAGCAAAAGAACGAGCAAATTCTCAGAAAACTCGAGAAATTACGCGTTCAATTGCTTTCGTTTGTGCAACCCAGATTGGCCTGGGAAGTGACGTTTCTGGATTTGATGGGGCTCTAATCGCTCAAGATCAAGCGGTTGCCCGATTTGTGGCTTCAGCTTTTTGCTCTCGATCTTGGCGCGCTTGAGTGAGCACATCTTGCAGTCCATCGAGTTGAGACCCGGTGGGCAGTTCAAGGCAGTACCCAGCTCCATAAACCGTTTTGATAAAACGGGGTTTGCGTGGGTCTGGTTCTAATTTGGTGCGTAGGTGACGGACGTGAACGCGAATCGTTTCGATATCGTCGTCTGGCTCATAACCCCAGACCTCTTTGAGGATGAGAGAGGGGGCAACCGTTTGACCATGGCGTTGGAGCAGGCAATGAAGAAGCTCGAATTCCAGGTGGGTGAGGCGGACGGGATGATCGAACCAAATGGCCTCAAAACGTTCTGGTACCAGGGTTAGCGGTCCATAACTAAGAATTTCGTGATGATTCCCGGATGTTCCGATAGGAGCTCTGTTGCTACGCCTCAGAAGCGCTTTCACGCGTGCTTGAAGCTCTTCGAGGTCGAAGGGTTTTGTGAGGTAATCATCAGCTCCTGAATTGAATCCGCTCACTTTGTCTTTCGTGCCGCCTAAAGCTGTCAACATCAGGATGGGAATAGAAGCTGTTCTTTCATCTCTGCGCAGTCGTTGGCAGAGGGTGAGCCCGTCCACATTGGGCAGCATTAAATCGAGAAGGATTAAATCCGGGGTGTATTGCAGTGCGAGAGCCTGACCCTTAATACCGTCGTCGGCGCGTTGAACATCAAAACCACTGTGCTCTAAGTGGCCGCCTACCAGTTCGCTCATGTCCCGGTCGTCTTCGATCAGCAGGATGGAAGGCTTCATCTAAATGCTGGCGAAAAAACAGATGGACGAGGTAAGGCCGCGCCATTAAGGAGTAATTCTCTCAAGATCAACCAGTTTGTGCAGAATTCCGGTGCTTGCCTTCATGGGTGGCATGTCCCTGGAAAATGAATGCCTGACTGGGTTTTGCTGGAGTAACGCGGAGATTGACGCCTGCGGCTCTACAGGAAATCTTTTGATTTGGAGGACGTTGGGTGGCAGTTTTTTTCTGAATGAAGAAAAACCATTGCCACCTAGGCAAAAAAAATGTCACCACCGTGAAGGTGATGACATTCGTTTGAAACTCCCCGGGCGGGATTCGAACCTGCGACCAATCGATTAACAGTCGACCGCTCTACCGCTGAGCTACCGAGGATTGAGACCTGGAGACCTTAACTGCCAGGCCCTGACTTAGGCAAGTGCCTTGAGTGTGCGGCGCAAGGCGAGGCCTTTTTCCCAGGGGCCAATCATGCCCTTTTCCATCAGTGCTGCGCCGTCAGCATGGTCCAGTTCATCCAGTCGATGCGTGATCCAAAGAGCTGTGAGTGGATTGAGTGAGCGGTGACAAAGCTGTTGAACGGTTGCCAGGACCGAGTTTTGGCTGGATGGGTCTAACAGGGCTGTGGGCTCATCAAGCAGCAGAAGTTTGGCTTCGCTGGCTAGAGCACCAGCAATCGCTAGGCGCTGTTTTTGGCCTCCACTCAAGGTGTGAATTTGCCGGCCAGCCATACCGGCGAGCCCAACCTGTTCGAGCAGGTGGGCGATCCGCTTTCGCTTGAGGGCCGGGGCAAGCGTGGGGGGAAGGTTGAGGAGAAGATCGCTACCGCAACTGGGAAGGAGCAGTTGATGGTCGGGATTTTGGAACACCAAGGCTGTTTGGACGTTGCAGTCCATTTGTCCTGACTGAGGTTGGATCAAGCCTCCGATCATGCGAAAGAGAGTGCTCTTTCCGCTGCCGTTGCTCCCTACAAGCATCCAAAGGCCTGGCCCTGGAACGCTGAAGCTGCAGCGGTCCAGAGCGTGGGTGCCAGAGGGCCAGCAAAAACTCACGCTTTCAAACTGAAGAACCCGCTCGTTGGTGTCCGTTCCCACAGGGATTTAGCTGTCGAGTGAAAAGCCTGGGCGTTTGCTCCCCCCGGAAGCTGCTGTCTTCTCGTAAATCTGAACCGCTAAAACGTCGCTCGTTAGAACGCTGAGTCGTTTGCCTTCTACTTTTTCGCAGGTCATTTCAAGCAAGCGTGGCTGTCCCTGCTCAAGGGCTTGCCGAACCTGCTGATACACAGATTCGGCATCTCCCGATTCCTTGCGTTGGACAGAGATAGGCATCGGGCTCATGCGAAGAGCTAATTCGACGACGTACACAGATAAAAGAGTGTTTGTGATTCCATTCTCCTCACTAGGAGCTGGAAACGGAGGCTTGAGTATTTTCACTCATCTATGGGTTTCTCGGCTGTGTTGCCCCTGCAAAAAGAGCCAAGGCCTCTAGGCTCACAAACGTAAAGCTTCATGAAGCTCTCTCATGACGATCGCTGCAGGTCGCATGCCGCAGCGGGGATGGTTCGACGTCCTCGATGACTGGCTCAAACGCGACCGATTTGTGTTTGTCGGCTGGTCCGGCATTCTCCTTCTTCCCACGGCCTACCTCTCGATTGGTGGCTGGTTAACGGGAACCACCTTTGTAACTTCCTGGTACACCCACGGCATTGCGTCGTCGTACCTCGAGGGTTGCAACTTTCTCACCGCTGCTGTGTCCACCCCCGCTGATGCGATGGGTCACAGCCTTCTCTTGCTCTGGGGCCCAGAAGCCCAGGGTGACTTCGTCCGCTGGTGTCAGCTCGGAGGCCTTTGGGCTTTCGTCGCACTCCACGGCGCCTTTGCACTGATCGGCTTCATGCTGCGTCAGTTCGAAATTGCTCGTTTGGTCGGCATTCGTCCTTACAACGCCATCGCCTTCTCCGGTCCGATTGCGGTGTTCGTCAGTGTCTTCCTGATGTACCCCTTGGGACAGAGCAGCTGGTTCTTTGCACCCTCCTTTGGTGTGGCTGCAATTTTCCGCTTCCTGTTGTTCCTCCAGGGCTTCCATAACTGGACCCTGAATCCTTTCCACATGATGGGAGTGGCCGGCATTCTTGGCGGTGCACTGCTTTGCGCTATTCACGGCGCAACCGTGGAAAACACTCTTTTTGAGGATGGTGAACAGTCGAACACCTTTAAGGCGTTTGAACCCACCCAAGAAGAAGAGACCTATTCGATGGTCACCGCCAACCGTTTCTGGAGCCAAATCTTCGGAATTGCGTTCTCTAACAAGCGTTGGCTGCACTTCTTCATGCTGTTTGTGCCTGTGATGGGCCTGTGGACCAGCTCCATCGGCATCATTGGCCTTGCCCTCAACTTGCGTGCCTATGACTTCGTGTCACAGGAAATCCGCGCTGCTGAGGATCCTGAATTTGAAACCTTCTACACGAAGAATATTCTTCTGAATGAAGGTCTGCGTGCCTGGATGGCACCGGCTGACCAGCCGCACGAAAACTTCGTCTTCCCTGAAGAGGTTCTGCCCCGCGGCAACGCTCTCTGATTAAGTCGAAAAATTCGATTGCTTTTCTGATTACTTCAAGCGCTTATTTAATTGAGCGCTTTTTTGTTGTCTTCGTCAAAGCTCTCTTTCTTACTGTCGCTGAGTTGGCCATGAAAGTTCCTCAAAACTGATTAAGCCCCCGTCTCTTCGTTGCTTTCTGGGCGTGCTTAAGGATTTTTTGAGGCCCTATGGAGAATATTCAGTTAGGATAAGTGAGTACTGTTCGCAGCTTTGTGGAAGTTTTTTAGTGCTTCTAGCACTGATTTCCTTCCGAATGCATTGCCGGCGATCACTTATCCCTTCAGGAGGAGGTGTCCATGAGTTCTAGTTCTTTGATTCAGGGTCTGCTGATCGTGGAGAACGCCGTCTGATTACGGCATCTAGTTCCTAGATCAATCGGTTCCGCGACAGAGCGGACCCGGCGAGAGCCCCTCAATGAGTGATTTAATCATTCATTGAGGGGCATCGTTTTGGGCTGACAAATTAATAATTAACTGGTCAAGCTCTTTCTCTAACTTTTTTGATTGCGATTTATGTTTTTGCATTAGGACAACGCCATCATTGATTGAATAAACGGAGTAAATACTTCTGTTTTTCTGTAGCTTAGATAAGCTCTTGTTGAGCATTTTCCGATCTCGTGGGAACGCAGATGCGAAATGGCTTAAATCCTTAAGGTCGACCGCAATCCAGTCCACTGATTTTTGAATGCCGGTTTCGTCTTGAAAATTAAGTGAGTGGGGGAATCTTACAAGCACAGAGCGATTGGCTAGCCATGGGACGAGATTGGTGTTTGCGCTAACAGATGCTTGAGCCGGGATCTCCTTTATTGACGCGCGTGCTGATTGTCCATGCTTCCACTGCTGAACAGGGTTGTTATAAAGCCAAGGTTGAATGCTATCGGGGATTAAAAATGAAAAGCTACGATTTTGGTTTCCTGCGATTGCGAAAAGTAAGGATAGAACCATGCATCCAGTCCAGATTTGTCGAAATCGCTTTGACGAGAAGATCTTTTCTCTAGATCGCCACCAATAGATTGATCCTCCGAAAAGTCCTGGAACGACCAAAAATGTATATCGTATGTTGATAGAGAGTGGATCATTGCTGCCTTTTGCAAGTAGTAAGCCCAGTAGTGGAAATCCCATCATTAGCCAAGCATCAGTTGCAATCAATGGGATAAATAGAAGCGGGAGCCCTTGTCCGGCGAGGTACAACAGAGTGTCTCCTGGCGGACTCACTAGCTCGCGAAGCAAAGTGATGGGTTGGCGCAATACCTGGCCCAAGATGTCAAGGCTTGTGGCACGATCAACGCCGGGTGCAAACTGTCCAAAATTGGAAACCATGAATCTCCGCGCATTGTCATCGCCGAACATCGGCATTAAGACGTTGGTAACAATGACAACCCAGCTCACTCCGACCAAAAACATTGCTGTAGCGAGGGGCCGGCGTTGAGGTTGTTTTACTCCTAGCCAAAGAGCAATTCCTGCTAGAACAACGCCTGTATCTTCTCTGACTAATGGAATTAAGACAGTGCATATGAGCGTTAGTAATTTGTTGTGTGTTCTCAATCCATAGAGAAGAGCAAATACAAGCAGTGGTAGTTGGCAGAGATCGGTAAAGTTTGCAAGTGTTGGAGCGATGACGGCATTGGCAAAGTAGAAAGAAAATGTTATTTTTGCTGATAGTGATGGGCTGAGGTCAAGAGCTGCAAGCTTGTATAAAACGATTCCAGCGGCTGTAATCATTCCCACCTGAATGATTGGTAAGCCCCAGATGCCAAGTAGGCCAATCAGTGGGATCCAGGTCACCAAAATGGGAGTGAAATGCTGACTTAGGCGCTGGTATCCAAGAGCTGGAAATTCCCCGCTATGGATCACGTTGGTGGATAGCTGTGATGAAAGCGTGCTTTCGAATGGATGACCGCTGAGCCCGTTCCACAAAATTTGAAAAAATATCCCTTGGTCGTAGCTTGCGTTCAAGCTCATGAGTCGCCACCACTGGAGTGTGATTGCGACAACGGCAAAAATCACTGCGGCTAAAGCAGCTTGCTTTTGGGGAGAGATCCTCTGCATTACAAATGGCCTAGCAAGCGAAGAGGTTGCTTGTGCGCCTACTCTTGCATCATCTCCAACCCTTGCTTAAGCCTTGATCGACCACGTATCGAGCCCTCGCATCATTCGAACCCCTTGGGGCGATCTGTCTCCAAAGGTTGATGTGTTCCCTCTTGTCTATCTTTTGCTTTTATATGGGGTCATTTACTTTCTTCCTTTTGGGGCTTTTGATGCTTGGCGTAAGGGAGAAGATGGTCTGGTTGAATGGTTACAATTTCTAGGTTATTTTTTTGCCGGTATTTCCGCTTTAGTTGTTATTTGGAAGGGAAGAATAACGAGTCATCCTCTTCAATTGTTTTGGTGGGTTTTGATTGCAATTTTTTGTCTTTATGTAGCGGGTGAGGAGATTAGCTGGGCAGAGCGCTTGACCGGATTTGGTATTGGTGCGTTGCGAGACATGAATGCTCAGGGTGAATCAAACTTGCATAATTTAGAAGGAGTTCAAAATTATCTTCATTTTTCATATATCGCTTCGGGATTATTTTTTGGATGGTTCGGTTGGCGATTCTTCCCCTCAATTGACGCATTCCCTGCTAAGCGCTTCAGCCTATTCTTTTTATTTGTGGCTGCTTTTTATGCTTATTGGGACTTGTCTTGGATTACGCTTGGTGATCGCATAAGGAATGATCAAGAAGCTATAGAATTATTGATGTCTCTTGGATTGTTTCTGCATTGTTTTGGTCATGCTAAGTCCTTGTTAACATCAGGACGTTTGCCTAATTCTTCTCGCCGTTGATTTGATTTTCAACGCTTTTTATGGCCGGGATGATGCTGTTTTTGAGACCTATTGGCCCTCTTGGGTCGAAACAAGTGGTTCTAGATAGATCGCGAAGTGCAACCAGTAAATTTATTTTCTCTCTGCCTTTTGACTCTTTTAGGTAGGTATCTGCTAGCCATGCAGCTTTGCATGATTTCCAGTCAGCAAGAAGTACAACAAGGTGATAGGCTCTCGCCCAGTTTTCTTCTGCATCTAACGCTTCAAGTTGTGTGAACCACCTGGCAGCATTTTCTGGCCTGTTTTGTAGCACTCCTAAAAGGGCAAGACTCCAAAGTGCGTCTGGATTATGGTTATTCTCTTTTAGTTTTTTTAGCGCCCAAGATTTAACTCGATCTTGATATTTAAAATCTGGATCAAGAAGATGTTGCACTTCTATTTCTTTGAAAATTGAATCTAGACTTCCTGGCCCAGATTCGAGGCTGCGTGCTAGTGATATAAATCGGTAGTCAAATGTTGTTGGCTTTTCTGCTGAATCTTTGCGTTTCCATAGTTCAACCTCGCGACCTTCAGTCCACCCCCAAGACTCTATTAATTCAAATCTCGGGTCTTTGCGTACCTTCCGGCCCAGTTTTCTGGCGGATTTTCGCGATGTCCCTTGATCACCCGTTGCAAGAATCCACCAGTTTGATTGATCCAATGCCATATCTTTTTGTCCAGGACTTCTGCCTAGACGACGAGCTTGGATGTCACGCCCATTGATTTGGCCGAGATAGCTCAAGGTTTGCTCGTTGAGGTTGCGATCACTGGATGTTATGAACACAGTCGTTGGCAATCCTTTCACTCTTTTATTAATGCTGTTTAAAGCATGAATGGCAGGTGAGCCTGCCTTTTTATCAATATCGCTCCAGCGCTGTTTGATGCTTAGTGTTGCTGATAATATGAGAATGGAGCAAAAAGCAATCAAGCTGTTTCTTTTACCAGCTTTTTGGCTAGCAAAATTAATTAATACTAGCCACCCTTTTGCAAGGATTAATATGAGCAATGGAAGCACTGGAGCGATATATCTTGCGTCTTTGTTTGGGCTTAGTGTTATGCAGATCCAGCCACTAAGAGTCACTCCAATCACCCAAGGCCAGCCATCAGCAAGGTTTAAAACCGGATGTTTGAATTCTCTTGTTAATCTGGTTTTGTTTTTCCATGCTAATAGGCCTAATCCCGCTAGCCCAAGTGTCAATACCAGTACACCTAGTTGGTTCGGCATAAGCTTTGGATACCAGATCCAGCTCTGCAGATTGAGGATTCCGGGATCCCCCTCCTCTGCTCCTGAGACCAATACAGCCCGCTGTGTTCCTCCAATGGTTGTGATCCAATTGTGATGAAGCCATGGCAACAACATGGAGATAACCACCGAGATCCCTGCGATGGTTTGACTTCGTCGCTTCTTGATCGAAAACGCCTGCCAGGCCGCCCAAAGTGACGGCATCGCTAGAACGAGTAATGAGCTCTGCTTCATAAGCAATGCTCCTCCGATTGAGACTGCTGCGGCAAAGGCCTGTTTCCAAGTTCCTCCCTCTGGAGAATTGCTTTGCCAGAGAAACAGAAGCCAGAGCGCGAGACTACTGCTTGTTGCTACAGCAAGATCGAGGCTAAATTCAACCCTGTGTTCCGCCATCGCTGGAGACAAGGCCAGCAATAATGCGGCAAGTAGACCAAGCTTCGTGCCACCCAAAGCACGACCCCACTGGGCCACAATTATCAGTAGCAACCCATGCCAAAGACTTAAGACCCAGCTCGCTTTGTCTGCAGTTTCTCCCGTGAAAGCCATCACGCTTCCGCTGATGAGTGCCGATAAGGGGGGGATTTTTGGAGACAAGTCCAGAAGCGCTTGCCATCCATTCCATTCCCTAGGGGCTAGCAATCCAAGTCCCCTTCCGTGTTCCAAGGCACTGCTGAGATATTCTGCTTGATCCCAAGATGGAAGCCTCTGATCATGAAACAACCAGGTTCTGTCGAACCATGTGCTCAGTAGCCAGATCAGCAGTAGCGCACCCCACCAGAGCCAATTACTGAATGGGTGTTTTATGTAGTTTTTGACTGATTTTAACAAGTTTTTCGGCGACGCCATAAACGTGTGTGCAGGAAAAGTCCGATAGCGATTAAGAACTCGTAGATCTCTTGGTGATTTGCCACCGTAATTGGGCAAATACCATCCTCTCTGCAAAATTCAAAACTTATATACCAGATTGCTGGTATGAGGAAGTAAAGAGAGAGTTTTTTGTCAGGGAAAAGAGGTGAGTTTTTGATGATCCACGATCCGAGTCCCAGTAGGAGCCCTAAGGCCGCCCAGCCAAGATGGAGAAATCCTTTGAGCTGAAAAGCTCCAATATTATGGAGATTAGTTTCCCCTTGAGTGTTAATTGCTTGTATAGACTCGATTCCGTAGCCATGTAGACGTTCCCCCCAGCTAATTTCTTCGGCAATGAAAATCACAAAAAATACTGTATAAAAAATCCAAACCAGTCGTTCTGTTAATGAAAGATGAGATTGTTTCAGGATGTTTATTGTATTGAACGCTGAGAAGCAGAGTAGTGCGACACTGCCCCACTCCATCAAGCCATCCTCATTTTGAATCCATCCGAATATTCCAAAAGGGAGCCATTTTATCAATGTGTATGTAATTATTAACAAGTAAATTGGCCTGATGTCTAAATTCTTTCGAAGCCTCAGGATTTTTCTCTTGGACATGGTTCGTCTGAATGTGCGGAAGAGGGAAGACTGGTCAATTAATCTTGGTCTCTTGACTTTGGGGATTGATGCTGTTTTTGATAAACCGTGCAGAAGCTGACCACCAAAAATATAGCCATGTCGTGATTCCGAGGAATTTAACTCCTTCTTCGAAAAGCTGTAGTGACGCATAATTTATAGGTGTTATGTCGACAATATCGCGTTGAAATTTATCGGTAAGCACCGACAAAGCCAATAGAGTGGCTGCCAGGATGAACACCTCACCACCATTCTTTACCAGCTGATCTCGGAACTTGAAAACAATGAGAAATGCAAATATCGCATAAACTACATACAGGAATGTTTGACCAATGTATCTGTCGTGTAGCAAGAACATATCATCTATACAAAGTATGAATGAAAACCAGCCCCCGCAAAGCAGCATCTTCTTTGATTTGTGCTGGTTGTGTGTTGGCGTGGCGTATGCGCTAAAGAGCGCGATTGCTGCTGTTGCAATCCAGAGAAGGTAGCCCAGGTTTGATATCAGACCAACTCCAAGCAGAGAGTCGCAAGTTTGAGCCAGATCTCTGATGACCAGAATTCCCTTGATTCCTGCCAATGCGCTAAGGCTGATTGCCAAGACGTACACCAGAAGACCGGGAAGTACTGCAATGCTTAATGCCTTGCGGAGATTGCTGAGCTTTGTTTGAACCATTTGGCTGTCCATCTCAGCTCCATTATTACGTCACGACTGTATTGGCTATTAATTGGCTTGCTCAGGCGCTTTCTGCTGTTGATGCTTTTTTAAAAGGTGATATGGGTCGGTTTTGAGGGGTGGTCATTGTTGGATAAGCATTTATTGGTCGAGATCTTGACGTAACTTTATTGGACACCCCACAGAAGAAAGTTGTCTCAAGCGGTTTTAATTCGTCTATATTATCAAGTCCTCTGCAATTCTGGCCTTCTAAAACCTACTGGTTTTAACAGAAATCGCAGTAAAGCTGATAAATTATTGTTGCGCTTGTGCTTTTTAGTTGCTTTTTTGAGAAAATGTAAATTGGTGTCAGCTTGTTATTTGAAGCTTTCTAGTCAAATTAAATTCTAATCACTCTGCTGTGGGGATTTGAATAAAATCTGCTTTTTGTCGTTATGCCGGTGATTCGGATTGGCGTGGCTGCCAGTCAAGGTTTTGTGAGGAGATTGCCTCTCAGTCTTAGGTGGATTCTCTGTGATTGGAGCCACTCTTTTGACTCCATGATGTAGTAGTTCTGGAAAGGCAAGTCATAGGCCAGGTGTTGTGGAGAGTGACGTGTATGCAGTGGCTCAATGTGCTCAATATTGCGCGCTTTGGCGTATATGTTTGTGGTGATACACATCTGGCAAATTTAGTATCAAGTGCTACTTAAACTGGTCTTAATGTGCCCTTTGATGCATTCCAGGGTCTTTTCTGTCACAGCGATAATTGCGTTGAATATTGCTGTACGTAATTTGTACAGGACGCCATGCGTCTCGATACCTCAATTTTTTGGTGTGAGGACCGAAAATGAAACTTTTCCATCAACTGCTGGTGGCCCCAGCTGCACTGGGCCTTTTGGCTCCTGTGGCCGCAAATGCCACTGAGCTGAACATCAACGGTG
>NZ_UCNZ01000019.1:0-219994 GCF_900474245.1 Synechococcus sp. UW179B
TGTTCGATGCAGAGCTGGCGGAGTAGTCAGACACTCCGTTGATGTTCAGCTCAGTCGCTGTGAAGTCAGTGGCTTTGAAGTGAGTGGTGTTTCGATCTGAAGCGCTCGCAATATTTAAATCAACCGCCGACAACAGAGCGAGCAATGTGAGACTCAAAGGCTGATGTTGAGACAGTTTTGACACTCGTTAACGGGCAATCCGCTAACTCTTTCATCAAACGATCCATCTTCAACTCAATAAGACCAGCCATCCAGCTGGCCATAAACACAAAAAAGCCCCCTAAAGGGGGCTGAGTGAAGTCAAGCAACAAATAATAGGGCTTTTAAATTATTTCGTTTCTGTGAATTCAGCATCAATGACATCATCACCAGCATTACTGGATCCATCGCCAGAGTTACCAGCAGCGGCACCATCATCACCAGAAGCTGCTGCCTCAGCACCCGCCTGTTGGTAAACAGATGCACCAACGGTGTAAAGCTCCTGCTGCAACTCCTCAAGGAGGGTCTTCATCGACTCAAAGTCCTCTTTTTCCGCTGCTTCCTTGAGCTTGGTGGACTTCTCTTCAACCTTGGACTTGGCGTCGGCGTCAACCTTGTCGCCGAGTTCAGCCAGTTGCTTTTCGGCTTGATACACAAGAGTTTCGGCCTGATTCTTCAGGTCAATCTTCTCGCGCTTCTCCTTATCAGCACTGGCATTGCTCTCGGCATCCTTCACCATCTTCTCAACTTCATTGTCAGAAAGAGTGGAGGCGCCTGTGATCGAAATCGACTGCTCTTTGCCGCTGCCCTTGTCCTTCGCAGTCACGCTCAAAATGCCATTGGCATCGATGTCGAACGTGACTTCGATCTGAGGCACACCGCGAGGGGCAGAGGGGATGCCATCCAGACGGAAGGTACCAAGACTCTTGTTGTCGGAGGCCATCTCGCGCTCACCTTGGAGCACGTGAATCTCAACGTTGGTTTGACCGTCCACAGCTGTGGAATAAGTCTCAGATTTTTTGGTTGGAACAGTGGTGTTCCTCGTAATCATTTTCGTCATCACCCCTCCGAGCGTCTCGACGCCCAGGGATAGAGGTGTGACATCAAGGAGCAAGATGTCCTTGACTTCACCGGCCAACACACCGCCTTGAATGGCGGCTCCGATGGCCACCACCTCATCAGGGTTCACGGTCTGATTGGGATCCTTACCGGTGGTGCGCTTCACAAGCTCCAGCACAGCCGGAATCCTGGTGGAACCACCCACCATCACAATCTCGTCAAGCTCACTTGATGAAAGCTTGGCATCTTTCAAAGCCTGCTCAACCGGGATGCGGCAACGATCGATCAGCGTGGAAGCCAGCTCTTCAAACTTGCCGCGCGTCAGGGTGAGATCGAGATGCTTAGGGCCTTCAGGGGTCGCCGTAATAAAAGGCAAATTGATCTCGCTCTGAGTCGCGCTCGAGAGCTCAATTTTCGCCTTCTCAGCAGCTTCGGTCAGACGCTGCAGAGCCTGCTTGTCCTGACGAAGATCAATACCTTCGTTGGATTTAAAGCTATTAGCAAGGTGGTCAACAATCACCTTGTCGAAGTCATCACCACCAAGATGCGTGTCACCCGAAGTGGAGAGCACTTCAAACACACCATCACCAACTTCGAGCACAGACACATCAAAGGTGCCGCCGCCAAGGTCGAAGACAAGGATGCGTTCGTTGCTCTTTTTGTCGAGGCCGTAAGCCAACGCCGCAGCTGTGGGCTCATTGATGATGCGCAGCACTTCAAGACCAGCGATCTTGCCGGCGTCTTTCGTGGCTTGGCGCTGAGAATCGTTGAAATAGGCGGGCACGGTGATGACCGCTTGGGTCACCGTTTCACCGAGGTACTTACCGGCATCTTCAGCCAGCTTGCGAAGTACCTGAGCACTCACCTCTTCAGGGGCGAACTGCTTGTCGAGAACAGGACACTTGACTTTGACGTTCGAGCCTGCCTTCTCGACTGAATAACTCACCTCTTTGGATTCATCATTCACTTCATCAACACGACGTCCGATGAAACGTTTGACGGAATAAAACGTGTTGTCGGTGTTCATCACCGCTTGACGCTTGGCGATCTGACCGACCAGCTGATCCTGGTTTTTTGTGTAGGCCACCACCGATGGCGTGGTGCGAAAGCCCTCAGCATTGGCGATAACGGTGGGCTTGCCGCCCTCCATCACCGAGACACAACTGTTGGTGGTACCTAAATCAATGCCGACAACCTTGCCCATTAGTGCCCTCCTATCCCTCGAAAAAATGTGACTAGAACACGTGCATCTTCGTCAGAGACATCACCAAGAGGCGAGGTGTGGTTCCCGAACAGCCCGAACGGCAGGCTGGTCTGGTCTGACAAACAAAGGAATGATCAGCGGAACCACGGCACTGGTCGCACTGTTGGGACAACCAGTGAGCCACTCACTCTCACCGGTCATGCAAAACGCAGCCCTGAAGGCGATGGGGCTCGACTGGAGCTTCATGGCACTGCCCTGTAGCGCTGATGATCTCGCCAGCGTGCTCAAGGGACTAGAGGCCGTGGGGTGCCGTGGGCTCAACGTCACCATCCCCCATAAACAGGCTGTCTCCTTGCTCTGTGAGGAACTCAGCCCGCTAGCTCAACGACTTGGGGCCGTCAACACGCTGACTCCTTTATCCCGTGGTGGCTGGCACGGGCACAACACCGATGTAGAAGGCTTTCTCGCCCCGCTCCTACAAAATTATCCGGACTGGAGCGGAAGGAGAGCCGTGGTGGTGGGTTGTGGAGGAAGCGCCCGGGCGGTGGTAGCGGGTTTGCAGGACGTCAACCCAAGCGAAATCACAATCGTGGGGCGTCGGGCTGAAACACTCGAACCGTTTTGCAGCTCGCTCCAGCAAGGAAGACCAACCAACGCTGTCCAGTTACAACCTCTTTTAAACAACGACCCGCAACTGCAAACCCGAATTCAACAAGCAGATCTGGTGGTCAACACCACCCCGATTGGCATGAGCAGCCATCAGCCTGATCAAGGTTCCGCTCTGCCGCTTGGCGAAGACATCTGGAACAACCTCTCTGCTCACACCGTGCTCTACGACCTGATCTACACACCACGACCCACGCCATGGCTGCAGCGCGGGGAAGCATTGGGCTGCCGCACCTATGACGGCCTGGAGATGCTGGTGCAGCAAGGGGCCGCCGCTCTCCGTCGTTGGAGTGGCATTGATGAGATTCCGGTGGACGTGATGCGGGAAGCAGCTCTCAAAAACCTGAGCCATTCCTAAACGCCACCTAGCCTTGAGGCATTCACCAGCTTCAACCTGTGCCCATCCCCATCTGGCAGCGCCTGCTTGGTTTGTTGGTTTATGTGTTGCCTTGGAGCGATGCCATCCCCATCGGCCAACACCTGCTCATTCAATTCCCTGTGTTGCAGTGGCTGACCCTGCCGGCCTTGCCTCTCTTCATTTTGGAGCGGGGAATTCCTTTTGGTCTGGGGAACCTTCTGGTGTTTTTCTTGTTGTTCTTAGCGGTGGTGAGGAATCCAAACGTTCCTTACTTCATTCGCTTCAACACCTTGCAAGCTCTGTTGGTTGACATCATTGTGGTGATTATTAGCTATGCGTTCGCCATCCTGCCCATCGGCGGAGGACTGATGATGCGCACCCTTTCCAGCACGGTGGTGGTGGGTGTTCTGGCGGTCGTGATCTTTGCCCTGATCGAGTGTTCTCGAGGTCGTGAGCCCGACCTGCCCGGCTTAAGCCAAGCGGTTCGCATGCAGTTGTACTGATCCCCATAACACCAGGAGATAAGGTGGTAGATCCGTCGCTCATTCACTGAGCCTTCAGTCCCCGTCGGATCTGTCTCCATGACCCAACAGCCTTATTACGAGACCATGTACATCCTCCGTCCGGACATTCCGGAAGAGGAAGTGGAGTCTCACGTAACCAAGTACCGCGACATCTTGGCTGAAGCGGGTGCCGAGGTTCTCGACAATCAAATGCGCGGCAAGCGTCGTCTGGCCTATCCGATCGCCAAGCACAAAGAAGGCATCTACGTGCAGCTGAGCCACAACGGTGATGGCCAACAAGTGGGTGTCATCGAAAAAGCGATGCGTCTCAGTGAAGATGTCATCCGTTATCTCACCGTGAAGCAAGACGGCCCCTTGCCTGCTCCTCGCGTGGCGCCAGGAACAGAAGCACCAGCAGAGCCAGAAGCGGCTGCTCCTGCCTGACGGCCATTGTGCAAGCCATGGCTGGGCGATAACGTCCGGCCATGGCGCATCAGGACTCCAGCTATTGCTCACCTCCACCCGTCTGGAAAGCCGCTCGACCCCCCAGTGGTGACGTCGAAGCACTCAAAGCCAGGGTGAACGAACTTGAACAGCAGGTCAGGGACTACGAAACGCTGCTGAGCGAACTCCCCGACCTCTTTGAACGCAAATTCCAACAGCGCTTGGAACCGCTGCTTGAGCGCTACCGGTTGTTAGCTCAGGCACAGCAATTAATGGCAGGACCATCTGAAGCCGAGATCGTTCCTCTGCCCTTACGCGCCGATCGACAAGGGCAGCAGCAACGCAACATCGCAGCCTGAACTCGCAGCCTGAACTCAACGCCGATGTTTGGCGGCCCACAAGCGCGTGGGTAAGCCCCAAACGTAGATAAAGCCCTCAGCAGCACGGTGGTCAAACTTGTCTTCGCTGCCGTATGAGGCCATCTCCGGGACGTACAAGCTGTTGTCTGTAGAGGATCTCCCGGTAACCGTGGCATTGCCCTTGTGAAGCCTCAGGCGCACGACCCCATTCACATGCACCTGAGTGCGATCCATAAAGCCATCAAGGGCATCTTTGAGAGGACCAAACCAAAGGCCCTGATAAACGAGATCTGCCCATTGCATCTCAAGCTGGCGCTTTGTCCGCAACACATCGGCGGCAAGGGTGAGACTCTCCAACTCCTGATGCGCCTGAATCAACAGCAGCAATCCAGGCGTTTCGTAAATCTCCCGACTTTTGATTCCCACCACACGGTTCTCGATCATGTCGAGACGACCAATGCCATGGGTGCCTGCCAAGCGGTTGGCTTCCCGGATCAAGGCCACGGGATCCAGCCGTTTGCCATTGATGGCCACAGGATTGCCACCGTCAAACTGAATCTCGATCTCCTCAGCATCGTTAGGGGCTTGATCCACGGAACGGGTCATGGCAAAGACCTCTTCAGGTGGTGCCACCATCGGGTCTTCCAAGGGACCAGCTTCAATGCTGCGCCCGAGCAGGTTGAGGTCGATCGAATACGGGGATTTTTTGCTCACGGGGGATGGCATGCCAAACCGCTCGCCATAGGCAATCGTTTCCTCGCGGCTCATGCCCCATTCACGCGCTGGGGTTAACACCTTCAAATCGGGTGCAAGCGATGCAATCGCCACATCAAAACGCACCTGATCGTTTCCCTTGCCGGTGCAGCCATGGGCCACAGCATCAGCGCCTACCTCTCGTGCCACCTCCACGAGCCGACGGGCAATCAAGGGACGCGCCAAGGCTGTTGAGAGGGGATAGCGACCCTCATATAAGGCATTCGCGCGAATCGCTGGAAAGGCGAATTCCTCGATAAAGGGCTTAATGAGATCACCAACCAAAGATTGACTGGCTCCCGCCTCAAGGGCCTTGAGTCGTATGGGTTCCAGTTCATCGCCCTGACCGAGATCAGCGGCGAAGGTGATCACCTCCTCCACACCCCACTCCTGCTTGAGGTAGGGGATGCAGACGCTGGTGTCCACCCCACCGGAATAGGCAAGAACGACCTTGGTTGCGCGTCCCATCAGGTGGACTCCTGCTCTGAATCAGATTGCACTGATTCTCCACTCCCGCCGGCCCGCTGGACCGATTGAGGGGCCTGCCGAGCGAGCCAAAACAGCCAAAGCGCCATCAAAAAGGCAGGCACAAACAATAGGGAAAGCACCGGAACCGTGGACACCACCAGCGGATCGGGATGCAGGCGCCCCCATTTCCAAAGGCCAAAACTCAGTAACAAAGCCCCGCCCCACACAGAGAGGAGCAGCCAAACCTTGGCCAAGAGACATCCTCAAGACTGCACTGAACTATGATGATCGATTACGGAACTGGACAGTGTCGTCTGAGTTGAGCGCCCTCGACAACATCAATCCAGCTCTGACGCGTTATGGGCGTAAGGAACCTGCACCGGTGCTGCCCCTGCGCGAAGAGCCCGATTTGCTGAGCTGGCTGGAAACCAGTGGCCGCCTTGTAGAGGACGAGGAGTCCAGCACAGCCGAAGTGAGCACCGTGGAAGAAGAAGAGCTCTCTGCTCTCATGGGCGAGAAAGAGGATTACAACGCTGCCGATGAGCAAACAGAAGAGAATTGGGAAGATTGATTTAAGGTCCCTGCCCTAAGCCGTTAATGGAACGGGACGTGAACGACGTACAAGAGACTCCCCCACCCCTTCAGGGGAAAGTCTCTGCGGCTGTGCTTGCCGTTGTTGTGGTTGCAGCAGCGTTCGCATCGGACCGCTGGATCCCCAACAGCCTGCTGAGCCTTCCATTGCTGATAGCGACCTTGATCGCTGCAATCGTGACCTGGTGGGGAGTACCCAAGCTCCGTGACTTAAAACTTGGGCAAGTGATCCGAGAGGAGGGGCCTCAGGCCCATCTCAACAAATCAGGCACCCCCACCATGGGTGGACTGCTGGTCGTGCCGGTCGGCGTGATCGTGGGCGGCCTGATCAGCTGGAGCGGTCGACCGGCTGAACAACTCTTAGCCGTGGCCTTCATCACACTCGCCTACATGGTGGTGGGAGGAATTGACGATTGGCGCAGTCTCACCAAACACACGAACACGGGTTTAACGCCACGAGGAAAATTACTTCTTCAAGCCCTAGCCGCCGTGATCTTTCTGATCTGGGCAGGAATGCGCGGTTGGATCAGTGGTGATGTGGCCTTGCCGTTTGACATCACCCTTCCCTTGGGCTGGCTGATTTGGCCTCTTGCCGTTTTTGTGTTTTTAGCCGAAAGCAACGCCACCAACCTCACCGATGGCTTGGATGGTCTTGCCGCCGGTTGCGGGGCCCTGGTGTTCACCGGCATGGCACTCCAGCTCACGTTGCGCGGAAACAGCGGAGATCCAAGCCTTGCTGGGTTCTGCATGGCCATGGCGGGCTGCTGGATTGGTTTCCTTGTGCACAATCGCAATCCAGCCAAAGTGTTTATGGGCGACACCGGCTCTCTAGCCATGGGCGCCGCTCTCACAGCTGTGGCCCTACTAACAAACAGCCTTTGGCCCTTGCTGGTGATGGGTGGAGTGTTCCTAGCTGAATCCCTCTCCGTGATCATTCAAGTGTGGGTTTTCAAAGCAACCAAAGGCGCTGATGGTGTGGGTCGCAGGGTGTTCCGAATGTCGCCACTGCACCATCACTTTGAATTGGGCGGTACACCAGAGCAGCTTGTCGTGCCTGGATTCTGGCTGACCACTGCAGCATTGGTAGCCGCTGCTTTGGTGCTTCTTCTCCCTGCATGACCCCATCAAACATGCATCACACTCGCTTGAATACATCCATAAAACCAACAACGAAGAATAGCTAGTTCAAACAATTAACTCTTGAAAAGCAAGAAACTGATTTTTTCAATCGCGCATGCAATTATTCCACCCAAGTGTATTAAGAAATATCTATTAATACCTAAGTGTTGATTCATAATGCTAGAACGAACCTACAAATTAACCGAAAAGAGTGTGACAAAACATCTACTATCTATTCTCACGACGATATGGCTTATATTAGTGACGACAAGTCTTTCATCACAACAACCAATCAGAGCAAAAGAAAACAATTCGAATTACGATGTCTTCTCTTCAACCTTAAAATCACCTCTTATTGGCGAAAAAGAAATCATTGTTGCAAGATCATATAGCAGAAGAGAAAGATTTAACTCTTATGCTGCAAGTAGTTATGATTATTGGGACGCAAAACTGATTGGAATGTACTTTCGGCAGTCTCCCTATGAATCAAAACTTTGGATTGGGAATAAATTTCTATTCATGCCTTACTACGAAGCTGCTAATACTGTCAACGAAGTATTGGGTTCTGCAAGAAATCAATATCTTATGACAACTAGATTCAACAATCCAAGTACTCTTAGACTATACAATCACGGATTTGGCTACAACGATGCTGTCTTACTGGCGAGATTTTGGAACAACGGCAGGCGGGTAACGCCATATCAAATAATGCAAAGCAAATATAGAATTGATCAAACACTTGCTCGCGGAAATGAAGAATATATAAACAGATCTCTAGAGCTAGCAAAAAGACTGTACTCCTATTAAACACTTGGAAACAAATGACCTAAAATCTCGTATTGGTTTTGAAATTGAGCTACTTGCACCTAGAGGAAAGTCAAGGCGTGACCTAGCGAATGCCATCGCAGAATTTTATGGCGGGATCGTAAAAAGAGTATTTCATCCACAAGCCGAGCCAATACATATTCCAAACAACCCAATTTTTGAAAATCTTACTCTTGGATTTAAAATCTATTCGTCATCTGATGAGTTAATTGCACTTTGCCTTGACGACCTTACCCTGCAAAGCGATTTTAACAAATCAGTTGGTCCAAAAGATGATTGGTATCGAATCGTAAGTGACGACCCAAGGCTATTGCAATTAGTTGCTTGTCAGGTTAATGCAGAATTACCGATTGATAACGTGTTAACAAGAATTGCTGATCTCTACCATACAACTGTACAAAGTGATAATTCTGGGATGAAACGCGTGGTTGATCTGACAAATCAAACCATTACTATCGCAGCTCCTCTGCCGGGTGAACGCGAGCGAGCGTGTGAATTGGTTACGACTCCAATCAAAAATCATCATCAGGATCAACTGAACACCCTTTTAAATATTGCTAAATCACTAAAGTTCACAATTCCTAGCGAAGGAGCAACACACCTTCACTTTGAAGCATTTGAGTTTTATTCAGCTCATACTATCAGAAATATTATCAACCTCTTTGGAACTTACGATAAAATCCTAATGGTCTTATTCAATACAAACAAAAAATGCATACGTCTCGGGAGATGGCATCAATCAATTTTTGAACTTGTAGAGAAACCATGGTTTTTAACACTATCATGGGAACAAGTTAAATACGAATTTAAGCAATTACCACTTACAAAGTATTGCAACTACAACCTGGTCAACATCATTCACGAAATCCCAGAAAAACCAACATTTGAAGTTCGCATCCTTCCATCTACTCTTGATCCATTCGAAATTACATGCGCGGCATCTGTCATCGAAACACTTTTAGTGATGGCTCGCTCCTCAGTGAGCTATGGCCAAACCTTAGCGATATCACCTAAGAAAGAAAATATCCAAGAGTTCCTAACCACTATGAACATCAGCGAGAGCGTTCGACAATTCTACTTACAAAACAATTCAATCTAAACAAACAGAGATCAAAGCGAAGATATTGACTCTATCCCCCTTTTATATCAACTTTATTCCAAACAACCTAAACTCCTTAGCAACAAAGAATATCAACAAGACCTGAGTTTCTAATGATGTCCTACTTCACCTGGAAAGAAGCCGGCCTTACGAGCGACTGCGCCAGCCTTGAAGCGATGGCCTCCCGCTTTGAAGAAGCAGCCAGCCTGATGCGCCGGATGGCAAAAGAGGGCTTTGAGCTCCACTCACAAAGTCGTCAACAACGCATCACCCACAGCGATGCCGAAGTCTTTGCCTCTTGGGGCTTCGTGAATGAAGAACCTGCCTTCCGCCAGCTCACCTTGATCAGCAATCCAGCCACCGAGCCGCCCTGCCCCTAATCAACGACGGCGGAACCCGCCAATCACCCACACCAAGACAAACAAAAACGAAGAGAGCCCGAGGTAGATCAAGGCCCACTTTTGAACGGTGGCAATCTCCCAGCCAAACAGCAGACCATTGGCCGCATCTCCAGCCGTTGTAAAAGCAAGCGGCAAAGGCATGAGGGCAAAGCGAGAAGATCAAGCCATGCTGCCTTGAAATTCACCATGACGACCTTCCCAAAGACAGTGATGCTGCTCGGCAGCGGCGAACTGGGCAAAGAGGTAGCGATCGCCGCCCAGAGACTGGGTTGCCACGTGATCGCCTGCGACCGTTACGCCGGTGCACCAGCCATGCAGGTCGCTGATCAGGCCGAGGTGCTCAACATGACCGATCCAAACGACCTGAAGGCTGTTGTAAACAAACATCAGCCGGATGTGCTGATCCCAGAAATCGAAGCACTGGCTGTGGATGCCCTGCAAGCACTGGAAGACAACGGCATCTGCGTCATTCCCACCGCCAGAGCCACTGCGGTCACGATGAATCGCGACCGAATCAGGAATCTGGCGGCAGGCGAACTCGCACTGCGCACCGCACGCTTTGCCTATGCCTCCAATGCAGAGGAGCTCCACCGTGCCGCCGCTCCGTTGGGTTGGCCCGTGGTCGTCAAGCCGGTGATGAGTTCATCTGGAAAAGGCCAAAGCGTGGTTCACTCCGCTACTGAATTAGATCGGGCCTGGGAGATCGCCATGGCAGGAGCTCGGGGCAGCTCAGCCCAGGTGATCGTGGAGGAATTTCTTGATTTTGATCTTGAAATCACCCTGCTCACCATTCGTCAACACGATGGAACCACCCTGTTTTGCCCGCCGATTGGTCATCAACAAGCCAACGGCGACTATCAATGCAGTTGGCAGCCCGCGCCGATCTCGGCCGCCCAACTGCAACAGGCCCAAACGATGGCACGCAGCGTTACAGACAATCTTGGCGGTGCCGGTCTGTTTGGGGTGGAATTTTTCTTATGTGGCGATGAAGTGGTGTTTTCCGAGCTCTCACCTAGACCTCATGACACCGGTCTGGTGACCTTGATCAGCCAAAACCTGAGCGAATTCGACCTGCATCTCCGTGCCGTATTGGGCCTACCCATCCCCTCGATCACGACTGCCGATGCTGCCGCCAGCCGCGTGATCCTGGCCGAAAGCCAAGGCAATCAAGTTCAATTCAGTGGGGTGGAACAAGCCCTCACGGAACCAGACACCAAGCTTCTGCTGTTTGGAAAACAAGAGGCCCGGCCAGGGCGTCGAATGGGCGTTGCCTTAGCCCGCGGCACCGATATCAACGAAGCCTTAGCCAAGGCAGACCGCTGTGCAGCGGCGGTCAAGATTCAGGTCAGTGACTGATCACGCCGGGCGCGTCCGCCCAAAAACCGATAGTGCTGGATCCCTTCCAGCACGCCCGGTAATTGGGAGCGACTTGCAAAGTAAACACGCTGTTGCTGTCGAAAATCATCCAAACAAGGATCGTGATCACCCAAGACAACCGTGGCGGGTCGACCGCAAACCAACTCGCCATCACCCTGTTCACTAGCCACCACCAACATCTGTTCCAGGGGAAGCCCCCAACGCAGTGCTAGGAACCGAATCGCTTCGCTACGGGATGCCCGCAGCGGTAGCACGTCTAGATACCAATGACAGCGAAGCTGGGGACGCGCCGCCTGGTGACGCTGGCGCAGACGTTGGCGGATCAAAGGAAGGATCTCTTCTCCGGCATCGCGAATCGTGTAGCTCAACTTGAACAATCCTTGCTGCTCTGGTGGCTGCAAATCAATGTGATCGGTGAGGTCGGCCAGGGCACTTTCCACACCTGCGCGGTCCCAATCCACTCCAATCTGCGCCGACCAAAACAAATCGGACTCACTCTCCTGGCCGTAATGAATTTCCGTACCAGCGCCAGTGATCCAAACCTTCGGTTCGGGTAGCAACAGCTCCCTAAACCGTTGTCTGGCGGCAGGCAACGAACGGCCCGACAGGATCCCTAACGAACACCGATCAAGCTGCTCACGCAAAACCCTGAGCGCATCCCCATCGGGCTGTTCCAAACTGCTATCGAGATCAAGCAGCAGCAAGCGATCGCCCAAAGGCTGGAAACCTGGAGTGGAGGGGATCTGCCTGGAGGCCAATGATATTGGCTGGGGTACCGCCTTCATTCGCTCCTGCATCAAGGCCAGGTAAGAACAAACGTGGGCATCCCAACTGAAATGGCGACTCACCGCCTCCACGCCGTTGTCACTCCAGCGGCTCCAGCGTTGAAGATCGGAGCCCGCACACTCCAAAGCATCTTGAAGGGCCTCTCGATCCGTCACATCTGCAAGGAGGCCGTTTTCACAGCGAGCAAGGATGTCCCGTGGTCCTCCGTCATCGGTGGCAACCATCGGCAATCCGCAAGCGGCAGCCTCCAACAAGGTGAGTCCAAAAGGCTCCGTCAGAGCAGGATTCACGAAGAGGCCTCGACGCTGAGCAGCCCAGCGATAGATAGCAGGGATCTGATCGCGACGATGCTGCTTGGGATAGGCAATGCGGCCATAGAGGTCGTAGCGATCAACAAGATCAAACACCTGCTGAAACACATCGCGCTGCTGTTTCTCCATCTGCCGGGGATCCTCCCGACACCCGAGCACCAGCACCAAATTGTGACGCTGCCGTAAAACCGCAGACCGGCCGAACGCCTCGACCAGAGCAGGAATGTTCTTGCGACGAACAGCCCTAGAAATCGCCAACAGCGGCGGAAGCTCAGGCTGACGCAAGAAAGGAGTTAAGAGTTCCGCAACCTCACTCTCCTCTGCAGCCACCAAACCAGGGTTAAAGCGGCGTGCGTCCACACCGGGAGGAACCACCTGAGCGCGATCAGCACGAAATCCGCCGTAACGGGAATATTGCTGATCACATTCCTGGCGCGTGCTGGTGATCACCAGATCGGCATGAGCCAGGGCCAACTCCTCCGCATCAATGCGACGGCTAATCGAATAGCTCTGCTCGAGCTGTTGATGATCCCCACCTCCAGCTAACAGGCGACGCTGCTTCTCACGGCCAAGGGAATGCCCTGTAAACACCAAGGGAATCCCAAGCCGACGACTCAGCAATGCCCCGACATAACCAGCATCGGCGTAGTGCGCATGAATCCAATCAGGTCGATTTTCGGGCTTCTGAAGGTGCACCACAAGCTGGTCAGCCAAATCCTCGAGATAGGGCCACAGCAATTCTTTGCGGAGATAGCGCTTCGGGCCGAAAGCAAAACGCTGGATGTCAGCACCGGCCGCAATCGCTTCAACTGGCTGAGCGTAATCAGCTGAAACCCGTCGGTCCTGAATCAGACGAGTGACCACATCGACGCGATCGACTTCGGCCCGAGCCGCAAGGCTGCGCACCAGTTCGAGCACATAGAGGGTTTGACCCCCGGTATCGGCGTCCCGTCCCAACTCCAAATCATGGGAGCGAAACAGTCCGTGGAGATGGAGATGAAGAAGCCGAAAACCCACAATCAACCCTCAACGAAACAAGACATGCCTCTGATGTCTTGATTAAGGGTTAAGGCGTTCAAACACGTTCAAAGCTGAAGACATCCTTAGAAATCAACAGCTAAAAGCATTTTCTTCGGTTAAAAGCCAGTCTGAGTCTGGATCTTTCGCCATCAGCGCAGAAACAAGCAAACGCAAACTGATGATGAAATGCAACGCAAATCAGTGGAAATAGATCAGCTTGTTCTGATCATTTCAAGACGTCGTTTTAAGAAAGGCTGTTTTTTAGAGCTGTCCAGTGACATCCACCAATGGAACGGACGCATTCCCCCATCCGCCTCCACTGAAGGTATGGGATGAGGGAACAGCCAGCTGTTCATTGATCCAAGCCAAGATCATGGGCCCAAGAATCGGCGCTTCCTTCTGATCTGCAGGCGCCCAAAGATTGAAATGACTGCCACCTGAAGCCAGCACAAGGCGGTGACCATTCGCCAATGGCTTCCCCCCCTGCAAAGGGACCACGGCCTCAGGATCGGAGGGCACCACCCAATCTTTTGTGCCACTCACCAACAACACCTTCGCCTGAAGAGAAGGTCCGCTCGACTCATCGAAAAGAAGCCTCATCGGTGGACTGACCACAACCGCTGCCTTGACACGAGGGTCAGCCAAGGATCCTTGATCAGCTCCTGACAACCAGCTGCATTGCAACACCCAACTGAGATTGCGATCTGGATCCCGAGGGTCCTGGCATCGCGTTTTCAGCTTCCTACTGGTGGTCTGTAGACCACTTAATTGCAACGCCGCTGTGGCACCCCATGAGTGCCCCACCACCGCTACGTCATCGATAGCAATCGGTTGTCCCGACAACAGGGTGCCTGCTTGCACTCCATCCAGAAGAGCAGAGACATCCAAGGGGCGAAACCGTAGCTCTTCAGAACTGGGCGGTGCTGCAGCACCACTGAGGAGATCTTTTTGCTGATCAGCATCACTCCCTGGGTGACTTGGCAACAGAACGGTGTACCCATTGGCAGCCAACAAGCGACCCCAGCCTTCGAAACTATCGGGCTCGTCCCACAGTCCATGGGAAATCACCACAAGCTTCCCGTTGGACGTTCCCTCTGGCGTCAACACCGTGATCTCGAGAGGTTCAGAGCGATGGGCCACAGCAAAGCGGATCTCAGCCCGCGTCCAGCCGTCAGCCCCCGATTCAGCCAGAGAGGTTGGCGCCGGGGCCATCGCTGTTCCTGTCTGCACAAGCGCACGGGCATCATCCTGATTGGCCCGCAAGCGTTTGGCGTAAGAAGCCAAAGCCTGAAAGTCGATCGATAACGACTCCCCCGGAACGCGACGAAGCATTCCCAGCAAATGGGGCTCTCCAGCGCGATAGGCCGCTTGAAGAGAATCCGACAGCATTTGTCCGCTGGTATCTGGCGGCAGACCCTCCACCTTCACCAGCTCGGACGCCGCCAATAAGGCTTGCTCCAGCAATGGATGGCCCACCGATTGCTCCAACACGCTCGACGTCCGCTGGGGAAGAGGTGCAGTCAGGAACTGAGCAAGCAGTCGAGACACCGAACCATCACCAGCCCGATCTAATTCCTGCAGGTCAGGGTTGGCCTCAATCAACTCCGCAGCGGTGCCTGCTCCCTTCAAATTGAGCGAAACACTTACATCCAAGAGGGGTAGATCAAACTTGAGTCGCTCAACTGCAGAAACGGATCCTGCCCCTAAAAAAGTGAATACGGAGGCCAGAGCAGCCGCACGAACGCCATCAACCCAACGATGAAACAAAAAAGTCATGCCGCCGCCTCGATCAATTCAGGTGGATGTTGCTGCAAAATCTTGCTGAGATAGCGACCGGTATGACTGGTTTCATGCTGGGCAACCTCCTCAGGCGTGCCAGTCACCACAACATGACCTCCCTTGTCACCGCCTTCTGGACCTAAATCAATGATCCAATCTGAACAACGGATCACATCCAGATTGTGCTCAATGCAAATAATCGAGTTTCCCTTATCAACAAGACGCTGCATCACATCCATCAACTTGTGGACATCATAAAAGCTGAGTCCAGTGGTTGGTTCGTCGATTAAATAGAGCGTTTTTCCCGTAGCGCGACGCGACAATTCAGTAGCAAGTTTGACGCGCTGAGCTTCACCTCCAGAAAGGGTTGGCGCTGGCTGGCCAAGTTTCACGTACCCCAAACCAACATCCACCAGGGTCCAAAGGCGATCTGCAGCCTGGGGGATCGCAGAAAACACATCCGCTGCCTGCTCCACTGTCATTTGGAGCACGTCGGCGATCGTGTGCCCTTTGTACGTGACCTGAAGCGTTTCGCGGTTAAACCGAGCCCCCTTGCAGACATCACATTGCACATACACGTCCGGTAAAAAATTCATTTCAATCACATTCACACCCTGGCCACGACAGGCCTCACAACGACCACCCTTCACATTGAAACTGAACTGTCCAACCTGATAACCGCGGGCCTTCGCTTCCACCGTTGCGGCAAAAATCTGACGAATAGGATCAAAAGCGCCTGTATAGGTAGCCGCATTCGAACGGGGAGTACGACCGATCGGAGACTGATCGATCACAATCACCTTGTCGATCGATTTGAGCCCGCGAAGTTCTCCCAATCCTTGTGGGAAAGGCACTTTATGGCCAAGTCCGTGCTCCAGTGCTGGATGGAGCAACTCATTCACCAAGGTGCTTTTACCGCTGCCGCTTACGCCTGTAACCGAAACCAGACGTCCAAGCGGAAACTCCACATTCAATCCCTCAAGATTGTTGCGAGAGCAATCGAGAAGTTTCAAACTACGGGTACCAACATTGCGTCGCTCTGCTGGAGTGGGAATACTCTTTCTTCCACTTAAATAAGCACCCGTTAAAGAATCCTCAGCGCCTAATAAATCATCAATCGACCCCTCGGCCACGATGTGACCGCCATGCACTCCGGCTCCAGGGCCAATATCGACAAGATGATCGGCAGCGCGAATCGTGTCTTCATCGTGCTCAACCACCACCAAGGTGTTGCCTAGATCTCTTAAACGTTCAAGCGTGGCCAACAAACGATCGTTGTCGCGCTGATGCAAGCCAATACTAGGTTCATCAAGCACATAAAGAACGCCCGTCAGCCCAGCACCAATTTGAGTCGCAAGGCGGATCCGCTGAGCTTCACCACCCGACAGCGTCATCGCTGGTCGATCCAAGCTCAGATAATCCAATCCCACGTCAAGGAGAAAACGCAGGCGCATCCGGATCTCCCTCAAAACAAGATCACCGATCTGAATCTGACGAGAGTTCAGCAAGGGCTCAGAGCCTTCATGGCTACCCACCCCCATCAAACGTTCAATGCGTTCAAGGGTTTGACCCACGCTGACAGCCGTAAGTTCAGTGATCCGAAACGGACCAACTTTCACTGCGAGCGCCTCGGGTCTTAAGCGCAGACCCGCGCAACTAGCGCAGGGGACAAGTTCGAGATATTTTTCAAGCTTTTGCCTCTGAGCTTCTCCACTTGCATCGCGAAGTTGACGCTCAAGGATCGGTAAAATCCCCTCAAAAGGTCTCATATAGGTTTGAGACTTTCGATAGCGACTATCCGCCTGAATTTGAATCGGCTCGCGACTCCCATTCAATAAAATATCCTTCTGTTCATCCGTTAGGTCCTTCCAAGGGGTCTTGATTTCAAATCCAAAGGCTTCGCCTACAGAATACAAAAGTGAGAAGTAATAGGAATTATCTTTTTCAGCCCATGGAACAACGGCGGAATACACCGGTTGTGATGGATCTGGAACAACGTGCTCTGAGGTGAATTTGCGTAGATGACCTAATCCATGACAATCATCACAGGCACCATAAGGACTATTAAATGAAAATAACCTTGGTGATAACTCTTCAATAACAGAGCCATGCTCTGGACAAGCAAAATTCTCTGAATAAAGACGCTCTTGTTCCACTCCCTCTGGTAATTCCTCTCCTTTTTTAGGAACCACTTCCACAATCGCTAAACCATCTCCCCGCTTCAAAGCCGTGCGCAAGGAATCATTGAGCCGTTCCTGAATTCCTTCCCGAGCGACAAGACGATCCACAACCACCTCAATGTTGTGCAGATGGTTTTTATCAAGTTCAATATTATCCGACAGCTCACGCACCTCACGATTAATCCGGATTCGAGCAAAACCCTCCGCAGCCAATCCACTGATTAATTTGCTGTGGGTTCCTTTCTTGCCACGGACCACTGGGGCTAAAAGTTGATAACGGGTCCCCTCAGGAAGCTTGAGAATTTGATCAACCATTTCATCAATGGTTTGAGGTCGAATCGCTCGATTGCACTGAGGGCAATGAGGTTCTCCTGCCCTACCAAACAACAGGCGCAAATAATCCTGAATCTCCGTCACCGTGCCAACGGTGGAGCGAGGGTTGTGGCTGGTTGATTTTTGATCAATCGAAATCGCTGGTGATAGCCCTTCAATGGCATCCACATCAGGTTTATCAACCTGGCCAAGAAATTGACGCGCATACGCAGACAAACTCTCTACGTATCGACGCTGACCTTCCGCAAAGATCGTGTCGAACGCCAATGAGCTTTTACCGCTGCCACTGACACCGGTGAAGACCACCAATTTGTTCCGCGGAATCGTGACGTCCACGTTTTTGAGGTTGTGCTGACGGGCGCCTCGCACCCGAATCACTTCCTCTAAGGACCCCCCACTCAAGTTCACAGTCTTCGACGAAGAATCCTTCGATGAAGCGGACTTTTCCTTTGCAGTCGGAGCAGGGCGCCCCATACGGAATGTGTTCAGCAGCCCAATAGTCTAAGGAGACTGCTGCTGTTCAGGCTGCTCGCTGATCCAACAAACTTGCCGCATAGGCCTGAGCATCATCAAAATCCCCTCCAGCCAATTCAGCCAATTCTTGGCGTCTGGCCTGAGTGTCCCGCAGGTGGGACACTCGCGAGCAGGTTTCACCGTTCAGCACCTCCTTGCTAACGCGGAAGTGATGATCTGCAGCGGCGGCCACTAAGGGTTGATGGGTCACACAAAACACCTGGCGGTGCTCGGCCATGGTTCGCAGCAAGTTGGCCATCTCTCCACTGACGCGGCCGCTCACGCCACTATCGATCTCGTCAAACAACAAGGTGCTGGAACCATCCACATCGGCCAGACAGGTTTTGAGTGCCAACAGAAAACGCGACATCTCCCCTCCTGAGGCCACCTCTCCTAACGGGGACAGGGGCTGGCCTGGATTCGCCGAAAATAAGAAGCAGATCGCATCTGCGCCTAGATCCATGGGATCAGCTGCAGAGAAATCCACCCGAAAGCGCACATTTTCAAGGCCCATCGGTCGCAAGTGGGCCGTCAAGCGCTCCTCCAAGCCCACGGCGGAAGCCTGTCGCAAAGCCGTGAGCGATTGGTTGCAGGAATCGCGATGCTTGCGAGCCTCTTGTTCCTGGTGGCGCAACACCTCCAACGCCGCGTCGGCACCCCCAGCGGCATGTTGATCGCGCAACGCATCACGCCGCTCAATCAACACCTTCAGTTCAACGCCATAACGCCGCTCCAAGCGTTTCAGCAAAGCCAGCCGTTCCTGCAGCACACCCAATCGTTCTGGATCGCTCTCCAAAGCCGCTCCATACGCTTCCAGGCCCCGGATTAAATCGAGAACACCAGCCTCCAGATCAAGGCAGCTCTCAGCCGAAACGTTCAGGGAGGCATCAAGGGTCTGCAATTGCTGCAGCTCGTGGCAGCAGGCCGTGAGGTGATCCAAAACCGATGGAGCCTGCTCAGCGCCGTCTTGAAGCCGGCCAATCAACACAGCAAGACCCTCGAGCAAGCGCACGCCATGGACCAAGCGGTCTTGCTCCTGTTCCAACTGTTGAATTTCGGAGGGGTCATCAAGGGAAGCTGCCTCGAGTTCCATCAACAACGCGTCTTGCTCCTGCTGCTCCTCTTGGAGACGACGTCGATCTTTCTCCAGCTTCAACACCTCGGCATGGCAGGTCTGCCAAACCTGGAAACACTCGCGCACAGTTTGTAAACACTGCGCGAGCGGCTCACCGCCGAGTCGATCGATCCAACGACGTTGCTGACCCGAATAGGCAAGCTGCTGGGTTTGACCCTGCACGGTGAGATCAATCAACAAGGGCCTGAGCTGAAGCAATTGCTGCCGGTTCACGACGGTGCCATTCAGCCTTGAGCGACTGCTCAAGCGTTCGTCTTGTCGTCGCCACTCCCGCGACAGAACCAAATCACCGCCGTCATCATCCAGTTGATGCTCTTGAAGCCAACGTCGCGCAGCGTCGTCGGGGGTGAAAGTCGCTTCAATCACCGCGCGATCACAACCCGTCCTTACCAAGCGCCCCGCAGACGTCCCTTGCATGCCACCCAGGAGAGCATCAAGCGCATCTAACAACAGTGACTTTCCTGCCCCTGTCTCACCGGTCAGCACGGTAAAACCTTGTTCGAACGCCAACTCCAAGCGCTCGATCAGTGCGATGTTGTCCAGTCTCAGACCGGTCAGCACGGCGAATCTCGAGGTTCAACAAACCGTAGCGACGGCTTCGGTCGTTTAGAAGGGACCACCAACGCAGTGGCGGCTGTGGCACAACAAGAGCTAGGAGATTTCATTGAGGCCGCCGGTCTGCTGGAGTACGACCCGGCTGCCATCACGCGGATCTATGCCGGCCATCCGCAACGCCTCCTGCGCCGCCTCTGGCAAACCCTCGTCCCCATTGGGCTTTTGCTGCTCGGAGTTGGTGTTGACAAGCTTCTAGGACTGCTCAGCAATCAGGAGCGAGCCCGAACCAGAGCCAGGGAATGTGCCAACTTGCTCGTTGATCTAGGCCCTGCATTCATTAAGGCGGGCCAAGCGCTTTCCACCCGTCCAGACATCGTTCCTCCTGTGCTGCTCGAGGAACTGGCCCAACTCCAAGATCAACTTCCTGGCTTCGATAGCGACCTTGCCATGGCCTGCATCGAGGATGACCTCGGTGCACCGGTCGACAGCATCTACTCCGAACTCGACCGCGAACCTATCTCCGCAGCATCGCTGGGCCAAGTGCACCAGGGGTATCTCAAGAACGGCCAGAAAGTTGCCGTGAAGGTGCAACGCCCTGGGTTGCGAGAACAAATCACTCTTGACCTCTACATTGTTCGCAACATTGCTGCATGGCTGAATAGCAACATCGGCCTTATTCGTAGCGATCTTGTTGCACTGATCGATGAATTAGGGAGCCGCGTTTTTGAAGAGATGGATTATCTCAACGAAGCAGCTAATGCAAATAAATTCCGCGAATTACACAAACAAAACCCGCGCATCGCCGTTCCCGAAATTTTTTCAGAAGCCACCAGTCGACGGGTGCTCACAATGGAATGGATCGATGGCGTCAAACTCACCAATCTCGAAGCTGTTCGGGAGTTAGGAATTGATCCCAATGACATGGTGGAAGTGGGAGTGAGCTGCAGTTTGCAACAGCTGCTCGAACATGGGTTTTTCCACGCTGACCCCCACCCTGGAAACCTCCTAGCGATGGCCGATGGTCGACTCTGCTACCTCGATTTCGGGATGATGAGTGAGGTCAGCCGTGAATCCCGAACCGGACTCATCCAAGCGGTTGTTCATCTTGTAAATCGCAACTTTGGAAAACTCTCCAAGGATTTCGTCACGCTCGGATTTTTAGCCGAAGACGTGAATTTGGAGCCGATCGTTCCTGCTTTTGAATCCGTCTTCAGTCAAGCGATCGAGATGGGCGTTAATCGCATGGATTTCAAAAGTGTGACCGACGATATGTCAGGTGTGATGTACAAATTCCCCTTCCGAGTTCCCCCTTACTACGCCCTCATCCTTCGCTCTCTCGTCACCCTTGAAGGCATTGCCCTGAGCGTGGATTCGGAGTTCAAAATTCTTGGTGCGGCCTACCCCTACTTCGCGAGACGTTTGATGGAAGATCCTGATCCTCAATTGCGTCAAAGTCTCAAAGAAATGTTGTTCGAAGGTGATGCATTCCGTTGGACAAGACTGGAAGGTCTTGTTGCAAGTGCAGGGAGTCAAAACCAATTAGATCTCGAGTCGTTGCTCGATCAAGTGCTCGACTTTCTGTTTTCAGCCAACGGCGGCATGCTCCGCAATCAATTGGTTGAAGCGGTAGCGGATCGTTTGGATGCGATTGGCTGGACAGCCCTACAACGCATCGGACGCCGTTTGCCCCGTCCTTTACAACCGCCGCTGCTCCTCGATATTTCGCCATCCCTCAACGAAGACAACTATCTCGACCTTGAACCGATCCGACAGCTCATCAACGTTTTGCAGCAGTTGCCAGGTTTCAACCCAGATCTTGTGTTTAGTCGGCTTCCTCGCTTGATTCGTGAGCGCGATGCAAGACAAATGGGGGTTGCGCTGGCACAAGGATTAGCCGAACGCGGAGTTGTCCGCCTCGTTAAAGCAGCAGCAGGAAGTCCGAATTAGATTCCGGCAATTGTTCAAGATCATGCCCCGCAAATCCAGCCGCCAAACCATCCTGGCGCTTGGTACCGCAATCGGTCTCAGCATTTCATCTGCGTTTCAACCGGTCCATGCTGCCAAGGATGTTGCTCTCGTCAGCGGAGCCTATAAACGATCGATCTCTGTGAGTGACCTTGTCTATCTCGCGGACACTGGCAAAGCCAGAGGCATTCTCTCTGATGTTCTTCGCCTTGGAAAACAGGATCCCAAAGAGGTCGCCAAATTACTGAACCAGAAGCTTGATCTTCCCTTAGTTCTTACCAGTCGTTTGATGTCCACTCGGATTGGAGACGTCATCATCCGCCGTGTCGCAACGATCATTTATCCCCTCAAAGTGCCCGATCCCTCGGTGAGCGTTCCTGCCATCCGAGCCGGTGTGATTAACGGTCTGCAAAAAGAAGAGGGTGGCCTCACCGTGATCAACTTTCTGGATGCCTATCCAGCAGAGGTGATGGAGGTGAATATTCCTGCTCTAATGGCCTTGATCGAAAAAGCTGAATCCATTGCTGGCTTGGTGAAATTCTTCTCCGATTCACCCCTCGACGGTTTGAAATAAAGCCCTCTTCCACCCGGCCCCTCGATCCAGACACATAGATTTCTGGAATTGCTGCTCTCTGCGGGTGTCCGTACTCAAGAACCTCCGCCGGCGTTTCACGGCCAAACCAGTCATGCAGGACTGGCCAGGACTGATTGAAGCCTATCGATCCTGGCTTCCCGTTTCCTCAGCCACTCCAGTGATCACCCTCCACGAAGGTGCCACTCCGCTGATCCCTGTCCCATCCATTGCGGAACGGATTGGTCGTGGCGTGAAGGTGTTCATCAAATACGACGGTCTCAATCCCACCGGATCCTTCAAGGATCGGGGGATGACCATGGCGATTAGCAAGGCTAAAGAAGCGGGCTGTGAGGCGGTGATTTGTGCCAGCACAGGCAATACGAGTGCTGCCGCGGCCGCCTATGCCCGACGAGGCGGGATGCGGGCCTTCGTGTTGATCCCAGACGGATACGTCGCGCAAGGGAAACTGGCGCAGGCCCTGGTCTACGGAGCCGAAGTGCTCGCGATCCGGGGCAATTTCGACCGTGCCCTCGACATCGTTCGCGAAGCAGCCGAGAAGTACCCCATCACCCTGGTGAATTCGGTGAACCCTTACCGATTGCAGGGACAGAAAACAGCAGCCTTTGAAATCGTCGATGCCCTAGGAGATGCTCCCGACTGGCTGTGTATTCCGATGGGCAATGCCGGAAATATCACGGCTTACTGGATGGGATTCCAGGAATATCAACAAGCTGGTCGCAGTCGGCGTTTGCCGCGAATGATGGGGTTTCAGGCCAGTGGCTCCGCGCCGCTGGTGAATGAAACCACCGTGAGTGATCCAGAAACAATCGCGACCGCGATTCGCATTGGCAACCCGGTGAATCGAGACAAGGCGATCGCAGCCCGTCAGGCCAGCAACGGAGCCTTCCTAGATGTCACCGATGAGGAAATCATCGCTGCCTACAAACTTCTCGGTGGCCAGGAGGGAATCTTCTGTGAACCCGCCAGTGCAGCCTCAGTGGCGGGCTTGATCAAACGGGCAGCAGAGGTGCCAGACGGATCCACCGTGGTCTGTGTGTTGACCGGGAATGGTCTGAAAGATCCGGACTGCGCGATCAACAACAATGACGCCGCCTTTTACGCCGATCTTGATCCCGATCTGAGCACCGTGGCCAAGGTGATGGGTTTTTAAAGCGGCACGCGATTGAAGCGCGAACACACAGGCTGCAGTTTGTTGATGTCATCCGGATGAGCGGATTCATGGATGTCAACACCTGGATGATCGTTGGCTTCTTATTGGCGGCCTACTCGGTTGTTGCCAACGACTCACTTCAAACCCTCGGGACTTACATCTCTTCGAACAAGACACGCAGTCCAAAAGTGGTGCAGATGGCCTTCATCAGCACGGTCACGATTGCGGTGCTGATGCTCGGTTGGTTTCTCAAGAACGGTGATCCTGCCTGGGGTCGTCTCAATGTTCCTGGTCAGGAGTTTCCACTTCCTGAACCCTTCACCTGGGTCTACATCCTTCCTCCCCTCGCCGTTCTGGCGCTTACTCAATGGGGTGCCCCCGTGAGCACCTCCTTTCTGGTGCTCTCCTCGTTCCATCCAGCCAATATCGGACAGCTGCTAACGAGCTCTCTGACGGGTTACATCGTGGCGTTTTTCGTTGGTCTCAGCGCCTACGGCCTGGGCGTGTGGCTGCTGGAGCGCTGGGTCTTCCTGCGGACTCAAGAAGGCAAACAAGTCAACAAGATCTGGTATGGCCTGCAGTGGTTCTCCACCGGTTTTCTATGGAGCATGTGGCTGGTGCAGGACCTCGCGAACATTTTTGTTTTCCTGCCTCGCCAACTTGACTTCTTGGCCATGGCGATCTGCACGGCGGTGCTCTGCGTGGGCCTATGTGTGCTGGTCGCCACCGGTGGTGGCCCGCTCCAGGCCGTCTTACGCACCAAAACCAACACCTCCGATCTGCGATCGGCCACGGTGATTGATTTCTTCTTTGGACTGTGCCTGCTCTACAAAGCCTTCCTATCCAGCTTCCCCCTCAGCACCACATGGGTGTTCCTGGGATTGATCGGTGGTCGGGAGATCGCCCTGCGGGTCAAGGAACAGGAGTTTGAGGTTGTATTCACCAATCGTGAGGGGGGAAATCTTGGCAGGATCATCGGTATGGACCTTTGGAAGGCCTTCGTTGGCCTTGTTGTGAGCCTCGGGATTGCACTCGGCATTCAAACCCTGGTTTGACGCACCGGCATCCATGCAACGGCATTAATGGGCACCAAATCAGCTGGGTTCGGACCAGAAACTGCCTGAGGAATCCACTGATTCGCCCGACTCAAAACCGTGGAAAACTAAGGACAACTCCTCACCCCAAGCAGCCAGAAGTTTTCCCCAGGGTGTGAGTGATGGGGAAACAGGGCGAATCTCCCCATCGCTCTCTATTCATTCCACAACGCACCGGCTTCAAAAGCGGGTAATAACAGGAGGTTTTGGGCTTATTTCCCCTGTTTCCACAAGACCTACTACGGCTGTTTTAGTAGTTCTTTTAAGAAAATAAAAACAGCCCTAAAGCCGGGGAACACGAAAAAAACGTGAAAGCATTGCGCTTCTCCCAACCGTGTGAAATCGTGAGGTGAGATTTGTTCACGCCGTTGACTCGGACCTCATGAAACTGGTCTGTTCCCAGGCAGAACTCAACGCAGCCCTTCAGTTGGTCAGTCGAGCTGTCGCCTCGCGTCCAACCCATCCGGTGTTGGCCAATGTTTTGCTCACCGCTGATGCCGGCACCGATCGCCTCAGCCTCACTGGATTCGATCTGAATTTGGGAATTCAGACGTCACTCCCCGCTTCTGTCGAAAGCAGTGGTGCCGTGACCTTGCCCGCCCGCTTGCTAGGCGAAATTGTTTCCAAGTTATCCAGCGATTCGCCGGTGTCGTTGTCCTGTGATGCCGGCGCTGAACAGGTGGAGCTCACCAGCTCGAGCGGCAGCTATCAGATGCGAGGAATGCCTGCGGATGATTTTCCCGAGCTTCCTCTCGTGGAGAACGGCACCGCCTTACGGGTGGATCCCTCATCTCTGCTGAAAGCCCTGCGTGCAACCTTGTTTGCTAGTAGTGCTGATGAAGCGAAACAACTCCTCACTGGAGTTCATCTGCGCTTCAATCAAAAGCGTTTGGAGGCCGCATCCACCGACGGGCATCGGCTTGCGATGTTGACGGTTGAGGATGCCTTGCAGGCTGAAATCAGTGTCGACGAGTCTGAGCCTGATGAATTAGCCGTCACGCTTCCGGCACGTTCCCTGCGTGAGGTGGAGCGATTAATGGCGAGCTGGAAAGGAAACGATCCGGTCAGCCTGTTTTGTGAGCGAGGTCAGGTTGTGGTGCTCGCGGCCGATCAGATGGTGACCAGTCGCACCTTGGAAGGGACCTATCCCAATTACCGCCAGCTGATTCCCGATAGTTTTAGCCGCACGATTGATCTCGATCGGCGGGCTTTTATTTCTGCTTTGGAACGCATTGCTGTCTTGGCCGACCAACACAACAATGTGGTCAGGATCGCTACGGAGTCAGCCACGGGACTGGTTCAGATCAGTGCGGATGCCCAGGAGGTGGGCAGTGGTTCTGAGTCTTTACCGGCAGAGATCAACGGTGATGCCGTGCAAATTGCCTTCAACGTGCGCTATGTGCTGGATGGTCTCAAGGCCATGGATTGTGATCGGGTCCGACTGTCTTGCAACGCCCCCACGACGCCGGCGATTCTGACCCCCGCTAACGATGATCCAGGCCTCACCTATCTGGTGATGCCTGTTCAGATTCGTTCCTGACACCGTTCACGACACCTTGACTGTTCCGGACCAGCTCCTCTTGAGCGATCTGTTGCACCACCGGGTGCGCTGTGATCAGGGCCTTGACCATGGACCAGGGGTCATGGCTTGGATGCACCCACCAGTGCACCGTCTGCTCGGTTGGGTGAGTCGCCCGTCTGCGTTGCGTACAAGCCGAGACGTTTGGCGTCTTGATCAATGTCGGGGATTCGACGATCAGCAGGTGTTTGTGAAAGGGGCTCCTGCTGAAGCCGATCAGATCACCTTGGATCGCTTGCCAACCCTGTTGGATGCCGATCTTCTCAACGTGGATGGAGAGAGGATCGGGATCATCGCTGATTTGGCCTTTTTGCCTGCGAGCGGGCAGATCAGTCATTACCTCGTGGCACGCAGTGACCCTCGGCTGCCTGGAACCAGTCGCTGGCGCTTGTTGCCGGATCGAATCGTTGACCAACAGCCCGGCTTGGTCTCCACGGCGATCCATGAACTTGATGATTTACCTCTGGCTCGGGCCAGTGTTCGTCAGGATTTTCTTCAGCGCTCAAGACACTGGAGAGAACAGCTGCAGCAGTTTGGAGATCGCGCTGGTGAGCGCTTAGAGGGTTGGTTAGAACAACCCCCATGGGACGAGCCTCTTGGGGCCTCTGACCTGGAGTCTTCCTATCCGACGGAAGCATCGCCTTCTGTGGACCCCATCGATGACTGGGATGATGCTGATTGGCCCGATGATCCTCCGGTTGAGCGTGGCCGTTCCGTTCGAAATGATTCGAGGGCTCGAAATGATTGGCCCGATCATGAGGAAGATCCTTGGGTCTGATCGTCGGCAACACTGGGTACAGATGACTCATCGGTTGTGACCCAGTCCTCTCATGCGGTTGCGGCATTTGATCTTGGGGCAGCTCTGCGCCAGGAAGGGCTCACTGAAACGGATTACAGCGAAATTCAGCGGCGTCTTGGACGGGATCCCAACCGTGCTGAGTTGGGCATGTTTGGTGTGATGTGGTCCGAGCATTGCTGTTACCGCAATTCCAGACCCCTGTTGAGTGGCTTCCCCACAGAAGGCCCACGCATCCTTGTCGGTCCTGGAGAAAACGCTGGCGTGGTGGACCTGGGTGAAGGTCACCGCTTGGCGTTCAAGGTGGAAAGCCACAACCACCCATCCGCTGTGGAGCCTTTTCAAGGTGCGGCCACTGGCGTTGGCGGCATCTTGCGTGACATTTTCACGATGGGTGCCAGGCCGATTGCGTTGCTGAACGCCTTGCGCTTTGGACCGCTGGAGGAACCCGCTACCCGTGGATTGGTGGAAGGGGTTGTGGCTGGCATTGCTCACTACGGCAATTGCGTCGGCGTGCCAACCGTGGGTGGAGAGGTGGCATTCGATCCGTCGTATCAGGGCAATCCCTTGGTGAATGCCATGGCCCTGGGCCTGATGGAAACGGATGACATCGTCCGCTCGGGAGCCGCGGGCGTCGGCAATCCCGTGGTGTACGTGGGCAGCACCACCGGCCGGGATGGCATGGGAGGCGCCAGTTTTGCGAGCGCTGAGCTCAGTGCCGATTCACTGGATGATCGCCCGGCTGTTCAGGTGGGCGATCCCTTTCTGGAGAAGGGCTTGATCGAGGCTTGTCTTGAAGCCTTTCAAAGCGGGGATGTGGTTGCTGCTCAGGATATGGGTGCTGCGGGGCTCACCTGTAGTTGTTCGGAGATGGCGGCGAAGGGGGATGTGGGTGTCGAGTTGGATCTCGATCGGGTGCCCGCAAGAGAACACGGCATGACCGCTTATGAATTCCTGCTTTCGGAATCTCAAGAGCGCATGTTGTTCGTGGTGCGTTCGGGTCGAGAGGAGCAGCTGATGCAACGTTTCCGTCGTTGGGGACTCCAGGCAGCGGTGGTTGGTCGCGTTTTGGAGGAGCCAGTGGTGAGGGTGCTGCAGCACGGTGCCGTGGCGGCAGAAGTGCCGGCCCGGGCCTTGGCGGAAGACACCCCGATCAACAAGCACGAGCTGCTGTCCGAGCCCCCAGAGGACATCCAGATGCACTGGACCTGGCGTGAATCAGATCTTCCCAGTCCTGCCATCGATCGCGATTGGAATGCCGATCTGTTGCGTTTGCTCGATGACCCCACGATTGCCAGCAAGCGCTGGATCTATCGCCAATATGACCAGCAGGTGTTGGCCAATACGGTGATTCGAGCCGGTGGTGCGGATGCTGCTGTGGTGCGACTGCGACCTCAACAGGGTGAGGCGTCACTGCAAACGTCTCAGCGTGGCGTTGCGGCCACGCTGGATTGTCCCAATCGCTGGGTGGCCCTTGATCCAGAGCGAGGAGCGATTGCAGCGGTCGCAGAGGCTGCTCGCAATCTCAGCTGTGTGGGAGCCCAGCCGATCGCTGTGACAGACAACCTGAACTTCCCATCTCCAGAAACCCCCAGGGGGTATTGGCAGTTGGCGATGGCATGCCGCGGCCTATCCCATGCCTGTCGCACCTTGGGCACCCCTGTCACCGGCGGCAACGTTTCTCTCTACAACGAAACCAGGGCCGATGATGGCAGTCTTCAGCCCATTCATCCCACGCCTGTGGTGGGCATGGTGGGACTGGTGGAAGATCTCGACTGCTCCGGAGGTTTGGCTTGGCGCCAACCTGGCGATCTTGTGATGCTGCTTGGTGTCTCCACCGACGAGGAGGGGAATGAAGGCCTTGGTTTGGCGGGCAGCAGCTATCAGGGAGTTGTTCATGGGTTGCTGACAGGCCGTCCACCAAGCGTGGATCTGGAGTTGGAGGGGCAAGTTCAGGCCTTGGTGCGTCAGGCATTTGCCCAGGGCGTGTTGGCCTCAGCCCATGACAGCAGCGATGGTGGGCTAGCCGTAGCGCTTGCGGAAAGTGCCCTGGCCTCGGGACTTGGCGTTGATCTCAACCTGCCACAGGGGTCCGCTCGGCTGGATCGTGTTTTGTTTGCTGAGGGTGGAGCACGCATCGTCGTTTCGGTGCGCGCCGAACAGCGCCCGGCTTGGCAAGCCTTAGTGGCTTCTCAAGAGCATCAACATGTTCCTGTGACAGAGATCGGAACCGTTGCCGACCATGGTTGTTTCCGCTTGTCGGTGGGACATCATCCTGTGATTGACCTTGCCGTTGAGTCGCTGCGAGAGCAATACGAACAAGCCATTCCCCGTCGCCTTGGTGCGGTTTGATGCAGAATCTGAACACCCATCCGAAGTCGAGGCGGCCGGTGCATCAGCTCGAGATAGAGCGTCCCGATCGCATGGAAGAAGCCTGCGGCGTTTTCGCTGTTCAGGCCTTGGATCAGCCAGTCGCCAACCTGGTGTATTTCGGTCTTTACGCCCTGCAGCATCGCGGTCAGGAATCTGCTGGCATTGCTGTTTTTAACGAAGGCAAGGTCAGGCTCCACAAGGACATGGGCCTGGTGAGCCAGGTGTTTGATCAGGAGGTGCTCGAGCGCATGCCTGGTGGTTTAGCCGTTGGCCATAACCGTTATTCCACCACTGGGAGCAGCAAGGTTTGCAATGCCCAGCCCGTGGTCCTGATGACCCGTCTCGGCCCCTTTGCGCTGGCGCATAACGGCAATCTCGTGAATGCACCCGAGTTGCGAGCTCAGGTGGATGACGGTGAAGTGGAGTTCACCTCCTCCACGGATTCAGAGTTGATCGCTTACGCGGTTCAGCAGGCTGTGGATGGGGGTTTGGATTGGACTGAGGGGATTAAAGCGGCTGCCTCCCAGTGCCAGGGCGCTTTCAGTTTGGTGATTGGAACGCCAGATGCCCTGTACGGCCTGCGGGATGGTTATGGGATTCGCCCCCTGGTGTATGGCTATCTCGGTGATCAAGACCTTGGACACTGGGTTCTCAGTAGTGAAACCTGTGGGCTCGACATCATTGGCTCTCCGTTCGTTGCTGATGTTGAACCTGGCGAATTAGTGGTGTTCCGTTGTGGGGACCCCACTCCAGAACGGCATCGCTGGATTGAACCCACCACCCGCATGTGCGTTTTTGAAATGATCTATTTCGCGCGCCCTGATAGTCGTTTCTTTGGTGAATCGCTCTACAGCTATCGACAGCGCATCGGCCAGATTCTGGCCCGTGAATCTGCGGTCGAGGCGGATCTCGTGATTGGTGTTCCTGATTCCGGAATTCCAGCTGCGATCGGGTATTCCCAGACCAGTGGTATCCCCTATGCCGATGGACTGATCAAAAACCGCTACGTCGGCAGAACCTTCATCCAGCCCACTCAGGCGATGCGTGAGGCCGGGATTCGCGTGAAGCTCAATCCACTGCCAGATGTTTTAACTGGCAAAAGGGTTTTGGTGATTGATGACTCGATTGTTCGTGGCACCACCAGTAAAAAATTGGTTCAGGCGCTCCGTGATGCAGGCGCCACTGAGGTGCACATGCGGATTAGTTCCCCACCAGTGACCCATCCCTGTTTTTACGGCATCGATACCGATACGCAGGATCAGTTGATCGCCGCTCGACTCACGCTCAAAGAAATCGAAGAGCATCTCAAGGTTGATTCACTTGCCTATCTCAGCAAGGAGGGAATGGTGGAAGCTGCCCATGCCCAGTCAGAACATTTCTGTACGGCCTGCTTCGACGGGGATTACCCGGTTCCGATGGACGCCTCGATCAAGGCGAGCAAATTGATGTTGGAACCAGCAGGGGTGGCGGCAACCAATCTCTAATCACTGTTCTGTTCTGATCAGCTGATTAAGGGCACCAATCGCAGGATGGTTTCGTTGTCTTTCAGCGTGAGCTGATCCTGCTCGTGCACCTTCAGGCGTCCGTGGCGACCGTTGGACGTCACCACACCAATCAGGGAATCGGCGAGGCAAGCTGCTGCAATGCGCTCGCCCCCGTTGTTGGACTCGGAATTCAGTTCCCAGCCCATTTCACCGAGATCGCCCCGTTTGCAGGGGCGGATGGTTGTGAGTTCCAACCAGTGGAGACGGCCTGTTTGACTCGCCAGAAGGATGGTTGTTGGTCGTTCAGCATGCCCCGCGATTGCGGTGACCAGCTGTTCGCCAGGGAGCAATCGCATGGTGATCGGTCCTTGGGCCAACTTGCCCATCAACGGCAGATTTGCTTCCCCTGCTTGCAGACGAAGAATCCTGCCGATATCGCTGATGACGGCGACATCAGCGCCGTCTTGACAGATCAAGGCCGCTTTCAGGCTCACTCCTTCTTTCAGTTTTAAAACGGTCGCGGCTCGCCCCGACAATTCCTGGATGTCCTTGAGCGGAAGCCGTTTGAACCGGCCATCACTGGTTAATAATCCAAGCGATTTCGTCTCATTGGCACTGAGATCCTCTGGATTGGGTAAGGGCAGTAGGGACACCACCACATCACCTTCAAGCGCTGTGGGGAGGAATCGTTCGAGGGTTCCTTGTTGCTGTCCCGCAAATTCCCAGCGCACAAGCGCTACACGACCGCTCACGGTCACAGCCAAAAGTCGTGGTGGAGGCTGGATGGGCAAGCTGATGAGAGCTGGAGAGGGTTCATCCCCCATCGGAGCTGGATCGTTGAGATGCAGGCGTCCCAGCAGCTGTGGACTGATGATTTTTACCTGACCGTCGTCTTGAATCAGCAACCTGGATTCGCTCGGAAGGGCATCCAGGGCTTGGCGCCTCTGTAGTTCGGCATTGGGCCGTTGACTGGCGGCCCGCTCGGCAAGCAGATGGTCACCACCCTCCACCAGCCGGGTGCGCCTTGGCGTTGCAAAGCGTTTTTTGAGCTGGCGCAGTTCCTGGATCAGGGCATCCAGCAATTGGTCACGGTTTTCCAGCAGCAGGGTGAGTCGCTGTCTTTCTTGGCGCAGATCATCCGCCTCCTTGCGCAGGCTTTCCTGTTCCAAGCCTGTGAGCCTGCGCAATGGCATGGCGAGCACGGCATCAGCCTGCCGTTCGCTCAGATCGAAATGCACCATCAAGCTGGCCCGTGCTTTGGCCGCATCTCTGGCTTCTTGGATCATCGCAATCACTTGTTGAAGTGAGGCGAGGGCCGTGGTCAGGCCCTCCACCACTTCCAGCCGATCTTCCGTTTTACGGAGCGCATGGGTGGTACGCCGAATGATCGTGAGCTCTCTGTAATCCAGGAAGGTTTGGAGAAGCTGCCGGAGCGTCAATTGCTGCGGTCGGCCATCGACGAGGGCGAGCAGGATCGCGCCAAAATTGCTTTGCAGTGACGTGCGCCTTTGCAAGTCAGTCAGCACGGTTTCTGGATCGGCATCACGGCGGAGTTCCACCACCACGCGCATCCCTTCCCGGTCGCTTTCATCACGGATATCGGCAATGCCACCAATCTTTCCGTCGTTGACGTGTTCAGCCAGTTTTTCGATCCAGCCGGCCTTGCTGAGTTGGTAGGGGAGCTCGGTCACGACCACAGCGTTCCGCCGATGCTTTCCTTTGCCGGGATGCACTTCCTCGATATGGGCCACGCCGCGCATGGGAATGCTGCCCCGGCCTCTTAAGTAGGTTTCGCGGACGCCGCTTCCAAGAAGCACTTCTCCGCCTGTGGGGAAATCGGGCCCAGGGATCAGCTTTAAGACATCGTCTTCGCTTAGATCGGGGTTTTTAACGAGGGCAATGAGACCGTCCACCACCTCGCCGAGGTTGTGGGGAGGAATGCTGGTGGCCATGCCAACAGCGATACCCGAGCAGCCATTGAGAAGTAAAAACGGAAGCTGGGCAGGGAGAACCGTGGGCTCCTGTTGGGATCCATCAAAGTTGGAGGCAAAATCGACGGTGTCGTCGCCGATTTCATCCAGTAATCCTTCGTGGGAGATCCGCGCTAGTCGGGTTTCTGTGTAGCGCATGGCTGCTGGTGGATCGTCATCCACCGAGCCAAAGTTTCCGTGACCATCAAGCAATGGATGACGGCTGGAAAAGGTTTGGACCAAACGCACAAGGGCGTCATAAACGGCTTGATCTCCATGTGGATGGTACTTACCAAGCACGTCCCCGACGACACGGGCACATTTGCGATAGGGACGATCGGGGGTGAGCCCCAATTCATGCATCGCAAACAGAATTCTGCGTTGGACGGGTTTCAGTCCATCACGCACATCCGGGAGGGCTCTGCCCACGATCACGCTCATCGCGTATTCGAGGTATGAGCGCTGCATCTCGTGATGCAGGGCGATCGATTGAACGCGCTCCTCGGTCATCCTGCAGGGAAATAAGAGGGCAGTCGAGTGTCAGCCTACAGATCTTCTTCTGCTTGACCAGGGTTTTGGTTAGTTGGCGCTTTTGGGATCTGCATTCGCCTCGGCCCGTTCGACGGCGTTTTGAAGGCTGGGATTGTTGAAAAGTTCAGCCGTCGCTCGGCGTAATTTCAGCCCCCATAGTTGTTTTTTTTGGTGGCCTGGCAAAACGTAATTCGGAGATTCGGCAAGAGCTCTTTGAGCGAGCTTCAAGGATTCCTCATCTCCAGGCCTCACTTTGTTTAATGCGGCAGCCAAGGCCAACATCGGCTCTGGGTTGGCATTGATCTTTAAAACGGAACGCCAGCGTCGAATCGCTTCCTTGGTGTTTCCCATTTCAAACAACACCAGGCTTTGGTTGTTTAAGGCTTCCCAGAAACTGGGCTTAATCGACGTGGCGCGCTCAAAAGCCTTCAGGGCCCGCTTTTGATCGGATTGCATCACCCTGGCGTTGCCAAGATCGAAGTAGGCCGTTGCGTTTTTGGGATCCAGACTGAGACCGCGATCCAACAGGGGGATCGCGTCGTCGGGACGGTTGTCGCGCAGCGCTAAGGATGCTTCTGCGAACCAAAGTCCCGCGTTGGTTGGGTTGAGTGATTTCGCCCGTGCCAGGGATCCAGCTGCGTCGTCGAGTTGTTCGCTCCGAAGTTGCGCTTCAGCCAGGACAGACCAAAGCCGTTCGTCGTTGGGTTGTAAACGCACCGCCAAGGCGGCTAAGCGGGCGGCTTCTTTGGGTTGTCCCAGCCTTAGCAACTGCGCTGCAGTGCGACCGATGCCGATCCCAGCCCCTTCTAATTCTTGGGTGCTGGGCGTGAACACATAGGGGATGAGGGCTTTCGCGGGTTCAGCGCTGCACAGACCGATCGCGCTCATCAGGGCGGCTAACACCCACGCTTTGTTGAACGATTGGCTTGAACGCCGATGGGATCCCATCACCGAATCTCAGATGAAGACACAGTAGGTGGATCTACTGACTTTGCTGAGGCGGCATTGCGGCGCCACATCCAAGGTTTGATGCGCCTAAGTGCGGATCCACGCAGCTTCTGATCCCAGGTCGCAGGATCCCACTGCTTCACTTGGGCAGCGCTCAGATCCAACACCCATGGACGCGGCTGCACCTCGGGATCCTGATTCGTTGGGAGCTCCGTTTGGTTAAACGGACAGACGTCCTGGCAAATATCACAGCCAGCCACCCATGGACCCATCCCAGCCTTAATTAAGTCGGGAAGCTGTTCGTCTCGGTTTTCGATTGTGTGATACGCGATGCAGCGCCGTGAATCGACCACGAACGGTTCCCGGATGGCGTCGGTGGGGCACGCGTCCATGCAGGCTCTGCAACGGCCGCAGCGAGGCTCTGCCGGTTGATCCGCCACTAAATCTTCGGTGGTGAGGAGGTGGCCGATCACCATCCAAGACCCTCGTTGTGGATGAATCACGTTGCTGTGTTTGCCAATCCATCCCAAACCAGCCTCTTCTGCCCAGGCCTTATCCAAGAGGGGTTCGGCATCCACGCAAACCCGCCAGCGCGATTCGGGTCTTTCTGATTCAAGCCAGCGACCAATGCGGCGCAGCCTTTGGTTGACGACGCGGTGATAGTCGCGGCCCCATGCATAGCGAGCGATGGCAAGGCTGTTTGGTTGGCGTGATTCGGTGACGTAGTAATTCAGCCCAACGGCCAGCAAGCTCCGAGCTCCATCCAGAAGTGTTCTGGCGTCGAGCCTGCGCGGAGCAGCCATCCAGCCCATTTCCGCTTGAAAACCAGCGTCAAGCCAGCGCTGTAATACTGCTGTCCGCATCTGCAGCCTTGAACTTCCCGGTAAACATGCGATTCCAACAGGATCGAATCCTTCCAGGCGGGCACGCTCCTTGAGAGCCGCACTGAGTTGGGATTGTCCAGTGGAGGACGTCACGGAAGCGGGCCGTAAAATTAATGACCTTTCATCATCGTGACGTGTCCGCATCCCCATCGGGTTCTCAATCCTTACGACTGTCGTTTGTTCTGAGGTGGTTGGGCATCACTCTGGTTGCGCTGCTGGCATTGCAGATGGCTGTGCTGCTGAGTGCAGCTGATTGGGCTGATGGAGTCTTTAAGCAACTGCTCATTGAGCGCTTAGTTAATCAAGCCCCCATGGGGCTGATCGGCCTCTTGCTCATGCTTCTGGGCTCGCGCCTTGACCAACCGGAGACAGCAAGACCTCCCATTCGTTGGTTCGTTTGTGTGATTTCCGGGCTGTTGGCGATTTTGATGATTGTGGTTGTTCCCGTCTCGATCTCAGGCAATCAGAACCTTTCGGGTGAATCGGATCAAACGCTTGAGCAGCAAAAGGGTCAATTGGAGATGGCTCGTCAGCAATCGGCGAATCCTGAGAACGTGAAAATGCTGGGTAACCAGCTCACGCAGGCAGGACAGTTGCCTGCTGATGCCAGTGAGGAAGACAGGGTCAAAGCTGCTCAGGCTTTCATTGATAAGCAGCTGGCGCAGATGGAACAGCAGATCAAGCAGGGGGAACGTCAGCGCAACCTTGCTGTGAATCAGCGTCGTTTTGGCGGCACCTTGAGCGCGGTGATTCTTGCCGTTGCCTTTGTGCTCTTGGCTCTAGGGGCCGTGATCTAATCGATCTGCTGGTTAGGTTGGTGAGATCACGTCAGCCTTCGGCCACAGGCGTTCCTTGGTGCAGTCCAATACAAGACCTGACCTGCCGCTTAGCGCCAGGCTTCAGCAAGATCTGAAAAACGATTTAATCGCTGGGTTGTTGGTGGTCATTCCACTGGCAACCACGATTTGGTTGGCCACCACGGTCAGTCGTTTTGTTCTGGCTTTTCTTACCTCGATTCCCAAGCAGTTCAATCCGTTCATCACCCTTAATCCTCTTCTCCAGGATTTGATCAACCTGGCGCTGGGATTGACGGTTCCGCTTTTTGCGATTTTGTTGATCGGTTTGATGGCGAGGAACATCGTCGGTCGCTGGTTGCTGGAGTTTGGCGAGGAAACCCTGCAACGCATTCCTCTTGCTGGTTCGGTTTACAAAACCCTGAAGCAGCTGCTTGCCACGTTTTTGAGAGATAACTCTCAGCGTTTTCGGCGTGTAGTTTTAGTGGAATATCCCCGCGAGGGCCTTTACAGCGTGGGTTTTGTGACCGGCGTGGTGGGACCTTCCCTCCAAGCTGAGCTCAAGGAACCCCTTCTCAGTGTGTTCATCCCCACAGCACCAAACCCCACAACGGGCTGGTACACCTTGGTTCCCGAAACATCTGTCAAAGATCTGGACATTTCCGTGGAAGATGCGTTCCGAACGATCATTTCCGCTGGCATTGTGAATCCTGATGAGCGTGAAGCTCCTGTGAATCGAAGTTTCTCCAGCCTGATTTCTCAGCTGAGGGGTTCTGTCTCACCGTCGTCGTCCACCACTGGAGCCTGAACTCGACTCGGCCGTATGTCCATGCAGTCCCGATCCCTGTCCCGTGAACTAGCGCTGCTGGTGCTCGGTCAATGCCCTGAGCGGGTGGATCATCCCCCTGATCTCTCCCTGGACACCTTGCTCCAAAAGGCCCTCGATAGCTTGATGCAGCACTGGACTGAAGTCCTGGATTGTTGTGCTGGAGATCTGGAAAAAGCTCAGCAACACTTGCTCGAAAGTGAACTAAAAGATGGCCCCTCCTCCGATCAGAATTCGGTTCGTGCGTCGTTGCAGTCGTCCCTTACGGGGGCCGAACAAGTTCTGAATGGTCTTTCAGCCAGTCTTGAGTTGCCCCGTTTGTTGGCTCTATCCAATCAAGACCAGGTGCGTCGCGAGGCCATGAAACGCGTGACGTTTGTGCTGAAAAAACGCAAAGCCATTGATCAGTTGCTGGATGGTGTGATGGAGGGCTGGCGCCTCACCCGACTACCGCGCATTGATCGCGATATTTTGCGCTTGGCTGTGATTGATCTTTCAGAACTCAATACTCCCGCGGCTGTGGCTTGCAACGAAGCTGTTGAATTAGCCCATCGCTTCAGTGACGAGCAAGGCCGAAAGATGATCAATGGTGTGCTGCGTCGTCTGCAGAACGCCCCCTCACTGGTGTTGTCCTGAAATCATGGTCTACGACTGGTTTAATCGCGGATCCGTTCCTCCTGAAACCCCAGTGGACCCTCCAGTGGATCCAGAGGTTCAACCCGATCAGTCTTCTGCGTCGCAACCAGCAGACGTGCAGGCGGCTGAACCCCAATCGTCTGAGCCGGAAGACGATTCTCTTGAATGGGCCCGCCAGGCCTATGCCCGTTTAAAAGCTCAGAAAGCTGAGGCTGCTGAGGCCGCCAAGACGGCCCAGATCGATTCGACGTCGGAGCAGAACGTGGTGGCTCCTCCAGTGATGGAGCCTCCAGCGGTGATGCCAACAGCTGTTGTCGCTCCTCCAGAAGTTGCTCCTCCAGAAGCCTCTCCTGCCAGCGAAACGTCTTCGGTTGAGCCCCAGGAGCCTCCTGTTGAGACGGTCGAGCCGGCACAACAGGCCCCGGTGGTGGAGCCTGCTTTTGTTCCCGCGCCTACTCCGACCGCACCTACGTCTCCTGCCCCAACTCCTACGCCACCTGCCCAGGCACTGTCTTTCCTTGAACAGGCAGCTGCCCAGCGGGATCAGCGTCAGCAAGAGCTAGAGCAACCCGCTGAGCCTGAACGCGTTCCCGACGTTCCTGCGGCAGCACAAGGACAAGGACAAGGCGCTCCCACAATTGATGAGGATGAACCAAGTCTTGGAGACTTTGACGATGCCTTCACCTGGTCGGCTGAAGTTTTAGCGGCCCAAGGGCGGAGCGCGGAGCAGGTCACCCTCGAGGAGATCGATTGGCTAGGGCGACTGCGCCAAGGCCTGGAGAAAACTCGCCAAGGCTTTGTTACCGGTCTGCTGGAAAACCTGGGCGACGATCCGTTGACCCCAGAGGTGGTTGATGACCTCGAATCCCTTTTGCTGAGGGCTGATGCGGGGGTTCAAGCTACGGATCAGGTGCTAGATGCCCTTCGCCAGCGGATGAACGAACAGGTCGTCGATCCCAGCGAAGGCATTCGCTTTCTGAAGGAACAGCTCCGCGACCTGCTTGATGAGCCGATCAAGGCCAGTGCTGTTGACCTCCTCGCTCCTCAAAGGGATCGGCTGAATGTGTGGCTTTTGGTGGGTGTGAATGGCGTTGGTAAAACCACCACCCTTGGCAAGCTCGCCAATCTTGCTGTTCGCAGTGGGTATTCCGCCTTAATCGCAGCGGCGGATACCTTTCGTGCCGCAGCTGTTCAGCAAGTTCAGGTTTGGGGGGATCGCAGTGATGTGCCAGTTGTGGCCAATCCTTCAGCGAATGCGGATCCTGCTGCGGTGGTGTTTGATGCGATCGGTGCCGCCCGTTCCAAGGGAACTGATTTGGTTCTGGTGGACACGGCCGGGCGTTTGCAGACCAAGCACAACTTGATGGAGGAGCTGGAAAAGATCCGTCGTGTGGTGGATCGTCTTGCTCCCGAAGCTCATGTGGAATCGTTGTTGGTGCTCGATGCCAGTCAGGGCCAGAACGGCTTGAAGCAGGCGATGGCCTTTGCCCGTGCTGCTGGGCTCACAGGTGTGGTGATCACCAAGCTCGATGGCACTGCGAGAGGAGGCGTGGCTCTGGCTGTTGCTTCAGAAGCAAAGTTGCCGATTCGGTTTATTGGCGCTGGTGAGGGGATTCGCGATCTTCGTCCTTTCAATAGTTTTGAATTTGTGGAGGCTCTCTTGGCATCGCGTTGATGCGTTGCACATTGCGGCCTGATCAGGCTGAACTTGCTACGTTGCGCCTTCTGCTGGGTGCGATGGCGTGAGCAGCACACCTTCACCTTCATGGCGACATCCGGCAACGCCTCAACGTGGAATCAACCAATCGTTGACGGCTACAGCCTCGCTACGACAGCTGTTAGAGAGCATGTCGCGGGAGCAGCGTTCCAATCAGGAGCTGCTTGTCTCGCTTGGCTTTGCGTTGCGCAGCTTCAGCAACCTCAACCGCTTTTTGGAGTTGGTGCCGGTGGTCGCTGCCCGGCTTGTCGGGGTTCAGGGTTCCCTGCTGGTTCCTTTTCAGGCTGACGGACGTCTTTGGCGTGAACAGCTGCAGATGCTTCCTGGTCCACGCAGGGAGGGCTTGTTGCGGGCGCTTGCTGCCCATGAGCCTGGCAACGTCGTTGGTTTTGGATCCGACGAAGATCTTGTGCGGGCGATGGATCGCTTGGTCCAGCGACAGCTTGGTAGTGCGGGACTTTTTGCGACTTCGTTGATCGCTCGTGGTCGGCCGAGGGGACGCCTTTACGTGTTCAACCCGTCGAGTCCCCTTGCTTGGAGTGACGTCTATCGCCGCCATGTGCAATTGGTGGCCGATCTCACCGGGGTCGCGATTGAAAATGATTTGATGCTTCAGGAGGCCCGTCGTCATGAACGGGTTGATCGTCAGCTCAGCATCGGAGCGGATATCCAGGCTCAGCTGTTGCCCGATCACTGCCCTGTGATTGAAGGCGTGGATCTTGCGGCGCGTTGCCGGCCGGCTTTTCAAGTTGGCGGTGATTACTACGATTTCATTCCAACCCGGCCAGAACTGATCGGCCGCCGTAGGGAGCGTGGCCGTTGGGCTTTCGTGATGGGGGATGTGATGGGTAAGGGGGTGCCAGCGGGATTATTGATGACCATGCTCCGCGGCATGCTGAGGGCAGAGGTTTTGAGTGGACTGCCGCCCGATCGCATCCTTTATGACCTCAACCAATTAGCGCTGGAGGACTTGTCTCAGTCCCATCGCTTCGTCACGCTCTTTTATTCCGATTTTGATCCACGTACGAGGCGTTTGCGTTACGCCAACGCCGCCCACAACCCACCGTTGATTTGGCGTGCCCAGTCTCGGAAATTGATGCGATTGGATGCCCCCGGGCTCCTGATTGGCCTTCAGCCTGAGGCGGAATATGGCTGTGAATCGCTCGTGCTTGAGCCTGGTGACGTTCTTCTTTATTACACAGACGGAGTCACTGAAGCCCCTGGGATCACAGGTGATCGCTTTGATGAGGCGCGCTTGATGCGCTCACTTGAGCAAGCCTGTCGATCGGGAACTGGATCCCAAGGGATTCTTGATCACTTGTTCACTCGGCTCGATCGGTTTGTGGGACCCACCCGTCAGTTGGATGACGATGCCTCGATGGTGGTGCTCAAGGTCAAAGAGGAGATCATGCTGCCGTCTGTCCCCCGGTCTTTGGCCTGACAAGCTGATGACAAGCGCAGAGGAGAGTGACATGGCAGGGGGGGTGACGGGTGGAGGCTCCGCAACCTGGAGTGACCGGTTTGAGCAGGGCTTGCATCCGGCGATTGAACGTTTTAATGCGTCGATTGGCTTTGATATCACCCTTCTCCAGGAAGATCTGGATGGGTCGATCGCCCATGCCCGCATGCTTGCTCAGTGCGGTGTGATCCAGGAAGAGGAGGCCAATCAACTTGTGGCTGGTCTTGAACAAGTCCGCCAGGAAGCGGCATCAGGACAGTTTCAGCCAGGGCTCGCTGATGAAGATGTGCACTTCGCTGTTGAGCGACGTCTGATTGCTTTGCTTGGCCCGGTTGGCAAGAAATTGCACACCGGTCGGAGTCGTAACGACCAGGTGGGGACCGATTTGCGGCTTTGGCTCAGGCGTCGTTTGGATGAGCTTGAACAGCATTTGCTCGGTTTTCAGCGTGCCTTGCTTGACCAGGCCAACCTTCACAGCAACACCCTGATTCCTGGCTACACACATCTGCAGCGTGCCCAGCCTCTTTGCCTCGCTCACCATCTTCTTGCTTACGTGGAGATGGTGGAGAGGGATCGACAGCGGATGGCGGACTTGCGCAAACGGCTGAATCTCTCCCCTTTGGGTGCCGCAGCTTTGGCGGGCACTCCGGTACCGATCGATCGCAGGAGCACCGCCTCGGCCCTTGGCTTCGATGGCATCTATGCCAACAGCTTGGATGCGGTGAGTGATCGTGATTTCACGGTGGAATTTTCGGCCGCGGCCTCACTGGTGATGGTGCATCTCAGTCGTCTTGCTGAGGAGGTGATTTTTTGGGCGTCAGAGGAATGTGGCTTTGTACGACTCACCGATCGCTGTGCAACGGGCAGCAGCTTGATGCCGCAGAAAAAAAACCCTGATGTTCCTGAATTGGTGCGTGGCAAATGCGGGCGGGTGTTCGGCCACTTACAAGGCCTGCTGACGATGATTAAGGGCTTGCCACTGGCCTACAACAAAGATTTTCAGGAGGACAAAGAGGCGCTGTTTGATGTGGTGGCGACCACATCGCAATGCCTTGAGGCGATGACGATTTTGCTTCAGGAAGGCTTGAGTTTCAGGACCGAACGCCTTGAGGCGGCTGTTGCTGCGGACTATTCAAATGCCACGGATGTGGCCGACTATCTCGTGGCGAAGCAGGTTCCTTTTCGAGAGGCCTATCAATTGGTTGGTGCTGTCGTGAAACATTGCCTTCAGGAAGGCGTGCTGCTTCGCGAACTGACGCTGGAGCGTTGGCAGCAGTTTCACCCTGCGATCGAGGCTGATTTGTTTGAGGCGTTAACACCTCGCAATGTGGTGGCAGCTCGAACCAGCGAAGGCGGAACAGGTTTCGACCGCGTCAACGAACAGCTGGCGATTTGGAACAAACGATTTGGGCTTGCGAATTAGGTTGTTTGATTGGTGATCATTCGGCTGAGATCGGACTACGCTTAAGGAGCCAGAGATTCAATGATCTTCTTTAGGTCCATGAATTTTGGCCCTTTGATCCCATTGGCCCCTCTTAACTTCGGTCCATCAGATAAGTGAGCATTTTTGTCGGCAATCTTCCGTTCCGCGCTGAGCAGGAAGACATCATTGAATTGTTTTCCACCTATGGAGAGGTCACGAATTGTGCCCTCCCTCTAGAGCGCGACACCGGTCGCAAACGTGGCTTTGCCTTTGTCGAAATGAGCGACGAAGCGGCCGAAGCATCTGCCATCGAGGCGCTTCAAGGTGCTGAATTGATGGGTCGTCCCCTGCGCATCAACAAAGCTGAGCCCCGTGGCAGTGCCCCCCGTCGCGATTTTGGCGGCGGTGGCGGCGGCGGCAACTACGGCGGTGGCGGCGGTGGCAACTACGGCGGTGGTGGCGGTGGCAACTACGGCGGTGGCGGCGGTGGCAACTACGGCGGTGGCGGCGGTGGCAACTACGGCGGTGGTGGCGGTGGTGAGCGTCGCTCTGGTGCGAGTGGCTGGGAAGATCGCAGCTACGGCAGTGGAGCTCCTCCAGCTGGCGGCAGTGCCTACGACGATGGCCGTACCCGTCGTCGCCGTGGTGGAGCTGACGACAACAGTGGATATGGCGGCGCCGAAGGCTGACCTCTCTATCAGGCCTGCTCAGTGCCCGGCATCAAGCAGCTGCTGAGCAGCTTCCTCAATGATTTCAATCCCAGCACCAGCTTTTTGAGCTTTGGTGCTGAGGTTGTTACGCCAATGCCTTGCTCCCGGGACTGCTTCCACAACCTGGACGAGATGCCGGCACAGATCCCAAAGCCTTCCTCCTCGCTGAAGGTGACGTTCGGCATGGGGAATCAGCCCAAGCACGACATCGGAGGCCAACACTTGGCGAGGCGCTGCGCCGTAGATCAAGCTGTCGATGTCGCGCCAGCGCAGTGGGTGGGCATAGGCAGCCCGCCCGACCATCGCCCCATCGCAGTGCTTTAAGGCCTTGAGGCAATCCTCAGGGGTGTCGAGGCCACCATTCAATTCAATGGTGAGACCGGGTCTGGATTCCTTTAAAGCGATCACGCGATCATGCTGAAGAGCAGGAATCGTGCGGTTTTGTTTGGGATCTAATCCTTCCAGCCATGCTTTGCGGGCATGGACGGAAAAGCGCAAGGCTCCGGCTTCAGCCACTTGGTCAACAAACTGTCTGAGCAGGTCATCACTGTCGAGATCATCAATACCCACGCGATGTTTCACGGTGACGGGGAGGGATGAGGCCGCCACCATCGCTTCCACACAACGCGCCACGGTCTGCGGTTCTGCCATCAAACAAGCCCCAAAATTCCCGGCTTGCACCCTTGGACTCGGGCAGCCCACATTGAGGTTGATCTCGTCGTACCCCCAATCGGCTGCCATCCGTGTGGCGTCGGCCAGTAAGGCAGGATCGTCGCCCCCCACCTGTAGCGCTAGGGGATGTTCTTCGGCGTCAAAGTCCAGCAGCCGTTCGCGGCGCTTGCTGTGGTGGAGAGCTTGCGCCACCACCATTTCGCTGTAAAGCAGGCATTGTTTGCTGATCTGGCGCATCAGCATGCGGAAATGTCGATCCGTGCAATCCAGCATGGGCGCCACACTGAAGCGCCAGGCGGGTTCCCGATCGGGGTTCAGTGGGGAATCCATTCCTCCATGCTGCCTCGCTTCCTGCCCTTGTCGCTTTAGAAAGAAGGCAAAATTTCAACACCCTGCAGATGACGACTTCGATCCAGCCTTGGTTGTTGAGCCGACGTTCGATGCTTTTGGCCTCGATCGCCGGGATGGTGGGCGTTTTGAGAGCTCCGGATCAAGTGTTGGCTGCCTCCAAGGCCGGCGAGGCGGCATGGGATCTCAGCGATGGGGAATGGAAAAAGCGTCTGTCTCCTGAGGCTTATCAGGTGTTGCGTCAGGAAGGCACTGAACGCCCCTTCACCAGTCCTTTTAATAACGAAAAACGAGAAGGCACGTACCACTGCGCCGGCTGCGACCTGCCCTTGTTTGCTTCCACCGCCAAGTTTGATAGCGGTACCGGATGGCCGAGTTTTTGGGAGCCCCTTCCGGGCGGTGTAGACACAAAAGTAGATTTCAAATTAATTCTTCCTCGCACTGAATATCACTGCAGCCGCTGCGGTGGGCATCAGGGCCATGTTTTCAATGACGGTCCCCGACCGACGGGCAAGCGCTACTGCAACAACGGAGTCGCCCTGCGTTTCCAGCCAATGGCATGACCTGATCGTGATCGGAGGTGGGCCTGCCGGCTTTATGGCAGCGATCACCGCCGCCGAACGGGGGGTTCGTGATGTTCTGATCTTGGAGGCGACCCCAGAGGTGCTCACAAAAGTGCGCATCAGCGGTGGCGGTCGTTGCAACGTCACCCACGCTTGCTGGGATCCCATGGAGTTGGTGGGTCACTACCCCCGGGGAAGCAAACCCTTGCGGGGTCCCTTTAGCCAGTTTGCGTGCGGAGATTCGATCGCTTGGTTCGATGAGCACGGACTCACGCTTGTGGAAGAGTCCGATGGACGCATGTTTCCTGAGCAGAATCGCTCTGAGGCGGTGGTGGAGTGCCTGAGGCGGGCCGCATTAGCGGCAGGAGTGAAGATTTACTGCGGTTCTGCTGTGCGTCAACTCAGCTGCTCGAAGGCAGGTGGGTTTCAACTTTCCGATCATCGCTCTGTCCTTCATCACGCCAAGCGGGTGTTGCTAGCCAGTGGGGGCCATCCCAGTGGGAGACGTCTTGCTCAGGATTTAGGTCACACGATTGTGCCGCCGGTGCCGTCGCTGTTCAGCTTGAGATTGCAGGCTTCTGCTTTAACCGCATGCAGCGGCATTGCCCTGGATGACGTGAGCTTGGATTTAAAGGTTGGTGAGCAGCGCTTTCGTCAGACGGGCCGGGTGCTGATCACCCATCGGGGTGTGAGTGGGCCTGCGGTATTGCGGCTCACCGCGTTTGCAGCGCGGGCCCTCCATGCCAGTCGTTACCAGGGTGAGTTGCGGGTGGATTGGAGCGGCGGATTGGGTCGTGAGCGTGTTCAGCAGAAGTTGCAGCAGGCGCGCCTTGACCAGGCGCGTCGCACGGTGGTGGCTGCCAAGCCGTTTGAGTATTTGCCACGGCGTCTTTGGCTTGCCTTTTCGAGCCAGGCGGGAGTATCAGCAGAACAGCGTTGGGCGGATCTTCCAGCGAAGGCGGAACGACAGTTGGTGGAAACGCTTTGCGCGCAGCGATTATCGATTCAGGGCCGCGGCCCATTTGGGGAAGAATTTGTGACCGCGGGTGGCGTCGATCTGGGTGAGGTGAACTTGGCGACCATGGAAAGTCGGCGCTGTGCTGGGTTGTACTTAGCGGGTGAATTACTGGACGTGGATGGGGTCACTGGCGGCTTTAATTTCCAGGCCTGTTGGAGCGGCGGCTGGCTTGCGGGTGTGGCGATTGCAGAAGCGATTGCTTCTACTTGATGAGATAACAAAAAAAGCCCTGCTCAAGCAGAGCCATTGGCTCGATGATTGCTGCCTTGCTCAGATCAATGTCGGAGCTGTTGAGGATTCGGTGACGTTCAGAACGGAGAATAATTCACCCCAAACATCAGAGAGTTGTTCAGCGGAGCGCCACCCGGTGCCGGAGGAGACTAAGCCGGTGTTGTCGGTGGTCCAAACTTTGAATTGATTTTCTCGTGCAGTGTCATCAGCCCCTTCGAGGAGAACGTTGAAGTTTCCAGATTCATCTCCTGCACTGACGGCTTGTGTGGCATCCCAGTTGGGGATTCGTGTTGTGGAGAAAGTGCGTGTGCTGCCGTCGGAGCGTTCTTTAGTCAGGGTGAGTGGATCGCCGTTGTTGAAGAGGGTGTAGACGGAGCGGTTATCAACAAGACCGTCGGAATCTGTATCCACCGCGTTGGGAATGCCGGTGATGGAGTCTTGATTGAGATCTCGCTCGAAGACTGATTCCCAACCATTTTGAGCGAGTTGTTCAGCGGAGCGCCACCCGGTGCCGGAGGAGACTAAGCCGGTGTTGTCGGTGGTCCAAACTTTGAATTGATTTTCTCGTGCAGTGTCATCAGCCCCTTCGAGGAGAACGTTGAAGTTTCCAGATTCATCTCCTGCACTGACGGCTTGTGTGGCATCCCAGTTGGGGATTCGTGTTGTGGAGAAAGTGCGTGTGCTGCCGTCGGAGCGTTCTTTAGTCAGGGTGAGTGGATCGCCGTTGTTGAAGAGGGTGTAGACGGAGCGGTTATCAACAAGACCGTTGTTGTCGCTGTCGATTGAAGTGGGAACATCTGGGTTGTCGCTAGAGACAGAAATCGTCCCAGCAAAGTTGTCGGGTAAAGCGTTGATGTATACCGAGTCAACACCATCGGTGATGCCTAAGGCGCTATATGGAGTAAAGGTATCGCTAGTGCTTTCCTCTAGGATGAAAGTAAAGGTTCGATTACCAACTTCTCCTCCAGAAACAAAAGCATAAGCATTTTCATTGGCATAAATCCCTAGAGCGAATCCTTCTCCAAGTAGTGGAGATTCACCCGTTTCTGGATCGTAATTATTGTAATCGCGAATCTCTTCTGTTTCTAGATAAAGAGTGTCTCCATCAGTATCTTGGGCTAAAGCAGTGAGCTGACTTTCGTTGAATCTGTATTCAATTCCAGCTGTGAGTTGCCCATCAAATACTTCGCTCTCCCAGTTGAACCGACTAAGCGGATTAATTATTGTTGGTGCTTGATTCTCTAGAAGTGGTCCGCCAGTACTAACAGACAGTGTCCCAGCAAAGTTGTCGGGTAAAGCGTTGATGTATACCGAGTCAACACCATCGGTGATGCCTAAGGCGCTATATGGAGTAAAGGTATCGCTAGTGCTTTCCTCTAGGATGAAAGTAAAGGTTCGATTACCAACTTCTCCTCCAGAAACAAAAGCATAAGCATTTTCATTGGCATAAATCCCTAGAGCGAATCCTTCTCCAAGTAGTGGAGATTCACCCGTTTCTGGATCGTAATTATTGTAATCGCGAATCTCTTGGGTTTCAAGATAAAGTGTGTCTCCATCAGCATCTTGCGTTAAAGCAGTAAGTTGATTTTCGTTAAATGTATATTCAACACCAGCAGTTAATTGTCCGTTAAATACCTCCGTCTCCCAATTAAATTTACTAAACTGATCAGTTACATTTGGGGCTTGATTCTTTAGGATTAGTTCGCCTGAGTCAACGGTTAGTGTGCCTGCAAAGTTGTCGGGTAAAGCGTTGATGTATACCGAGTCAACACCATCGGTGATGCCTAAGGCGCTATATGGAGTAAAGGTATCGCTAGTGCTTTCCTCTAGGATGAAAGTAAAGGTTCGATTACCAACTTCTCCTCCAGAAACAAAAGCATAAGCATTTTCATTGGCATAAATCCCTAGAGCGAATCCTTCTCCAAGTAGTGGAGATTCACCCGTTTCTGGATCGTAATTATTGTAATCGCGAATCTCTTGGGTTTCAAGATAAAGTGTGTCTCCATCAGCATCTTGCGTTAAAGCAGTAAGTTGATTTTCGTTAAATGTATATTCAACACCAGCAGTTAATTGTCCGTTAAATACCTCCGTCTCCCAATTAAATTTACTAAACTGATCAGTTACATTTGGGGCTTGATTGGCCATTTTGTTTATTCTTTATTGAATTTATATTAGAAATTTAGCGCGAATAGGTATTTTTACTATTAATTTGAGAAAAGAGTCTGCTGAGAGATTCCTGAGTGTGCAATCTTCTTGTACTGTTCTACTTAATCTGATCAAACACCGTAAACATCGGTAGGTACATCGCCAGTAGGATCGAACCCACGATTCCTCCAACAACAACAATCATTGCTGGCTCCAACATTGAGGTGAGTGCCTTCACGGATGTTGCGACTTCGTCTTCATAAAAGTCGGCCACTTTGCTCAGCATCCGGTCCATTTCACCAGTTTCCTCACCAATGGAGAGCATGCTCAGTGCCATGTCTGGTAGGACTTTCTGACGTGTGAGTGCTGTGCTTAGTAAGACACCCTCTTGTACAAGAGTGCGTGATCCGAGAATCGCGTCAGAGATGATCGAGTTTCCAGCGGTTTCACTGGAGATCTCCAGCGACATCAGGATTGGAACACCAGCGCGGGTCAGTGAGCTAAAGATTCTGCAAAACTGAGCGGTGGCTGTTTTCATGATGAGATCACCAAACAACGGTAGCTTCAGCATTAATTTGTCGAGAACTCTGCGGCCTTTTTGGGTATTGTAGTAACGGCCAATCATCCAGGCTCCCACTAACAAAACACCAGCGAAAACTAGGGATGCCGATGAACGAAGCAAGGCGCTTAAATCCACCATCAATTGCGTAAATAATGGTAATTCGGCTCCTAGGTCTTCAAAAATTCCGGCAAAGGTAGGAATCAAAAAGATCGTCATTCCTAAAAACACCAAAATGGCGATCACCAACACCGCAACGGGGTAACCCAATGCCCCTTTGATTTGGTTTTGGAGTCTGGCGTTGTCTTCCAACAGCTTGGCGAGGCGTTTGAGAGATTCATCCAGAACACCACCGGCTTCCCCTGCCTCCACCATGGCAATGGTGAGCTGATCAAACACCTTGGGCCATCGCCGCATCGCTGCTGCCATCGCCGTGCCCTGATTCACCTCGAGTCCCACGCTGGTGAGAGCTTTTTTAAACATTGGCAGCTTTTGCTGCGTGGCCATGAGATCGAGGCTGCGCACAATCGGCACCCCTGCATCCACGAGTGCGGCCAGCTTGCTGGCCCAAATGGCCTTTTCTTTGACCCCGGGTGGTTTCTGGAACGCTTCGCCTAGATCCATTGACAGCCAACCGGCTGACGAGCTCCCTCCTGCGGTTTTGGACTCGCCCTTGGCTTTGTCTTTTCCTCTGTATGCCTCTTGGCGCAGCTCTTCCGCTTTAATTCCTCGCCGCCGTAGCTGACGACGGGCCGACACAGCATCATTTGCTTTGACCGTGACCGTGCGCGGTTGGCCTGTGGCTGAGGTGTAGGTAGCGGTGAAAGAAGCCATGCCCTGAATGACCGATTTAGTTGTTCATCAGGCGTTCCAGCTCAGAGGGTTTGCTGGCTTTGCTGTGACCTTCATCAAGGCTGATCTCTCCCTGCTCAATCAGATCGGCAAGGGCTCTCTCCAGGGTTTGCATGCCGCGTTCTCCGCCGGTTTGAATTTGGGAATACAGCTGGGCTGTTTTGCCTTCACGGATCAAATTGGCGATGGCTGGGGTGTTGATCATGATTTCTTGAGCCATCACGCGACCGAACTGCCCAGGAGCTGGGTTTTGGCGTTTGCAGAGCGTTTGAGAGAACACAGCAGCCAGGCTTCCTGAGAGTTGCACGCGGATTTGGGTTTGCTGGCCAGGTGGAAACACATCCACCATCCGATCCACGGTCTGCGCCGCAGAACTGGTGTGCAGGGTTCCAAACACCAAATGCCCGGTTTCAGCAGCGCTGATCGCTAGTTGAATCGTTTCGAGATCGCGCATTTCACCCACCAAGATCACGTCTGGGTCTTCGCGCAATGCAGCGCGCAGAGCATTGGCAAAACTGCGCGTGTCTTCATTGAGTTGGCGTTGATGCACCAAGCTCAGATCACTGTTGTACACAAATTCGATCGGGTCTTCGATGGTGAGGATGTGCTCAGCCCTCGTGTGGTTGATGTGATCGAGCAGCGCTGCGAGGGTGGTGGTTTTGCCTGAGCCAGTTGGACCTGTGACCAAGACAAGACCTCGGGGGCGTTTGCTGGTTTCCACCACGACGGGAGGCAGATTCAGCAACTCAACGCTGGGGATTTTGCTGCCAAGAGCACGCAAGCAGGCGGCATAGCTGCCTTTCTGCCGGTACACATTCACGCGAAAGCGAGCGACCCCTTTCAATCCATACGCGCAATCCAGCTCCCACGTTTGTTCCAGCGTTTAGCGTTTTGCGTTGGCTGTTGTTCAGCATGGAGAAGATCAGGCGGTTGCAACCTTCTTCAGAGAGTGGTTCCTCCTGCATCGGTCGCAGTTCGCCACTGAACCGGCCGTAGGGCGGCTGTCCGCTGGCGATGTGGAGGTCGCTTCCGCCTCCATTCACCAGCTGTTCCATCAGGTCTTCGATCATTTGTTCCATGCTCGGAGCTCTTACTGACGGGGTGTCAGGCAATACAGGCATTCCAGCCAACCTTCTTGAAGTCCGCCACCACATCCACGGCAAGTAACAGTGGTGAGGGCCCTGGCCCGTTGTTCCGATTCAAGGCCCGCATCCGTCAGCACCATCCGGTCCACCTCCTCCAGGGTGGTGTGACCTTCGCGTACGAGATCAAGGCTGTAGCCGAGCAGTGTTTTCATGCCTGACTCCAGGGCCAACTGCCGGACGAGATCAGTGGTAGCGCCTTTGGCGACGGATGCGGCCAGGGCTTCATTCATTCGCAGCACTTCGTACACACCGATACGGCCCTTGTAACCGGTTCCCTGACAGCTGGGGCATGGTGTTTCAGGTCCCTCATGATGCTTCGCCTTGAAAAAGGTGACATCGCCTTCATGGCTCGTTATCAGGCCAAAGCGTCCTAATTCTTGGGAATCTGGGTGGTAGGAAATGCGGCAATCGCTGCATATGCGCCTGAGCAAGCGTTGAGAAACGATGCCGAGCAAGGATGCGCTCACCATGAACGGTTCAACGCCCATTTCGTCGAGTCGGGCGATGGCGCTTGGGGCATCGTTGCAGTGAAGGGTGGTCAAGACCAGATGCCCTGTAAGAGCTGCTTCGATGGCAGTTTTTGCTGTTTCCTGATCGCGCGTCTCACCCACCAACAGCACATCTGGGTCCTGGCGCATGAAGGCGCGAAGAGCAGTGCTGAAGTCAAATCCTTTTTCTCGATTCACTTGACATTGAGTAATGCCAGGCAATGTGTATTCAATGGGGTCTTCTACGGTCGAGATATTGATTCCGGGTTCGTTGCGTTCCGCTAACAAGGAATAAAGAGTTGTCGATTTACCAGATCCTGTTGGGCCGGTCACAAGAATCATGCCGAATGGTTTTGAACCAAGGGTTCGTACAAGCTCGAGTGTGGTGGGATTAGAGATGAGTTTATCTAGTCCTAATTGAGTCGATTGACTATCGAGTAAGCGTAGACATATTTTTTCGCCATATCGGCTTGGTAGGCTGTTTACGCGAAAGTCAACAGTTCTTCCTTTGTATTGTCTACGAATCCGACCATCCTGAGCTTGCCTCCGTTCAGCGATATCAAGATCAGCCATAATTTTGAATCGCGAGGTTATAGCCGGAATTAATTTAGTGGGGAGAGGTTGTGCTAAATTCGTTAAAACGCCATCCTTCCTAAGTCTAATTTGTAATCCAGAATGTTGTGGTTCTACGTGGATATCACTGGCACTCATGTCTAATGCTTTGATCAAGATACGATCCACCAGTGTCACAATCGGAGATTGATCAGCATTTAATGGATTGATGTCTAGAGAGGAGGCCGAATTACTCTGAATTTCAGCATCGTCAGGATCGGCATTTAAGATGCCTTCAACATCAAATCCATCGAGAAGAGAGTTGGCCGTCTCGCTTATAGATGTTTGGTTGATATTGGAATCTGATTCGAAGGCTTGTGGATCAAGAATCCGCTTTAGATCCGCTGCATTGGCAAGGACGAGCTTGGAGATATAGCCATGGCTTCTTAAAATCTGCTTGAGTTGTTCTCGATGGTTTCGGTCGCTGCTGCTTGCGATGGCCACCATGAGGCCGTCGTCGCTGAGATGGATGGGGAGCGCTTGAAGTTGCTTCCAGGTTTCCAGGTCCAAAACCTTCCCAGATTGCAGGAGTGCTTCTCCAGCGGCGATCTCTACTTCTGAAATCAGCTTTGCCGGCAGAGCAGGCGGCAGGGGCATTCGGTTGGAGTCGGCGCTCATGCTGATTCGGCTTTCCGCGCTTGTGGTGGGTGCATGTGACCCTTCAACATGTCTAGACGTGATTTCGCATCTGGTCAGCATGAGCGGCGACGCTTCCATCCCGGCTAACGAATCGGCATCGGATGTTCCCGAAGCCCAGCAGGACCCCACCCCCTCTGTCGAGGAAACCCCCGGCGCTGCTTCTCCCGAATCTGTTTCAGAGGGAGCTCCCTCTGGGCAGAACAATGAGGCGCGGCTTGAGCAACTGGAGCGTGAGCACAGCACCCTCCGCCAAGAACACGAAACCCTGAGTGCTCAATACGTGCGCATCGCGGCCGACTTTGACAATTTCCGCAAGCGTCAGAGCCGGGATCAGGACGATCTGAAGTTGCAGATCACCTGCAGCACCCTGAGTGAAATTCTGCCTGTGGTTGATAACTTCGAACGCGCTCGTCAGCAACTTGATCCCCAAGGAGAAGAAGCGCAATCGCTGCACCGCAGCTACCAGGGTCTCTACAAGCAACTCGTTGACGTTCTCAAGCAATTGGGTGTGGCCCCGATGCGGGTGGTGGGTCAAGAGTTCGACCCCAGCCTTCACGAAGCGGTGCTGCGCGAACCCAGTGACGAACATCCAGAAGACGTGGTGGTTGAAGAATTGCAGCGCGGTTATCACCTCAGCGGCAAGGTGTTGCGTCACGCTTTGGTCAAGGTGTCGATGGGACCTGGACCTCAGCAGTCAGATGCAGCTGCCCTTGGAACTGAGGGCGGCGATAGTGCACCAACCCAAGGGGATGACGGCTCTTCAACGCCGGAGGCGAGCGAATGATTCAAAACTTGTGCCTAGTGTGCGCAGCGGAATGACGAGCTGATGGCCGATTACTACGACCTCCTAGGCGTGAGCAGGGATGCAGACGCCGACACCCTGAAGCGCGCCTACAGGCGTATGGCTCGCCAATATCACCCTGACATCAATAAGGATGCAGGAGCTGAAGATCGCTTCAAGGAGATTGGTCGCGCCTATGAGGTGCTGAGCGATCCCCAAACCCGCGGGCGCTACGACCAGTTCGGTGAGGCCGGGCTCGGTGGAGGCGGTGGCATGCCCGATATGGGCGATATGGGTGGCTTTGCAGACATCTTCGAAACCTTTTTCAGTGGGTTCGGTGGTGCTGCTAGTGGCGCAGGTCGTCAGCGAAGGCGAGGGCCTCAACAGGGAGATGACCTCCGCTACGACCTCACGATTGATTTTGATCAGGCTGTGTTTGGTCAAGAGCGGGAGATTCGCATCCCCCACCTCGAGACTTGCACCACCTGTAGTGGCAGTGGTGCCAAAACAGGGAGTGGTCCCACCACCTGTGGCACCTGTGGCGGAGTTGGGCAGGTGCGTCGTGCCACGCGGACGCCATTTGGGAATTTTGAGCAGGTGGCTGAATGCCCCAGTTGCAATGGCACTGGACAGGTGATTGCTGATCCCTGCAGTTCCTGTGGTGGTCAAGGGGTCACGCAAGTCCGTAAGAAATTGCGCATCAACATTCCCGCTGGTGTCGATACAGGGACCCGATTGCGGGTGTCTGGTGAGGGCAATGCCGGCCTGCGTGGCGGACCGTCCGGAGATTTGTATGTTTTCCTCACGGTTAAATCCCATCCGAGCTTGAGGCGAGACGGGCTCACCGTCCTGTCAGAGGTGAAGGTGAGTTACCTGCAGGCGATCCTTGGAGACACCATTGAGGTGGAAACTGTGGATGGACCTGAATCGCTGGAGATTCCAGCCGGCACCCAGCCCAATTCCGTTTTAACGCTTGAAAACAAGGGCATTCCCAAGCTGGGCAATCCGGTGGCCCGTGGTCACCAGCGCATCTCCGTCACGGTGACCTTGCCGACCCGCCTCAACGATGAGGAACGCGGTCTTCTTGAAGATCTGGCTGGACATCATTCAGCCCGTGGTGAGCAGCACCACCACCATAAAAGCGGTCTGTTTGCCCGACTCTTCGGGCAACGCTGACGGATGCGTGACGCCCCCTCCGATCATTATCTGGATCTAAGGGGCACCCCCTGTCCAATCAATTTCATTCGTTGTCGTTTGGCCTTGGAGGCCATGGGCCCTGGGCAGCATTTTCAGGTTGATCTCGATCGGGGTGAGCCTGAGGAGATGGTGATACCGGGGCTTACTCGGGAGGGTCATCAGGTGGAGGTGATCGACCAAGCCAAGGATTGGGTGCGTCTTCAGGTGGTGTGTGGTGGTGGTTGATCAGCCGGCTCAGTCCGGCATGGTTGTGGCGCTCCAGGCCAACTACTTGGAAGTGGAGCTCGATCACGTTTCCGACTTGATTCCCTCACGACTGCTTTGCACGCGGCGCACGCGCTTGAGTCATCGCGGGGAGGCGGTTTTTGTCGGAGATCGGGTCAGGGTAGAAGCCATTGATGTGAGCCATGCCCGTGCGGTGGTCGCTGATGTGGCACCTCGCTTCAGTTTTCTGACACGCCCGCCTGTCGCCAATGCCACCACGGTGGTCGTGGCATTGGCCGTGGACCAACCAGCGTTTGATCCCGATCAGGCCAGTCGTTTTTTGTTGACAGCAGAGCGAACGTCACTTGTTGTGCAGCTGGTTCTCACGAAAACCGATCTCTTAGAGCCGGAGGCATTAGAGACCCTGCGCCTGCGCCTGCATGCCTGGGGGTATCCCCCTTTATTGGTGTCGACGAGCAACGGCCTTGGGCTCTCCAAGTTGAAAGAACGTCTTGCTGGATCGCCTCTTTCTGTGCTTTGTGGGCCCTCAGGCGTTGGCAAGAGCTCCTTGCTGAATGGCCCTGATCCCTGATCTCGAGCTGCGGATCGGCGCCGTTTCCGGACGGTTACAGCGGGGACGTCACACCACGCGGCATGTGGAGTTGCATCGCTTGGGCGCTGAGGCACGCGTTGCTGATACGCCCGGTTTCAACCGGCCAGAGTTGCCAGATGACCCCAGAAATCTTGAGGTGTTGTTTCCGGAATTACGCGCGCAACTCGAGCATCATCCCTGCCGTTTTCGGGATTGTTTGCATCGTGATGAACCTGGATGCGGAGTCACGCGCGCTTGGGAGAGATACCCGATCTACAGGCGAGCCGTAGAGGAACTTCTGGGTCTTAGCCGCCCATCCCGGGGAGGTTGAGATTGAGTCCGCCCGTGAGTTCTTCCATGCGTTCTTTCATCGTGCCGGTGGAGCGTTCATAGGCGGATTGCAAAGCCGCGAGTGTGGCGGCTTCTGTGGCTTCCTGTCCTTCGCTCAGCAGGGTTGGATCCAGCCGCACCCTCAAGGGTTGCTGATTGCCAGATAACCAGATACTGGCTCGACCGTCTTCACTGTTGCCCTCGATCTCCATGGCATCGAGTTCTTCTTGCAGTTTTTGCGCGTCTTGCTGGATTTGTTGAGCCTTTCGGAAGGCCTCGGTGAGCTGTCCGAAGTTGGGAAGTCCAAACCCTGCCATGACGCCAATGAAGTGACGCGAAGGCTAATCGGTCGTTTGAAAGCCCAGGCGTTTCACTTCAGGATGCAAAGAGATTCCGTGTATTCGCTCCACTTCGTTCTGCACGAAGTCGATCAAGGTGCGGATGTCATCGGCCGTGGCATCGCCAACGTTGACGATGAAATTGGCATGCACCGGTGAGACCTCGGCGCCTCCGATGCGTTTCCCCTTGAGCCCTAAGCCTTCGATGAGCTGACCAGCTTTTTCGGGCTCAGGGTTGCGGAACACACTTCCGCAGCTTGGCCATTGGTACGGCTGGGTGGTGGTGCGATGACTGAGGTTGCCACTGGTCTTTCTCATCAACTCCTTGGCGTCGTGGCCTGGCTCTAATTGGAACTGCGCCGCAATCACTAAGTGTTCGCTGCTTTGAAGAAGGCTGTGTCGGTAGTCGTAGTCGAGCTCGGCGTTGCTGAGCATCGTGGTGGTCTTCACCGCGTCCGTTAGCGATCGATCGATCACCTCCACGTAGGTCAGCGAGTCGGCTGTGGAGCCTCCCTGAGCTCCTGCATTCATGGCCGCGGCCCCTCCCACGGTTCCAGGGATGCCAACGGCCCATTCCAGCCCGTGCAAGCCGAGTCTGGCCGCGCGCCTGGCAAGCGTGGGAAGCGGTTCACCCGCTAAAGCCTTCACCTGCCCTGATTCGGCATCTAGTTGGCTGCCTTGCAGGCGGCGTAAGCACAGAGTGAGGCCTGGAAGACCAGCGTCAGCAATCAGCAGGTTTGATCCCGCTCCAATCACTCGGGTGGTGAACCCTTCCGTTTGGGCCCACTGGAGAAGCGCGAGACACTGTTCAACATCATTGGGTTCGGCCAACCATTGCGCTGGACCTCCCACCCGCCAAGTGGTGTAGTTCGCGAGGGACACCTGCTGTTGGAGAACCCCAGACTCGAGAAGGGCATTCAGGCTGCGATCGCCGGTGAACATGACGCCTCTCCTCCAATTCCTTGCTGGGACAGACGGTCCCAGAGACTGTTCACATCACCAGCACCCATCGCCAAAATCAGGTCTTCAGGCTGACTGTGCTGCATCACCAGTCCTGTGAGCTCTTCCATCGTGTTGGCCACAAAGACGGGTTGATGGGGATCCATCAGCCGAATGGAGCGTGCCAGAAGCTCACTATCGATGCCCTCGATTGCTTGTTCACCGGCGCCATAAATCGGCGCAAGAACGAGGGCGTCAGCAGATAAGAGTGCCTGGGCAAACGCGTTGAGAAATTCTTGAGTCCGGCTGTAGCGGTGCGGTTGGAAAACAGCGAGAAGGCGTTGGGGTGTGCGTGGTAGGGGGCTTCGGCCGCTTTGCACCATCAGTTGGGCCATGGTCAGAGTGGCCTGAACTTCGCTGGGGTGATGGGCATAGTCATCCACCACTTGTCGGTTTTGCCACTCTCCACGGAAATCAAAGCGGCGACCTGGTGAACGCAGTTCTGCCACAGCCGACAGAAGGGCCTCCAAGGGAACACCTTCCATGCGGCAGGCCGCTAAGGCCGCCACCACGTTGCTCAGGTTGTGCAGACCAGGCAGGGGAAGGGTGATTCGACCCATCAGCTGTCCTTGTTCGTAATAGTCGGCGATGGTGCGATCCCCATCAAGTTGCACAGGCAAAGCGGCGTAATCGGCGGTTTCGCAGTGGTGAATAGACCAACAGGCATCGGCTTGGAAGTGTTCTTGAAGAATCGGATCGTCTTGATTGATCAGCAGGCGTTTGCAGCTTCGGCCAAAGGTTTTCATCGTCTCGATGAGGTCGTCGAGATTGCGGTAATGGTCCGTATGGTCCAGTTCGAGATTGGTGATCATCCCGAGGCTGGCCTTGAACTTCACCAGGGATCCATCCGATTCGTCTGCCTCAGCCACCAGCAGACGACCGTTTCCGCTGTGACCGTTGCTGCCATAACAGGGGACGACACCACCAATCACGGCGGTGGGATCTTCGCCAACGGTGGCAAGGAGCGTTGTCACCACAGTGCTTGTGGTGGTTTTTCCATGGCTACCGGCAACAGCGATCGCAGGTTGTTGTTCGATCAACCAGGCCAGAAGGTCGGAGCGATGCCAAATCGTTAAATCCAAACGTCGCGCTTCGATCAACTCTGGATTGGTGCTGGGAATGGCCGTACTGACCACCACCAAGGGCGCGTTAACGCCTCGCTCGCTGAGGTGGATGAAATTGCTGGAGACCTGGCTTTCGAAGAGGGCGAGTGCTTTCCTCTCAAGCGCCTGCATGGCAGGTGTGAGTTTGCGATCGGATCCGCTCACGGAATGACCTCGTTCCGCAAGAATCAGGGCCAAGGCCGACATGCCGATGCCGCCCATCCCAATGAAGTGAATGTGCTTCTGGGATTGGATCGAATCGGCCAAGGGGAGTCAACGTGAGGACAAACGATAATCCAGCTTTTCCTTGTGGCCAACTGCCCGAAGCTCATTCGCTTGAATTTTTTGGCAGATCAATAGGAGGATTTTCCAAATAAATTCTGTATGATCTGCGGCCAAAACCCCCTACGCGGTAAGACCGCTTTATTTCTGCCATGACCTTGCGCGTTGCCATCAATGGATTCGGCCGAATTGGTCGCAATGTGCTGCGAGGTTGGATCAGTCGCGGTGCTGACACTGGTCTGGAAATCGTGGGCATGAACTCCACGTCTGATCCCAAGACCAGCGCACACCTCCTGACCTACGACTCGATCTTGGGTCGTCTGGATCCATCAGTGGACATCAAAACCACCGATGACTCCATGTTCATCAATGGTAAGGAAATCAAATTCTTCGCCGATCGCAACCCCCTCAATTGCCCTTGGAAGGAATGGGGAGTGGATCTGGTGATCGAATCCACCGGTGTGTTCAACACCGATGAGAAGGCCAGCATGCACATCCAGGCTGGTGCCAAGAAGGTGATTCTCACCGCGCCTGGTAAGGGTGCTGGGGTCGGCACATTCGTGGTTGGAGTCAACGACGATCAGTACCGCCACGAAGATTGGGACATCCTTAGCAACGCCAGTTGCACCACCAACTGCTTGGCGCCCATCGTCAAAGTTCTGGATCAGAACTTCGGCATGGAATGGGGTTTGATGACCACCATTCACAGCTACACCGGTGACCAGAGAATCCTGGACAACAGCCACCGCGACTTGCGTCGTGCCCGTGCAGCGGCCCTGAACATGGTGCCAACCACCACCGGCGCAGCCAAGGCTGTTGCCCTGGTTTACCCCGAAGTGAAGGGCAAGCTCACCGGCTTCGCCATGCGCGTTCCCACTCCCAACGTGTCCGCTGTTGACCTCACCTTCGGAACCTCCAAGGGCCCATCGGTTGAAGATGTCAAAGCAGTGATGAAGAGTGCCTCGGAAAATGGCATGAAGGGAATCATCAAGTACAGCGACTTGCCCCTCGTTTCTACCGATTACGCCGGCACCAACGAATCGACCATCTTTGATGCCGATCTCACCTACGCCATGGGTGACAAAGCTGTGAAAATTCTTGCTTGGTACGACAACGAGTGGGGCTACAGCCAGCGCGTCGTCGACTTGGCTGAGGTTGTTGCCAAAGGTTGGAAGTAACCCTCAGCTTCAAGATCGCCTTCATCTCCAGCCCTCCCTTTTGGGAGGGTTTTTTATGCGCCTGATTAGCCGTAATGGGAGAACCCTGATGGCTGGAGCGGCGCACCATCGTCGGCCCAGAGGATCTTGCCTTTGTCGGCCGTGATGGCTCCGAAGCAATGACTTCCAGGCTGATGCTGTGTCCAGGATTCAGCCCACTCAGGAGGCAGGCTCAGCACGAGTTCGAAATCTTCCCCTCCACTGAGGCACCAGCGATCCCATGGGCCGTCACAGGGCCAGGCAGCGGCGCGTGGGAGAGCCTCTCTGCGCAGAACAGCGCCGTAGCCACTGCTTCGACAGAGACCGGTCACGGCAGCAAGCAGGCCATCGCTGCTATCGGTCCCACCGGCTCGCCAGGGAAGGTGGTCGGGTTTGCAGGCGATCAGGGTCTGAAGGGCATCAAACCTTGGCCATGGGCGCTGGTGGCATCGAATCGCTTGCTCTTTCAGCGTGAGTGGAAGGGATTGTGCGCTGGGGAGAGGTGTGTCTTGCAGGATTGCCAGGCCAAGTCGGCTCAGTCCATGGGGGCCGCTGCTCATCAGCAGATCACCCGGTTGGGCCTGTGCTCGATGCAGTCGCAACGGTCCGACCCGTGCAAACGCACTGATGGAGAGCAGTCGTTGGTTGCCGGTGCTGCAGTCACCTCCCAGCAGAGTTCCACCAAAGTGCCCGAGAGCTTCTGAGATGCCTTGATACACCTGTTCGACCCACCACCAGGATGTGGTTCCTGGTGCTACCAAGCCCACCGTGATCCCCTCCACCTGCTCGGAGCCGCTGGCCGCTAGATCAGACAGGTTGGCGACAACGGCACGCCAACCCACATCGGCTGGGGCGGTGGTGGCATCGCTGAAATGAACACCTTCCACCAGGACGTCGGTGTTCACGAGCAGAGCCCTGGAATCAGGTGGCAGCAAGGCTGTGTCGTCGTTGAGCTGGCCGGGGGGAGCAAAGCGGGCCAGACGGTCCAGCAGCTCCGCTTCTCCGAGTTCGGCCAGCGTGATGCTCACGGCAGCATCAGGCGTGATCTTGCAGGCGATCGGCGCCTTCGATCACTTGGATGCGTTTAATTCCATCGTCAACGCCCAGCTCTTCGAGAACGTCAAAGCCATCCACCACGTAGCCAAAGGCGGCATTGCGCCCGTCCACGAGGTTGAGGCCAGCAGGTGTGAGTTCTGCTTCGTAAAGGAACAGGAAGAATTGCGACGACCCATCATCAAGGGCTTGGTCGGAATGGGCCCAGCCCAGAGTCCCGAGGGTGGAAAAAGGAAGCACGGCTGCTGCTTTGAACAGACCAACGTCCTCGAAGGTTTCGTTGTAGAGGGTGTCGGTTTCGCCTGGAACGCGAATTTCTAGGGGAACGTGGCGTTCCTCTTTGGTTTTTGGGTCGACGTAGCCGATGTCTGGACCTTCCGGGTCTCCGGTTTGAAGGATGTAGAAATCTTCAGCGCGGTTGAAAGGGAGACCGTCATAGAAGCCTTTCAGGCTGAGATCGATAAAAGCGCCTGCTGTGAGAGGGGCGTTGTAGCCGTCCACAACGGCGGTGAGGTTTCCCTGGGTGGTTTCGATCACCACGGTTGCCCGACCAGCAAGCCTTGGTAGGGCATCGAATTCGGAGGGGATGTCAGGCAGACGATCGTCGATCAGTAGGGCTTCGAGATCACCGACTCGGCTCAGAGTGTCGCGACGGATCTGGATGAATCCATCTCTGTCGTTGGCATCTGTTTCGTCTTGAAGCTTGATCAGGTCAGCGCGCACCTCATTGAGGAGCAACTCAGCCTGACTGCGTTGCTCGGCAGGAACGGCTTCAAGAATGCTGTTGCCTCTGGTGGCCACCAGTTTCTGGGTGCGGCTCACCGTGCGTCCCAAAGCACTCCAGCGCTTCGCACGTAAATCGTTACTCGTGGATTCCAGCCGATGTTGAAGCTCGCGGAGATCCTCTTGATTCATCGGCAACGAATCGCGCAGGATCGCCGCAGGATCCTGTACGGCATTGCCTTGAGGGAGGTCTGCCCATACCGGTTTGGCAAGCCAGAGGCCAAAGGCGGCTAGCCAGGCAAGAAGCAGAGCGGTCAGACGGCGGTGAGCCAAGGAGAACCCCAGGTGCTATCAGGACTTTGGCACAGCCGTATGATCCACTGAACCGTTCAGCGGGAATGATCTCCAGCAACGACTTTCGCACCGGCACCACGATCGAGCTGGACGGAGCTGTCTGGCGCGTAGTCGAGTTTCTGCACGTCAAGCCAGGCAAGGGATCTGCGTTTGTACGGACCAAGCTCAAGGCTGTCCAAAGCGGCAGTGTGGTGGAGAAAACTTTTCGGGCTGGAGAGATGCTTCCCCAGGCTGTGCTCGAGAAGTCGAAGCTTCAACACACCTACATGGAGGGCGAAGATTTCGTCTTCATGGACATGTCCTCCTATGAAGAGACGCGCCTAACCGCCAAACAGATCGGAGAGAGTCGTAAATATCTCAAGGAGGGCATGGAGGTGAATGTCGTCACCTGGAATGACAAGCCCTTAGAGGTTGAATTGCCGAATTCGGTTGTGTTGGAGATCGCTCAGACCGACCCCGGTGTGAAGGGAGACACGGCAACCGGCGGGACGAAACCTGCCATTTTGGAAACCGGTGCGCAGGTGATGGTTCCCCTGTTTTTATCGATCGGCGAAAAAATTAAGGTTGATACTCGCAACGACACCTATCTGGGACGGGAGAACGGTTAATCATGCAGCTCGACCACGATCAGCTTCACACCCTGCTTGCCGCTCTCGTCGAGAGCGATATCCAGGAATTTCGCCTCGAGGGAGACGACTTCCGTTTGGAAGTGCGTCGCAACCTTCCTGTCACCACGGTGGCTGCACCCCTTGCGCCAGTGGCGTCTGCACCGGTTGCCCCCCCCCAGGACAGTCCTGCTGTTGAGTTACCCGCAGGAACCCCTCCGCCGGCGGCTGGATCTCGCTCAGACCTCTTGGAGGTGACGGCGCCCATGGTTGGCACCTTTTACCGAGCTCCGGCCCCAGGAGAACCTTCTTTCGTTGAGATCGGAACCCGCATCGGTGTAGGCCAAACGATCTGCATCCTTGAGGCCATGAAGCTGATGAACGAGCTCGAATCTGAGCTGGCTGGTGAGGTGGTCGAAATCCTGGTGGAGAACGGCACCCCTGTGGAATTTGGTCAGGTGTTGATGCGCGTTAAACCCGGCTGAGGTCCCAGGCGGCCCGAATCGCTGCCACCATGCTCGTCGATCTGGCTACCCCTTGTCCTGCGATGTCGAAGCCGGTCCCATGATCTGGCGAGGTGCGCAAGAACGACAGTCCCAGAGTGGTGTTGACGGCCTCATCGAAGGCCATCAGCTTCATGGGGATCAAGCCTTGGTCGTGATACAGCGCAAGGATCCCATCGGGTGATTCAGGTTGGCCTCCCCGCTGCCAGGCCATGGCTGCGCTCAGCCAGCAGGTGTCGGGAGGCAGCGGTCCGCTCAGATGGATGTGGGGATGGTTCTGCTGCCACTGGTGGAGTGCTGGGATCAGCCAGGTTGTTTCTTCGCTGCCAAGACGGCCCTGTTCTCCAGCGTGGGGATTCAGGCCAGCGACGAGCAGGCGTGGGTTGGGATTGAACCTCAGGCAGAACGCGCTCAGCACGTCCAGCTTGCGGAGTACGAGCTCGGGAGTGAGCGCAGCGGGAACGTGTTGCAGGGGAATATGCGTTGTGGCGAGAAGGGTGTTCAGCCGCCAGCCATGATTGGGTGAGACGGCTGTGAACAGCATCGAAGCTTGAGGCGCGCCGTCGAGTTCTGCCAGGCGTTCTGTTTGGCCCGGATAGTCATGTCCTGCGGCATGCCAGGCATGTTTTGCAATGGGTGCTGTGACCAGAGCGCTTCGGTGCTCCTGTTTCACACGCGAGACGGCATGGCTCAGCCAGCGAAAACTGGCTGCCCCGCTTTCAGGGCTCGCTGCCCCAGGGGTGATCTCGTCATGGATCGGAAGGTCGTCCATGTCGAGATCGCTGGGATCGATCAGTCGGGGGCACTGTTGGGTTTTCAGCCTGGCGTACGTTTGCTCCAAACTTTTTCGGCAGCCCACAACGAGGGGGTTCAGTTCCTCGGGCAGTCGCGGATCGGCGAGGGCTTTCAAGGTCACCTCCATGCCGATTCCAGCAGGATCACCGAGAGCAATCACCAGGCGGTCGGTAGCGTCAGGGGAGGGTTGAGAGAAGGACATGCTGCGCTGGTTGCTCCTGGGGTTATTGCTTTATGGGTTGGGAACGGCGTTGCGGAAGGGTTGGATTGAAGTGCAATGGCAGCGGTTGTTCGAGGATGCGGGACTTACGGAAACCGATTCAGACAAGCCGATTCCGTTGCACGAATTGCCGATGCTTAAGGCTCCACCTCGGGTTCAGGATTCATCGCGTTGAAGCCTTCCGCATCGAAACAATCCTTGAGCCCGCATGAAAAATCGGGATGCAAAAAGGTGTACCCCAGCTCGTCCCGCAAGAGCGCATTGCTCACTTTGCGGTTGTCTGCCCAGAACGAGAGTGCCATGGGGCTCATGCTGGCTTGGGCTTCTTTGAAGGGGATCGCTGCTGGGAGGGTGCATCCCAAGAGTTCAGCGGCAAACCGTTGAAGCTCGTGCCTGGAGGCGGGTCTGTTGTCGCTGATGTTCACCACCGTTGGTCGCTGTCCTGCTGCGGCGCGATGCATGAGATGCCAGCAGGCTCCAGCGAGGTCATCCACATGGATTCGGCAGAACATCTGCCCTGGTTGATCCACAGGTGTCAGGTTGCCTGAGCGGATGGCAGCTAGGGGGGAGCGGCCAGGCCCATAGATCCCTGGTAGGCGCAGGATCTGGATTGGCAGGCCGCTGTTGCGCCAAAGCTGCTCACACTCCAACCGCTTTTGGCTCCGGAGTTGAGTGGGTTGGGGCTCGTGGGTTTCATCCACCCAGTTGCCATGGCTATTCCCATAGACGCCTGTGGTGGAGAAATAGCCCACCCATTGCAGGGGCAGCTGTTGCAGCTGCTCTCCCAGGCACGACAGCACGGGATCCGTTCCCTCTTTGCTGGGTGGGATGGTGCTGATCAGATGGGTGACGGAGGCGAGCGCGTCGTGGCTTGGCACGATTCCGTTGGCGCTATCAAAGGCCAGATCATCGCTGCCGGATTCTGGGCGGCGGCGCGTGCAGATCACTTTCGTTCCAAGCGCTTTGGACAACTGGGCCAGATGGCCCCCGCTGAATCCAGCGCCGAGGATGCACAACGTGGCATCCGGCGGGAGTGGAACACAACGGTTGACAAGAGCGTTCAGCATCAGTACAAACGTATTAATTGCAGTTTCGTTGTGGCTGATTCTTCCTTTTCACTGGTCCCCTCACGGGATTCCATGCTGCCCCAGAGTCGGCTGTCGCGTCGTGATCGTGCCCAGGCCCAAGACACTCCAAGGCTTCGCACGGCCTCAGCGCTTTTGGCGGCGGCTCTGGTGACAGGCGCCTTCTTGCTGGCTCCAGATCGGCCTGAACAAAGCGCCTCGATCTGTGAGCACTATCACTCTGAGGCGGCCTGTCGGGTGTGGTGATCAGGCTGTACGAAGCCCCCAGTTCTGTTCGTCATCCTCATGGGGGTGGGAGCTTTTTGGCCGTGCAGAGCGGGGTGGGTGGTCGTGTTCAGGCTGAGCCCATTGCAGCAATTTCATGGCGAGGCTCAGATCGCTATCAATCCAGGCACGAATCGCCATGGCGCGGCGAGGATCATAAAAGCGTTGACGCCGGTACCAATCAAAAACATCGGCGTCAGATTTCTGTCCGTTGCACGACAGGCAAGCCGGAACACAATTTTCAGTCACGCTCATCCCCCCACGGCTCAGGGGGAACACATGGTCGATCGATTCAGAAGGTTTGCCGCAATAAATGCAACGGTTGCTGGTGTGGAGATGGATCGATTGACGCCAGCGTCGATTGCGCAGCTTGGGACAGAGATCCTCTAGGAAAACCGCATCCCGGCTGTGCATCCCTATACCTCAGCTATGGGGAGTCTGACGTGAGGGCAGGGTTCGTCAACGTGTCGAACGCTGCATTTTCACGGTCATGCAGTTTTTGATTGATCTATCGACTGTTCAATCGACCAGTGAATAAATCAGTGATCAGTGAGGGTTGTGTCAGCTAGCGCACTTCAGAGCTGTTGAGAGGATTAGCGTCTGAATCCTTGAATCTGAATCACGGCTTCATCACCATCAGCGTGCACGCTGGGATTGACTCCGTCTGGATTGGTGCAGGCTCGTTACCCCTTCGATGCGGTAACCCATGCGGAGATGCGCAGAATTCGTCCCCGCGGCGTATGGCGTGGTTCTCGGCTGGGTTGGGAATTTCCGCTTGCGGCAGCTGAGGCTCTGTTGCAACGGTTTGAACGGCGCTTCCGGGTGGATGAGGAGCTGATGCGTTGGTTGCATTGGCATCGTCATCCGCTCCCCCCTCTGCCGCCTCATCGAGAGCTGATTGCGCACGCTGATCTGGATCAACGCTTGCGTGACGGCCGCTTACCAATGCCTCATCAGCGCTCTGGTGCTCGCTGGTTGCTAGCGCGGCGCGGGGCGGTGCTGGCCGATGAGATGGGTCTCGGTAAAACCCTCACCGTGTTGCTGGCGGCGAGAGCTTTGCTGCGCGCCTTGCCGCTGCGTTTGTTGGTTGTGGCCCCTGTGGGGTTGCATTCGCATTGGCGCCGTGAGGCCGCGGCCCTTGAGCTCATGCCGGAGCTTTGTAGTTGGGCGCGACTTCCGTCTGAGCTCCCGGAGGCGGGCACCTTGCTGCTCGTCGATGAGGCCCATTACGCCCAAACTCTGCGGGCGCAACGCACCCAGGGTTTTTTGCGTCTTGCCCGGCATCCCCGCCTGCGAGCCATTTGGATGCTCACGGGCACACCCATGAAGAACGGCCGGCCTGATCAGCTGTATCCCTTGCTCGCTGCGATGGACCATCCCATTGCTCGGGATCAGCACTCCTATGAGGAATTGTTTTGTCAGGGGCATTTCCGCGAGCAGGGCGGACGGCAGCGTTGGCAAACCGCAGGCGCCAGTCGATTGGACGAGCTGCGACGTTTGACCCGACCGCTGGTTTTGCATCGTCGCAAGCAGCAGGTTTTGGATCTCCCCCCCAAAGAGAGGATGTTTGAAGGGATCGACCTCGACGCTGAGGAGCTGAAGGGTTTTGATTACCGCCTGCGGCTGGTCATCGATGACTATCGCCAGCGGGTGGCGGAGGGATTGGTGCGCTCTGATGCTGAATCGTTGGCGGTTCTAACAGCTTTGCGGCAAATTGCAGCCGAATTCAAGTTGCCGGCTGCGCAACAGTTGATTCAGCGTTTGCGGCAGCAGCACAAGCCGATCGTCTTGTTCAGCAGCTTTGTGGATCCGTTGCTGCTGCTCCACGAACGCCTGGGAGGCGTTTTGTTGACAGGCCGGCAGAAACCTGAGCAGCGGCAGTTGGCTGTCGACCGCTTTCAAGCTGGGGAGACCGACTTACTCCTGGCCACCTTTGCTGCCGGTGGGCTTGGGTTTACGCTCCACCGCGCTCAGCATGTGGTGCTCTTGGAACGATCTTGGACGCCTGGAGACATCGATCAGGCGGAAGATCGTTGCCATCGCATTGGTAAAGAAGGAGGCCTGATCAGCCATTGGCTTCAGCTTGGCCTTGCCGATCAGCTTGTGGACGGTTTGGTGGCTAGCAAAGCGGAACGGATTGAACTGCTGCTGGGTCCGCGTCGCGTCACGCTCGAGCGTCAGCCGTTGCCCACGATGCTGTCCCGTTGTTTGCAGGATTTATGACGCACATTCAGTTCATGCACCACCATCGGATCCGTGGATCGCTTGTTTTGGCGCAGTAGCGCCATGGCTTGGGTCACATCTGCGCAGGCTTGGTCGGTCTTGCCCATCAAGGTGAGCAACAGCGAGCGATCGGCGAGCGCTGCTGGTTTGTCTCCATGCGCGTCCACAACCTCGTTGCAGCGTTGGAGTGCTTGATCAAGCTTGTTCAGATCAAGATCTGACATGCAATCGGCAATGGACGTCTCAGCTGAAACGCTGGAGGGCTTCGGTTCGGATCGGCTGCGGCAGCCCAAACCTGTGAGAAGCAAACCGCCAATCATCAGGATGGGAATGAATCGCATGGAAGGGAAAGTCAATAGCTGTAGCGGTCGTCCTCGCTCCAGTCGGAGGAGGTGGTTGTGTTGGAGGAGCTTGATGGAACGGAAGTGTTGATCCTGCTGTCGATGGTGCTTTGCGGGCCATTCGAACCTTGGGATGAACCAAAGAGATCGCCGAGATATTTGCCGCAATCTGGGTAGGTACCCGGTTCTTTCACCACAGCTTCTGTAATCATCACTGCCGCATGTTCGGGTGATGTCTTGAACATGCCGCTTTTTTGGCGTTTGATCAGGGCATAAGCCGCTTCCCAACTCACTTTGTGACCATTTCCATTGCTGCGCATGAAGCAGTAAATCTGTGCTCCTTTCGCGGCTGAATCAACGGCGCTGGAAGCGGTAGGTGGAGCGATGAAAGTCAGTCCTGCCAGTCCAGCCAGGGGCAGTAAAAGGGCGAGGCGCTGGCGCAGACGAACCATGGCAGAACCAATGAAGCGATCAGGCCAAAGTATCGATTGATAGCGTTCTGTCTAGGTCTTCGTCAGGAATCACCAAGCCCAAGCGGAGTGAGCAATTTCACCACAACAGGGATGACCAGCAAGACCGTGATTAAGCGAACGGCATGCAGGGCAGCAACGGCTGCTCCAACGCCGTAATCAGCTCCCACCAGGCTCATGCCGCTGATTCCTCCAGGCGCTGCACCCAGCAGGGTGACAAGAGGATCAACGCCCAGCAGCCTGCTGCTCCAAAGTCCCACCACAATGCCGGTGAGCACGAGGGTGAGCGTGATCAAGACGGCAGGCTTCCACAACTGCTGCAGTTGATCGAGTGAGGCTTTGGTCAGGCCTGTCCCGATGACGGTGCCAATGGCAATCTCAAGACAGGTCTTTGTGCCTGCTGGCCATTGGGCGACTTCGAGACGCCCACTCATGCTCACCATGGCTGCTCCGATCAGTGCGCCTGCCAGTGGAGCAGCAGGAATTCCGGTGCGAGTGGCCAGCAACCCCATGCTCGTTCCGGCCAAGAGGTAGAGGAGCACCGTTGTGAGTGGGGGCATGAACACCACGCTGCAGATTGATCCTTAGTCTGGTTCGCACGGTTGTGATGTGCTGTTATCGGGGCACAACTGTTTGTTGGGGCGATGACCCAGTCCGTTTCCTTCCGCATTACGCGTACCGCTGAGGACGTGGCGCAGACTCTGAACGCTTTATCGCAACGGCTGATCAAGCTCGAGAATCGGCTGGAGAGCTTGGAGCTGCAGCTGGAACGCCAGTCCTCTGAGGCCAACGCCATGCCCAAAGACGAGTTGGAACGTCTTGATGGGGTGGATCGCTTGCTAACCGACTGCCGAGATCTCTTGCTGCGTTCTGAACCTCAATGGGTGGATCACCCCAACCCTGTTATGTGCTCGGAGCAAGACTTGGCTGCCTAACGCCTTTCATGGGTGGCACAATTTGAATAAAGCCACGTATGGCTCATCCATCTGTCAATTATGCAGCGACTTGCAAAGTCCTGCCGCGCAACCATCAAAGTTTTTTTGAAGGTGGTCACCAGCTTGAAAAGTTGGAATTCGCTCTTGCTATTGCAATCACCCGTGGTGATGCCAGCAGATGTGAGTTGCTTCGAGGTCAGATTGAAGAACTTGGAGGCAACATCGAAGAGCCTGGTACTTGAGTTGAGATTGATGTTGGATTCATTCGTTAGACTCTTGTCATTAAAGTGAAGTTAGTGTTGACTTCGGTCCTCGATAGAACTCCAACGATGGTGCAATCTGCTCCCAATCAAAAACAGGAGCATCTTGCTAAAGCTGATGTGTTATTTCAGCAAGCACAATCTGCAGCTGAAGCCGGCGATGTTTCGTCTTCAGGGTCCTTAATTTTGAAAGCATTAGAACAGGAGCGGCGTGCAGGCACCGTCGGTCCTCAAGTGATGCAATTGATTAAACCAAGATCTTGACCAAGCGGGTGACCGGATTCGAACCGGCGACGTCCAGCTTGGGAAGCTGACATTCTACCGCTGAATTACACCCGCATAGACGTGATTCTATCTCACGCCCGTTGCTGCATCTGATGAATTATTCCTCTAATTATTGCTTAAAACGGCAGATGCAGCACTCAGCCCAGCACCCATCTGGCCCTTATGCAAGCCGAGGGAATGCAACACGGCTTCAATGGCAGCGACGGCCGTCAAGACATCTCGATCGCAGACAAATCCGAGATGGCCAATGCGAAAAACTTTTCCTTTGAGGTGGTCTTGACCGCCAGCTAACAGGATGTCGAAGCGATCTTTGATGGTTTTACGCAGCAATTCCGCATCCATTCCTTCAGGGGCGACTGCCGTAATGGCCGGACTTCCATGTCCTTCGGCTGCAAACAGTGCCAAGCCGATCGCTTTCATGGCCGCTTGTGCTGCATCGCGGTGACGCGCATGGCGGGCAAAAATTGCTTCAAGACCTTCTGCTTGCATCATCTCCAGGGCAGCATCAAGTGCGAAGTACAAATTCACGGCCGGCGTGAACGGATTGCTGTTTTTCGCGGCCGTTTTTCGATAGGGACCCAAATCCAAATAGAATTTGGGCAGATCCGAGCGCTCGTAGGCAGTCCAAGCCCGCTCACTCATGGCGACGAAGCTGAGTCCTGGAGGCATCATGTAGCCCTTTTGGGATCCAGACGCGACCACATCCAGCTTCCAGTCATCCATGGGCACGTTGGTTGCGCCGAGGCTGGTGACGCAGTCGGCGATGGTCAGCGCTGTGCCATGGGCTTGGACATGGCGGCTGATCGTTTCAAGATCGTTGATCACCCCTGTGGAGGTTTCTGAATGGGTCAGGATCACCGCGCGGATCGTTTTGTCGCTGTCGGCTTCCAACGCGGTCCGGAAGTTGTCTGGGTCGAGGGGTTGTCCCCAGTCCGCCTTGATGACGTCCACCTCAAGGCCATAGGCACGCGCCACCTTCACCCAGCGCTCGCCGAACTTGCCGTTGTCGCCACAGATCACCCGATCTCCGCGGCTGAGTGTGTTGATGATTCCAGCTTCCATCGCCGCTGTGCCGCTACCGGTGATCACCAGCACGTCGTTGTTGGTCTGATGCAGCCAGCGCAGTTGAGCCGTTGTTCGTTCCACCACCGCTTGAAACTCACCGCTGCGGTGCCCGATGGGATGGCGTCCCATCGCTTTGAGAACCGTTTCTGGCACCGGGGTGGGTCCGGGGATCATCAGGGTGAGCTTGTCCTGCACGTCCGGAAGAGCGCCAATCGTTCATTCTAAAAAACGATCCGCTTGCAATTCGGTATCACGCAATCCCTCACAGATCCCCCTTCAGGGCTGACTCTCCCCGTCTGGGTTGCCGCTGCAGCTCGCGCGGCCACGCAGGTGTTGTGTGGGCAGACGTTTGAAAATCCACAATCGCTGCAGATTCCAGGTCGCGATCAGGCTCTAGGCGTGCCCGTGCAATCGGCAGCACCCTTGCAAGAGGGTGAGCAAGCGTTGGCGATCAGCCACTGCGACCCAGGTCCAGGTCTTGATCTCACGCGAGATTTAGAAATTTGGGTTCAGGCGCGTTGGCGTCAATCGCAAACAGGTTGCTTAGAGACAGATTGGTTAGAGATCGTGCCTGGGGAGGGGATTGGCCGAAAGGGGCGTGAAGGTGATCTTTGCGCTTCTGACTTTGCCCGCCGTTTGTTGGAGGCAAATCTGCGAGACCTGGTGTCCCCTGGTCAATGTCTGCAGTTGGAAGTTGTGTTTCCGCGTGGCCGCGAGCTTGCCCAGCGCACCAGTAACGCAGCGTTTGGCGTGGTGGATGGTTTGGCTTTGATTGGCACGCAAGCGGAGGTGCAATCGAGTGCATCGCCCGATCAGCTGCGCGCCAGCCTGGATGCTCTTCAGTTGATCGCGGGAGCTTCCGATTTCTGCGGATCGCTCACTTTGGTGATTGGGGAAAATGGGCTTGATCTCGCCCATCAGCTGGGTCTTGCCGATCAACAGCCTTTGCTGAAGACAGGGAACTGGATTGGGCCATTGCTTGTGGCGAGTGCGGAAGCGGGGGTGAGCAACCTGCTGTTGCTCGGTTATCACGGAAAGTTGGTCAAATTGGCTGGCGGGATCTTTCACACCCACCACCATTTGGCGGATGGCCGTTTAGAGGTGCTGGCGGCGATTGCCCTGCAGCAGGGACTCGGTGTGGATCTGATCAAAGAGCTGCTGGGTTGTGCGTCGATGGAATCGGCGCTTCAACAGCTGGAGAAGCGCGATTGCGCCGAGGCGGATCGGGTTTGGCAAGCGATTGCACAGGCGGTTGAAGTGCGAAGCGAGGCCTATCTAAAGCGTTATGGCGCCTGGCCTATGCGGGTCGGTGCGGCGCTCTTTGATCGCCAACGCCAGCTGCGCTGGACAGGCATGACTGGGCACTCCCTTCTCGCGGGTTGCGGACTGGGCATTCATCTGCAAGGGGGAGAGGCCGGTTTTGATCCTTCTCTACGCTGAGGGGACTGAAGGTTTGGAAGGCCGTTCTTTTGACGGTCCTAGAGCGGTATGTCATCAGTCCAGAGCGAAGGTCAGCGCAAACCGGCCATCGTCATTCTTGATTTCGGTTCTCAGTACTCGGAACTGATTGCACGCCGCGTTCGTGAGACGGAGGTCTTCTCCGTGGTGTTGGGCTACAGCACCAGCGCTGAAGAATTACGGGCTTTGTCTCCTCGTGGAATCATCCTCAGCGGAGGCCCAAGTTCGGTTTATGCCGATGAAGCTCCCCTCTGTGATCCAGCGATTTGGGATCTGGGCATCCCGGTGCTGGGGGTCTGCTACGGCATGCAGTTGATGGTTCAGCAGCTCGGTGGTCAGGTGGTGGCGGCCACGGGTAAGGCCGAATACGGCAAGGCTCCGCTCGTGGTGAATGACCCAACAGAACTTCTCACGAATGTGGAGAGTGGCTCCACGATGTGGATGAGTCACGGTGATTCCGTAGAGGCCTTGCCCGACGGCTTTGTGCGTTTGGCGCAAACAGCGAATACGCCTGAGGCCGCGATTGCGAACCACAGTCGACGTTTATATGGCGTTCAATTTCACCCTGAAGTGGTTCATTCCACCGGTGGAATGGTGATGATTCGCAATTTTGTGTATCACATCTGCGGTTGCGACCCGGATTGGACCACGGAGGCTTTCATCGATGAAGCGGTTGCCAATGTTCGTGAGCAGGTTGGCAAAAAGCGCGTGCTGCTTGCCTTGTCAGGCGGTGTGGATTCTTCAACTCTTGCTTTTTTATTGAAGAAAGCGATTGGAGATCAACTCACCTGCATGTTTATTGATCAAGGCTTTATGCGTAAAGGCGAGCCTGAATTCTTGATGGAGTTCTTTGATCGCAAATTCAATATTCATGTGGAGTACATCAATGCTCGCGATCGGTTTATCAAGAAGCTCGATGGCATCACAGACCCAGAGGAGAAGCGCAAAATCATCGGTACGGAATTCATCCGCGTTTTTGAAGAGGAGAGCAAGCGCCTAGGCCCCTTCGATTACCTCGCTCAGGGCACGCTGTATCCGGATGTGATTGAGAGTGCTGGCACCAACGTGGATCCCAAAACCGGCGAGCGTGTGGCAGTGAAGATCAAGAGCCATCACAACGTGGGAGGGCTTCCGAAGGATTTGCGCTTCAAGTTGGTGGAGCCCCTACGCAAACTCTTCAAGGATGAAGTTCGCAAGGTGGGTCGCACACTCGGTTTGCCCGAGGAGATCGTCAGTCGCCATCCTTTCCCTGGTCCTGGACTGGCGATTCGCATTTTGGGCGAAGTCACGGAGGAAAAGCTTGATTGTTTGCGTGATGCCGATCTGATTGTGCGCGAGGAGGTGAATGCGGCGGGGCTGTATCACGAGATTTGGCAAGCGTTTGCGGTGCTTCTTCCTGTGCGCTCCGTGGGTGTGATGGGCGATAAGCGCACCTATGCCTGGCCAATCGTGCTGCGCTGTGTGTCGAGTGAGGACGGCATGACCGCTGATTGGTCGAGGCTTCCCTATGACCTGATGGAAACGATTTCCAATCGGATCGTGAATGAGGTGAAAGGAGTCAATCGTGTGGTGATGGACATCACCAGCAAGCCGCCAGGAACGATTGAGTGGGAATGAGGCTGTTTAAGGGGCTGGTGAACAGGCCTCAGCGTCGATAACCTTGGCGCCCGGCATCAATCCCTTGACCGCTGCTCAAGAGCAGGACCTCCAGCTTCAGCGCCGTCTTCAGCAAGACAGCATCCTGTTGGCAGGGAAAACGATCTACATCAATCCGTTTTTGTATTGGCGTCGCTTCGACAGCAATACGGATCGTTGGTTGCGCGAACCGGGCCAGCTCCCGGAAGAGCAAATTGCTGTGAATCGCAGTCGCTTCTATCCAGAGCTCGACTGGACCTTGCTGAACGATTCCGATCGGGAGATCAAGGACGGAGCCGTGGAGATGTTCCTCAAAAGCTTGGAACTGATTGGGACGTTTCACCCCGAGCTCAGCTCCGGCCATCTGCTGGAGGTGGAGCGCAAGATGGCGATCACTAAAAAGCGGTCGTTCGAGCGTTGGGTCGAGAAGTCATATCGCAGACGCGCCAAGCAGGAAACCTGGGAACGCCGTCGCTTCGTTCGTGACCGTTTTTGGCGCTCGTGGGGGGAATGGCTTTCCTTAGAAGCCACCCATCACGCCTTGGCTCCTGCGGTGGCGTTGTTGGTGATCACAGGCGTGGGTGGCTGGTGGCTTGGGTCGTCTAATTCAAGTTGTCCGACACTTTTGCCTCCTCCGGAGCAGACTGGAGTGCGCTGAGTTCGGGTCTGCTCATGGCTGACAACCAACCGTTTGACTCCCTGAGATTGGCATTGATGCAGGACGTGCTGCCTGTGGGGCTTGCTTTGGTGGAGCGGGCTCGCGCTGGGGGTCCTGCCAAGGTGGTGGAATCGTTCACTTCAGGGGCGCCAGATCCGTTGCGCGAGTTGCGCGATGAAGGTGAAACGGCTGCGAAGGGTGTGCGTGAACGACTGGATCAAGTGAGTCCTGGGCTCGGTAATCCGGTGATGCCTGTGCAAGTGGCTGTGGAGGAGCCTTCAGCTGAGGTGGTCGACGTTTTGGAAGAAGGCAGGTCACCGGAAGAGGAAGAACAGCAGTTGCATGAGGTTCTGGCAAGGATTACGCAGCGGCTGCAGGCCTTGGAAGCTCAGCTCGAGCAAGAGAGCTAAGGGGCATGACGCGCTCTGCTTCTCCCCAAAGGGACGCTCAGCGTCAAAGTGGATTGCGCCAGCAGCCCCTGGTCATGTTCGGATTGGTGCTGTTGTTTTGCAGCGCCATGGTTGCTCGCTTGGTCTGGCTCCAGGTGTTGGAGGGCCCCCGCTACCGGCAGTTGGCGGATGAAAATCGCATTCGCTTGGTACCCAGATCGCCAACGCGTGGCCGTCTGCTTGATCGCAAAGGGCGTGTTTTGGCCTCCAGCAAGCTCACCTATTCGCTGTATGTGGAGCCGCGCTTGGTGGATGATGCCGCCTGGCCGGCCTTGCGCGACCGGCTTGCCAGTCTTCTCGATCTCAACCCGTCAACCCTGGATCGTCGGCGCCAGTCGGGCCCAGACCGCAATGGTTACCGCATCAATTTGGCCAGTGAACTCAGCCCTGAGCAGGTGCTGCGTTTCCGGGAGCAATCCCTCGGCCTGAAGGGAGCTCAAGTGGATGTGGACATTCTTCGTGCCTATCCCCACGGAACGCTGGCAGCCCATACCCTCGGCTACACCCAGCCGATCACGGAGGAGGAGTACACCGCCCTGGCTGATCGGGGCTACAAAATTCGAGATCGGATTGGTCGCATCGGCGTCGAGGCGGCCTACGAGTCCCATTTACGGGGCGAATGGGGTGGTCAAATGCTTGAAGTGAATGCCATGGGTGAGGTGCAAAGGCACTTGGGCGATCGTCCCTCCGTGGCGGGCAAAGACCTCACCCTCACGCTCGATCTTGATCTTCAGAAGGTGGCTGAACAGGTTTTGGCTGATAAGCCTGGCGGCGCAATCGTGGCCATGGACCCTCGCAACGGAGCGATCTTGGCGCTTGCGAGCAAACCGAATTTTGACCCCAATTTTTTCTCGAAACTGGTCACTACGCAGAAGGAGTACGACGCGCTGTTTTCCAATCCCAAAAAGCCGCTGTTGAGCCGTGCCATGAATGCCTATGACCCTGGTAGCACGTGGAAGCCTGTGACAGCGATGGCAGGAATGGCGTCAGGCAAATTTCCGCCTGAGGTCAAGTTGAACACCACCGCTTGCATCACCTACGGCGGTCATTGTTTCCCTGATCACAATGGCGCTGGCTTTGGCCGGATTGGCTACGCCGATGCCCTGCGCTTCTCCAGCAACACGTTCTTTTATCAAGTGGGTGTGGGTTCGGGTTCGCTTGCTCTCAAGAAGGCGGCCACCCAGCTTGGCTTTGGGCGCAAGACGGGGATTGAGATTGGTTGGGAGGAAAATGTGGGTCTCGTGGGAGATGAAGCCTGGGCGAAGGAGGGCCGCGGCTGGGCGGAGCCTGGGTCCACGCCTTGGATTCCAGAGGACATGGCCTCTGCGTCGATTGGCCAGTCCGTGGTGCAGATCACCCCTCTTCAATTGGCACGGGCTTACTGCGTGTTTGCCAATGGTGGCTGGCTCGTCACCCCCCATCTGGCCGACCAAGGCTTGGATTGGACGGCTCCATCGCGGCGTACCAAGGTGCCGATCAAGCCAGCAACCCTGGCCAAGATCCGTCAAGGTTTGCGCAAGGTGGTGGAGGACGGTACCGGCTACGGCCTGAACGGAGAGGGCATTCCTCCTGCGGCCGGTAAGACCGGTACGGCGGAGGACAGCACGGGCGGCCCAGATCATGCCTGGTTTGCCAGTTATGCCCCTTACCCGAACGGCGAGATTGTCGTGGTGGCCTTCGCTCAAAACACGCCTGGTGGTGGGTCAGTGCATGCGCTGCCGATGGCCAAAAAAGTGATTGAGGTCTGGAACCGCAACCGCAAACAGACTTGAATTAGGCCGCTGAGGTGAGGTCTGCGGAAAGCACCTGGCGGTAGTAGCCACGGAGCTGTTCCGTTGCCCCGGCCCAGCCCCAACGTTCGGCTTCCGAACGGGCGGCATTGCGCAGGGCTTGACGCTCGAGGTCATTGCCGAGCAGTTTGCCGGTGGCTTCGATCAAGCTCCCAGCCCCAGCATCTGCACCGTCCGGTTCGTAGAGACAACCGTTAACGCCGTCGCTGATGATGTCTGGAATGCCGCCGCGATTGGCTCCAACCACGGGGCATCCAGCGGCCATCGCTTCCAGCAATACAAGGCCAAGGGTTTCTGTGCTCGAGGGGAAGAGGAAGGCATCACCGCTGGCATAGGCCCCAGCAAGTTCTTCCCCAGCCAGATAGCCCACAAAGGTGGTGGCCGTTCCCTCGAAATGTTTCTCCAATTGCTGCCTGTGGGGTCCGTCGCCGACGAGCGCCAGTCGCGCATCGGGCAACGCCTCGAGCACGGGGCGGATTCGTTCGATCTGTTTTTCTGCGGAGAGCCGACCGACATACAGCAGAAGTGCTCCGCGGTCGTCGTATTCACCAAGTAAGCGCTGACGTAGCTCTGGGCTACGCAACTCGGGCCGGAACATCTCCGTATCCACGCCCCGCTGCCATAGGGCGGTGTGCTGGATGCCCTTATCGCTGAGCTCTTGCACCATCGCAGTGGAGGTGCAGAGATTCAGCAAAGCTTGGTTATGAGCCGCTTTTAGAAGTTCCCACAACAAGGGTTCGAGCATGCCCATGCCGTAGTGCTCGAGATACTTCGGCAGGTGTGTGTGATAACTGGCGATCAGGGGGATGGATTTGGTCTTGGCGAGCCAAATGCCTCCCAAGCCCAGAACCGCAGGATTCACCACGTGGATCAGGTCTGGCTGGAAGGCATCAATCGCTTCGGAGACAGCCGGGCGTGGCAAAGCGAGCTTCAGCTCTGGGTAGAGCGGCAAGGGCATGGCGGGAACGCCCACCACCTTGGCTCCCATGTAATTGCTGGGTGCGCCCTCTGGACAAAACACCACCACGTCGTCTCCTGCATCCACCAGATGCTTCACCGTTTTGGTGAGCCGGGTGACGATGCCGTCGACTTTGGGGAGGAAGGTTTCTGTAAAAAAGGCGATTTTCAAGGTTCGTCTCGATCAGGAGGCGTTGCCAATGGCTTGGGCCTGCGTCTTGGTCCAGGCGGATGTGCAAAGAATGCGATTGCGGTCGCAACGATCCGCATAACGAGTGGCGATTTCCACCACCTCCTTCAACAGGCCGTCATCCAGCGTGGTGGGTTTGAGCCCCAGCTCAATGAAGCAGCGGTTGTCCACGATCAGATCGTTTTCAACGGCTTCGTTGCGTGGATTAGGAAGATTGTTGACCTGAGCGCCCGTTAAGGCAGCCACCTTTTTGGCCAATTCGCCCACTTGGTGGCTCTCGGTCATTTGATTGAAGATCTTGACCCGTTCGCCTTTTTCAGGCCGGTTTTCGAGTGCGAGCTGGACGCAACGCACCGAGTCACGGATGTGGATGAAGGCGCGGGTTTGACCGCCGGTGCCATGCACGGTGAGGGGATATCCGATCGCGGCTTGCATCAGGAAGCGGTTCAGCACCGTTCCGTAGTCACCGTCGTAATCAAAGCGGTTGGTGAGACGCGGATCACGATCCGTGGCCTCCGTGTTGGTGCCCCAAACAATCCCTTGGTGAAGGTCCGTAATCCTGACCTTGTCGTTCTTGTTGTAGTAGAGGAACAGCAGCTGATCGAGCGTCTTGGTCATGTGATAAACGCTGCCAGGACTAGCTGGATGAAGAATTTCCTCCTCAAAACGGCTGCCATCAGGCTGGGGCACTTCCACTTTGAGGTAGCCCTCAGGAATGGTGGCGCCACGGTGGGAGCCATAGCCATACACCCCCATCGTGCCCAGGTGCACCACGTGGATGTCTTGGCCCGATTCCACGATCGCGGCCAGCAGGTTGTGGGTGCCGTTCACGTTGTTGTCAACGGTGTAGCGCTTGGTGGCGCTGCTCTTCATCGAGTAGGGAGCGGCGCGCTGCTCGGCGAAGTGCACCACCGAGTCGGGTTTCTCTTCGATGATCAGGTCGAGGAGCCGTTGGTACTCGTGGGCGATGTCCATATGGATGAATCGCATCGGCTTGCCGCCAATGCTTTCCCAGACGTTGAGGCGTTCACCGATGCTCACGATCGGCGTTAACGATTCCACCTCAAGGTCGATGTCGATCTTGCGACGGCTGAGGTTGTCCACAATCACAACATCGTGATTTTGGTCCGCCAAATTCACCGCACAAGGCCAGCCGCAGAAGCCGTCACCACCTAAAACGAGAACTTTCACCCCAAACTCCTGCTGAAGCGAGCAAGCCGCTGATTTCTGGCAAGCTACTACAGGCTTTTTAGCTGACGGCTACGGACAGAGCCATGAGGGCGATCACAAGCACTGCGCCGGAGATGATCAGCAGCCGAGAGCCGTTGCTGAGAGAGGCTCCGTCGCTGATCACTTCCATGCGAGGTTCCTTCGCGAAGGCGTTGAGGCGACCGCCATCTTCTTGAGTGACCTGCATGGATTGAGCTGCAACTGAACGGGACCTTATGGAGTTGATGGTGGGTGCGCTTTGATTCGCCATGCTCCTTCATGGCCTGAGATGTGCTGTTACATCCAGGCGGTGTACGCGGCGCCGTACGAGGTGGTGAACGAGGTGGCGAGTGCGTTGTGCGTGGCTAGCTGTTGATGCGTCCGCTGGTGGGGGAGCTTGGAGAGGCTTCTGCGCGGGTTGGTAACCGGCCAGCCAGCAAGGATTGGCGTCCTGCCTGCACGGCGGAGGCCATCGCTTCTGCCATCAGGGGCGGTTGTCCCGCGAGGGCGATGGCGCTGTTGATGAGAACGGCATCGGCGCCCATCTCCATCGCTTGGGCTGCATCACTTGGCACGCCGATTCCCGCATCAACCACCACCGGCACCTTGGCGTTCTCAATGATCAGGCGGATGTTGGCGGCATTGCGCAAGCCCTGACCTGATCCGATGGGGGATCCCAAGGGCATCACGGTGGCGCAGCCCACGTCCTCTAAGCGCTTGGCCAAGAGGGGGTCGGCATTGATGTAGGGCAGCACGGTGAAGTTCTCCTTCACCAGCATTTCTGCTGCTTCCAAGGTCCCAAAGGGGTCGGGCAGTAAGTGACGACTGTCTGGGATGACCTCCAATTTCACAAAGTTGTTGTTTTCCTGACCCGCCAGCTTGGCGAGCTCCCTGCCAAGCCGGGCCACTCGCACGGCTTCCTCGGCGTTGGTGCACCCCGCCGTATTGGGAAGCATCCAGATGCGTGACCAGTCAATGGCTTCCATGAGGCCTGCATGCCCCTCAGCGACCGCCTGGACGCGTCGAACGGCAACTGTGACCATTTCACAGCCAGACCGCTCCAGGCTGAGCTGCATGGCCTCCAGGTTTGGGTATTTGCCTGTCCCGGTGATCAGTCTGCAGTTGAAGCTGCGCCCTCCGATTTGGAGTGCATCGTCGTGAGAGTGGGTCGGATCCATTGTGGTCAGTTGCGGTTTGGTTGGAGAACCGGATCGTGATGCGGTCAAGCAGGCCGCAACCGCCCTACCCTGCGCCAATCATCTACTGGTTGCATGCCCGTTCCTCCCGTCATAGACATACCGGTTGAGATTCAGGCACCGTTTGAGTCTTCCCAATCGTTTGATAGTTCACAACTAGCCATACCTCTTGAACTTGAGGGGTCTGTTGAGAGTTTTGATCCTGTCGCGCGTGCTGGTGATCTCGCGGCAACCCTGCCTCGCCAGTGGTGCGGAAATTACACCTCCTTTGAGTCGAATTCCACCGTGGATGTGGAATTAACCCTGACCAGCTTGAAGCCCATGGGACAGATGGTGGATTTGCGTGGAGACATGCGCATAGGCGCGATTTCTACGCCTGTTCAGGGCAATCTCAATGCCAAATCTGATCAGCTTGACCTTCTGCCCTTGTCTCCTGAGCTCAGCAATGACCTGGAAATTGGCGGAAGGTTTTTAGGATTGCAAGGCTTTTCTTTGGCTGGGTGGGATGCTCCAAGACTGACGAACCCTGGTGGTCGTCTGGACCTTTCGGGCAGCTGTGCTGTTTCAGAATCCGCGCCCATCCGGGCTCTTTGGTGACGCTTGATCAGAGTTCTTGCCTTTCGTCGTGGCGCGTTCTAAGCGGTTTAACCGCTTACGCGCTGTTTTGTTTTTAGGGTCAAGAACGAGTGCTCGGCGATAAAGATCACAGGCTTCTTCGTTTTCTAGGAGTCGCTCTTGGGCAAAGGCGAGATTATTGATGGCTACCGGATAGTCCTCTTTGGCTCGGAGAGCAGCCTTGTAATGGCGTACGGCGGTCGTGAAATCCTTCTCGGCAGCTAACGCATAGCCGAGGGCGTTCTCAATCAGAGCGCGCGCTTCATCGGGCTCGTCATTGAGCCTTTTAACGGCCTGGCGCAAGGTCACAATGGCCTGCGGATAAAGGCGCTTGCGCAATTGAACGGACGCCAGCTCATAGAGAGCGCCTGCGTCTTTGGAGGACGCAACCTTCTCTTGCTCCATCTTGAGCAAGCTTTGTTCGTCGCGACGAACCCGTAAAAATTGGCGACCGCCGACAACAGCGACGATCGCCAAGAGGCCAATCAGCCCCAATAAATAGGTCTGAGGCAGCAAGGAATTCATGTCAGACCCAAGAAACGTCCCGTTGGGGACTGATCGTTAACCCTGAGTGGCATTCACAACGTTGGCGAAACTCGCAGGATCGACAACAGCCATCTGGGCCAACATTTTGCGGTTGATCCGCACATCAGCTTTCTTGAGACCGCCAATCAAACGGCTATAGCTCACGCCATTCATGCGTGCTGCTGCATTGATCCGTGCAATCCAGAGACGGCGGAAATCACGTTTGCGACGACGACGGTCGCGGTAGGCATTGCAAAGCGCCTTCATGACGCGTTGATTTGCCGTACGGAAAAGTGTTCCGTTGCTGCCGCGGAAACCACGGGCTAAACGGAGGATTTTATTGCGGCGTTTACGGGCAACATTGCCTCTCTTGACGCGTGCCATGAATCAGATGTGGAGAAGTTGAGGGAAGAATGTCCTGCGTGGATGACCACCTGGCAGGACTCAGGACTGAGCTCAGGCGTAGGGCATCATCAGCGTGACGCGTTCCTCGTCGGTGCGATCCACCACAGCCTTGGTCTTCAAATGACGCTTCTGTTTTGGCGATTTGTGATCGAGAAGGTGATTATGAAAGGCGCGGCGACGCATGAACTTGCCAGTGCCTGTTGCTTTGAACCGCTTGGCGGCTGCTTTGCGGGTCTTGAGCTTGGGCATGGGTCTGGCTGCACGCGGCATAAGCGACAACCATAGAACGTTGCCTTCCTGAAAGCCAATCAATTCAAGCCGCGTCATGCTGAATCAGTTGCAGCGGACGTGTCCTTGACTCCTCCCTTTGGCTGGCTGAAGCGCCGGGTCGTTGTTCCGTTGGCGTTGGTGAGTGCGATCGCTTGCAGCTGCCGCGCGCAAGAAGCGACGATCGAACCCGGCCCTGCTGCCGTTGAGACCCATCGATCGGTTCCTTTGCCGCCGAAGGCCCATGAAGCGCCCTTATGGGTGGCCCTGGACGATCACCTCGGCCGCGGCACCACCACGCAACGGTCCGGGCCTTTGCTCACCTTGGAGAGTGCTGGAGAGCAGTCCCTGCGCTTGAGGGATGGATCTGGAGCTCAGGTTGCTGAAGCAACGTCGCTGCGTCTCAGCTGGCGACTGGCTCCTCTGGCTGTTCCTGTGGAGGTGGCCCGCAAGATTGCCGGTCCCTACGCCAGTTTTGAATCAGCGGAACGGATTGCGAACCGATGGCGTGATCAAGGCGTGGTCGCCCGTGTTGCCCATCCCAGCAACTGGGAGGTGTGGATACCGATGGATGCTGAGCCTCTGGATGGGGTCCCTGTGCGGACCTTGATGCGCACGCTCACAACGGAGATGAAAGCTGTCTTGGAGGGCCCTTCGGGTGGTCGCACCCTCCAGGGTCCGCTGATGCTGGAGGCTCCGAACGGTCTGCTCTGGCAGGGAGGCGTGCTGCGCGGCCCGTTTCGTCTGCAGCCGGATGCCTATGGCAGTTGGACGTTGTTGGAACAAGTTCCGCTTGAGCGTTATTTAGAGGGGGTGGTTCCCCACGAGATCGGCGCTGGATCGCCAAAGGCGGCGTTAGAGGCGCAAGCGGTCTTGGCGCGCACCTGGGCCTTGGCGAATAGTCATCGGTTTGCGATCGATGGCTATCACCTTTGCAGTGATACGCAGTGCCAGGTGTACAGCGATCCCCGTCACGCCAGCGCTACGGTGCGACAGGCGATTCGTGCGACGTCTGGACAGGTGTTGGCGTGGAACGGCGAGCCGATTCAAGCTTGGTATCACGCCAGTAACGGTGGGGTGATGGCTGGAGCAGAAGAGGCTTGGGCGATGGACTCCCTTCCTTACGTTCAGGCTCGTGCCGATGGATCAGCGGCATGGATCAAGGGCCTGGCGTTGCCGCTCAAGGACCCCATCTCTGTGAGTGGCTTGCTCTCTCGCGGCGATGGTGCCTATGGCACGAATCACCCTCGTTTTCGTTGGTCGCGTACCTACAGCGCTGCTCAGGTTGCCCAGGCTCTACGGGCGGCTGGTCTGCCTGCTGGTGTCCCCAGTGCTCTCAACGTGCAGACGAGAGGGGCGAGTGGACGGGTGCTGGCCCTCGGCATCCAGATGACGGGGAACGGGGAGCCGGTGATGTTGCGGCTGGATGGCATCCGTCGCACCTTGCGCCGCCTCCCAAGCACCTTGTTTGTGATTGAGACCCTTGGGCCCGATCGATGGCGTTTTAAGGGTGGAGGATTTGGCCATGGAGTGGGCCTCTCGCAAGCTGGTGCCATTGATCTGGCGGCTCGAGGTTGGAGCTTTGAGCGGATTCTCAGTCACTACTACCCAGGAACAACATTGACCACGGTCCAACCGCCTTCCAGTTCCATACCCGGTCAGGCCCCTTAAAGTCCCATGACTTCGAACGGTGACAGGGTGTTGGCCGCAGGGACAGGCGATCGCCGACGCGGCAAGACAGCCTTGTTTGTGGTGGCTTGCGGTTGCGCGGGAGCAGCACCCCATTGGCTCGACCCCTCCAGGAGTCTCATCCCTTCGCTCACGCTGGCGCTCGTGCTTGGTGGGTATTCCCTCAGCACGACGCTACGAGGCTCTGATGAGAGCGCGAGTCCCGCGAACAGCAGGCCTGCCACCGATGCAACCGATGGGGATGGGACATCTCTCAAGGGAACATCGATCACGGAGACATCCACTCCTGGGACAGCCCTGGCTGCGGAGCCTGCTGTCGTCGAGAGCTTGGTCTCTTGGCCCAACGTGGACGTGGTGGTGGCGGCCAGGGATGAGGAAGCTGTGGTGGCTCGTCTCATGGAGCGCCTCGGAGCACTTCGCTATCCAGCTGACCAGCTCACGACCTGGATCGTTGATGACGGCAGCGAAGACAAAACGCCAGATCTTCTGGATGAACTGAAGCCTCAATATCCCAACCTGAATGTGATTCGCAGGCAGCGCAACGCAGGCGGAGGCAAGTCAGGTGCCTTGAATGCGGCGTTGGCTCAAAGCAGTGGGGAGTGGATTCTCGTGCTGGATGCCGATGGTCAAATCAGTGATGACCAGCTCGAACGGTTGATTCCGATCGCCGTGATGGGTGATTGGTCTGGCGTGCAGATGCGCAAAGCGGTGACGAACGCCGATACCAACCTGCTGACGCGGGTCCAGGCCATGGAGATGGCGTTTGATGCGCTGATTCAGCAGGGGCGCCTGTTGGGGGGAGGGGTGTCTGAACTGCGCGGGAACGGGCAGTTGCTGCGGCGTGATGTGTTGGAAGCCTGCGGCGGATTTAATGAGGACACGGTCACGGACGACCTGGACCTGAGTTTTCGTTTTTTGCTCCAAGGTGCTCGCACAACCTTGCTTTGGAATCCACCGGTGCGAGAAGAGGCGGTGGAGACGATTTCGGCGCTTTGGAAGCAACGACAACGATGGGCAGAAGGGGGGTTGCAGCGCTTCTTTGATTACTGGCCTGGGCTGCTTTCCAATCGCTTAACGGTCGGCCAGCGTCGTGACCTGGCTTGTTTTTTCTTGCTCCAGTACGCCCTGCCTGTGCTCTCCTTTGCCGATCTGGTGACCAGTGTGTTCACGCGAACCTCTCCGGTGTACTGGCCCTTATCGATTGTGGCTTTTGGCGTGTCAGGCGTGGCGTATTGGAGGGGGTGCCGCCGCTTCAGTGAAGGCCCTGCCTTGCCTCAACCCAATCCGTTTTCATTGCTTTTGGGGATTGCCTATCTGAGCCATTGGTTCTTTGTCATTCCCTGGGTCACGCTGCGGATGGCGGTGCTTCCCAAGCGCTTGGTTTGGGCAAAAACCACCCACCGTGGCCATGAGGAGACGGTCAAAGCCTGAGCGCTGATCCCTCAACCGTTTTCGTCATGGTCCAGTTCCACATCCAGGACCTGACCGTTAAAAAAGTCGGCAAAGCGCTTCACCTTTTCATCCATGATTGAAGGGGGACTCACCTCCGCAGGTGAGGGCGGAGTCGGCGAGCCTATGGATTGGGCACCCGGCCCAGGGACCTCTGCTGAAAGGACGCTGGGAGCTGCTGAGCTTGCCGCTGAGGTTGTCGCTGTGGTTGCACCTGACGATCTTGCTGGTGGTGAGCTGGTTGTGGCCTCTGCGACCGGAGTGATGGGCGGTGCTTGCACAGCTGGCATCACGACGGGCGATGGAGATGCTGGTGTTGGTTGAGACGGCTTTGGTTGAGGAGGGGTTGGTTGAGACGGTGTTGCTGGTGCAGCGGAGGGCGTCGAGGCCATCGGGGCTGCACCGCCATGGTTTTCCAAGACCAGTTGCCGATTTCCGCCAATCGAACGTTTGATCGCTTGCTCCAGCAAGCTGGCCCGGCTTTGCACCATGCCCATCCAATTTCCAGCCACCTGCACCACAGCGCGATGGGGATCGAGACGGACGAGTTGCGCTTGCTGTGACAGCAGCATCCGGGTGGAGGGGAGCTCGAGACTGGCGAGAATCTGTTGCCACAGTTCAGGCAGATTGTGACTGTCAGGGGCCGGCTCTGGCTCTGATGGGGGCGCTGAGGCTGGCGTAGGAGCAGCTTCTGAGCTGACGACCGGTTGGGGGCTTGTATTCGGAAGGCTGATGGGTGGTGCTGGTGCTTTAGCGGCTGGAGCTGTGCTGGCCACCGGGGGAGTGCTGACGACGGCAGCGCTACTTGTTGGCCTGCTCACCGCCGCCACAGACGGGGCTTTGGCAATGGGGAGCTCGGCGTCAGCAAGCAGGCCTAGGAGCAACACTTCCAGCCACAACCTTGGTTGCACGCTTTGACGCAGTTGCTGTTCGCTGCCCTTGAGTTGGGCTTGCCAGTGCAGGAGTCGCTGCCGGCCTAGGCGTTGTGCGAGGGCAGGCAACTGCTCTCGAAATTGCGGGGAGACCCCGGTGAGCTCTGGGCGGTCCGGTGCAACAGCCATCAACACCAGGTCGCGCAAAATGCCTGCCAACCCTTGCAGCACGGCTCCGGGATCCCGGCCACGATCCAGCAGGCGTCTGCTCGCCTCGAGCAGCGTGAGAGGCTCTCCCTCCGCAAGCGCCTCAGCGAGGTTGAGAAGCTCTTGCTCTGGAACTGCTCCTAATAGGTCCCAGACCGCATCGGCTTTGATCGGTCCTGGAAGGAGACTGAGCTGATCGAGAAGACTTTCTGCGTCGCGCAGGCCGCCTTGGGCGCGTTGGGCCACCACATGCAGCGCCTCTTGTTGGATCGGAATCGACTCCTGTTCGGCAATCCAGGCCAGGTGCTTGTTCAAAGCCTCCAGTGGAATGCGCCTGAAGTCAAAGCGTTGGCAGCGACTCAGGATCGTGGGCAGGACCCGTTGGGGATCGGTTGTGGCCAACACGAACACCACCTGTGGCGGTGGTTCTTCCAAGGTTTTAAGCAGCGCATTAAACGCTGCTGTGGAGAGCATGTGGCACTCATCCACCACGTACACCTTCCAGCGCGCTTGCACAGGGGCGAACCTGGAGCGTTCAATCAGATCGCGAATGTTGTCGACACCGGTGTTGGAGGCGGCATCGATCTCGATCACATCGAGCGCCGTGCCTCGCGCAATCGTTGTGCAGAGCTCACAAGTCCCGCAGGGCTGGGGTGTTGGGCCGTCGTGGCTCAGACAGTTGAGTGAGCGCGCCAGAATCCTGGCGCTGGAAGTTTTGCCGGTTCCGCGTGGGCCGCTGAATAAGTAGGCCGGGGCAATGCGTCCGGAGGTGAGGGCATGGCCGAGTGTGGCGGCAATCGCCTCCTGGCCTACCAGCTGGTCAAAACGTTGAGGACGGTATTTGTGATGCAGCGGCTGATAGGCCTGACTCATGCACTACCCGCAAGACGTTGAGGCTACTCAGCTTGATCGCTGATGGAAGGCCCATGTTGCTCGTTGAGCAAATCGCTGATCCGTTGCTCGAGTTCTTCCACGGCTGCGAGTTCATCGGCGAGGCTTTGCCCAGCTTTGAGCAGCTTTCGGCCCTGTCCTCCATAGCGATCGCTGGCGCCACTGTTAGGGCCGCCGCGAATCCACCCCTCTGCCTGCTCAAGAGTCCCCTCCAGTTGGTTGAGCAAGCTTTGACGAAGCTTTTTGAGCTGCAAAAGGCCGCGGCGAGCGCGATCTCGAGACTGTTCATTGACCAACCCCCGCTTGAGGAGCAATCGGAGTCCTGTGAGAAGCGCTGCGGGCATCATCTGGCCTAAGGCCAGAGCGCCGAGGCTGGTGGTGTGCAGGAAGTTTTCCACTTGTCCGCTCTGATGACGGCCGGTTTTGCACCAGCTGGCGAAGTGTTCGCAGTTGTTGAAGAGCAGGTTGTAGCGCTGTTCGCCGATGCGACTCATCGCGCGCCTCAACGTGACGCCTGCTGGAGATGGATGGTCGTGCTCAACAACGCTGGTTTCTAACCCGCGTTTGAACTCCTCCAACGGACTGCGCAGAATTTCACGTCCCTCGAGGTAATGGGCGATGGTGCCATCTCCCAGATCGATGCCGTGATGCAGAAATAGACCGTGTTGGCGTGGAACTGAAAGATGGTCAGCGGCAGCCATTCACTACGAGACAACATCAATTTGTTTTATCGCAATAACAGGGAAATCAGGGAGGTTGGCACCAGGGAGTTCAGGGAGTTCAGGAAGTTGAGGAAGTTCAGGGAAGCCAGGAATAGCCATGGGAAGGGTTTGCAGGATTTGGAGTGTTTGCTGGGACTGTTGTGTCCGCTGAACCCAAGATGTTCTGAAAAGAGGAATGAGTTGTTGATCGAGATCTCAAATAGCTGTGAGATTGATCACAGGTGAAGAGGAGTGTTTGTTTTGAGAGGTGTTTCAAGTGAATTGAAGTGAATTGGGATCGGGATGTGAGATGTATTTGCAAGCAATAAAAAAGCCCCACCTGAGGAGGAGGGGCAGAGGGGATGGATGAGGTGTTTGTTGTCGGGGTTAGTTCAAGCCGACTCTTTCTGTTTGTGCTGATTGGTGCCGGGGAGGGGAAGAACTTTGCCACCGGTGTGTTCTTCGACCATCGCTTTGGTGATCGTGAAAGCAGTCACGGTTTGATCGGAGGGCAGCTCGTACATCAGGTCTAGCATCAACTCCTCCACGATGCCGCGCAGGGCGCGGGCGCCGGTTTTGCGCCGGTGGGCTTCTTTGGCGATTGCCTCAACGGCCTGGGATTCGAAGTCCAGTTGCACGTTGTCCATGCTCAAGAGCGTGCTGAATTGCTTCACCAGGGCATCGCGTGGCTCGGTGAGGATCGATTCGAGTGCGTGCTCGTCTAGGGGTTCGAGCACAGCGCTCACCGGCATGCGCCCAATGAACTCGGGGATGAGGCCGTACTTAACCAGGTCATCGGGTTCGAGATGACGCAGCACCTGGGCCGCTTGGATATCGCGGGTGGCGCGGTTGCGACCTCGTCCATCATTCGGCACAAAGCCGATCGCATTGCGGCCCATGCGCTTCTGCACTACGTCATCCAGGCCGACGAAGGCTCCACCACAAATGAACAGGATTTGGCTCGTATCGATTTGGATGCAGTCCTGGTAGGGATGCTTGCGTCCGCCTTGAGGGGGCACGTTGGCCACGGTGCCTTCCAGCATTTTCAGAAGGGCTTGTTGAACGCCTTCCCCAGACACATCGCGGGTGATCGAGGGGTTTTCGCTTTTGCGAGCGATTTTGTCGATTTCATCGATGTAGATGATCCCTCGCTGGGCCTGTTCCACATCCATATCGGCTTTCTGCAGCAGCCTTAGCAGGATGTTTTCAACGTCTTCTCCGACGTAACCAGCCTCGGTGAGGGTGGTGGCATCGGCAACGGCGAAGGGCACATCCAGCATTTCTGCCAGGGTCTGGGCCAGCAGGGTTTTGCCGCAGCCGGTGGGGCCGATGAGCAGGATGTTGCTCTTGTGCAGCCGGGTGGCGGTTTGGGCGGCTTCGCCTTGACCATCGCCCTGCCAGGCAAGGCGTTTGTAGTGGTTGTAGACGGCGACAGACATCACTTTCTTGGCCGCCTCCTGACCGACGACTTGTTCGTCGAGGAAGCCTTTGATCTCTTGGGGTTTGGGGATCGTGGCCAGGGTTGGAGCCGGTTTGCTGGTTTTGCGCGTGCCGCCGGCAGCTGCTTTCTTAGAAGGCTCGGCGCCGTGGCGGGGATTGCCCTGCGCGTCGATCAGCTCTTCATCAAGAATCTCGTTACAGAGATCGATGCATTCATCACAGATATAAACGCCAGGACCCGCGATTAGTTTGCGCACCTGCTCCTGGGACTTTCCGCAGAAAGAGCACTTCAGATGGGCGTCAAATTTGGCCATCGGGCTCTGGACACATCAAACGAAAAGACAGAACCGGTCGGAGTGGGATCGGACTGGATACGTAGGATCGTGGGGAAAGTGGGCTGTGTCAGCCCCCCGTAATGATTCCTTCGCCTCCGAGGTTGTCCACAACGCGATCGATCAAGCCGTATTCAACCGCTTCTGCTGGAGAAAGGAAGTAGTCCCGTTCAGTGTCTTCGGTGATTTTCGCGAGCGGCTGGCCGGTATGGTCCGCCATCAGGCCGTTCAGGGTTTCCTTAAGAAATAAAATTTCCTGCGCCATGATCTCGATGTCCACGGCCTGACCTTGAGCACCACCCAAGGGTTGGTGAATCATGATCCTGGCGTTGGGAAGGGCGAGGCGCTTGCCTTTGCAGCCTCCGCTCAGCAGAAACGCTCCCATGGAGGCGGCGAGTCCGTAGCAGATGGTGACCACGTCTGGCGCTACTTGCTGCATGGTGTCGTAGATCGCCAACCCTGCAGTGATCGAGCCACCAGGTGAATTGATGTACACCTGAATATCTTTTTCAGGATCTTCCGCTTCTAGAAACAGAAGTTGAGCCACCAGAGCATCCGCTACCTGGTCGTTCACGTCGGTTCCGAGAAAGATGATTCTCTCCCTGAGTAGACGGGAATAAATATCAAAGGAGCGTTCACCCCTCCCGGACTGCTCCACCACCGTGGGAACCCCAGGAGAGGCCAATGGGGTGTGAGCTGAAACGGGAAGGGTTCCTCGCCAGCGGTTTTCGATCGGGTGGTGGCTGCGGGCGTTGATCACGCGGCGGCGGGCAGGAGGACAGATGAATGCAATCTATGGGCGCCGATCAGGCATCGGTGGCGCTTGGCTTGTCCTTTTCAGGTGCCTTTTCGCTCACGGTGCTGTTTTCTTCCAGCCAGCCGAGCAGTTTTTCTTGAAGAAGATCCTCGATCACGGCTTGACGGAGACGGTTGGGGTCGATGTCGCGCTCACCGGACAGTTGGGCGGTGACCTCCTTCACTTTGGCGTCAATCTCTGGATCCTCGAGCTTGAGGCTTTCCGCTTCTGCCAGGGCCGAGAGGGCAAGACTGCGGCGCAAGCGCTCCTCCGCTTCTGGGCGTGAGGTTTCCATCAAGTTGCGGACGAGGTCAGGAGTGAACAGGGATTTCACATCCATGCCCTGTTGGGAGAATTGCGCTGCGGTTTGTTCCACCAGGTTGCGCACCTCCTGTTGCACCAGGGTTTCGGGCAGTTCCACCTCGAGTTGCTCGACGAGAGCAGCGAGCAGGGCGTCGCGTCGATTGCTGGTGGTACGCCGCTCAGCGTCGTCCTTTAAACGCTTTTCAAGGTCAGAGCGGAGCTCGGCCAAGGTTTCCTGCTCGCTGGCCTGTTTCGCGAAGTCGTCATTCAGGTCGGGCAGTTCCCTGGTCTTGAGATCCTTCAGTTCGATTTCGAAGCTGGCCTTGCGTCCGCGCGCATCCTCTTTGGGGTAGTCATCAGGAAAATTGCAGGCCACTGTTTTGCTGTCACCCACCTTCATGCCCACAACGCCTTCGATGAAGCCGGGGATCATGCGGCCGTGCTCGAGATCCACATCCATCGACTCGGAGCTGCCACCTTCAATCTCGCTGCCGTCGTCGCTGTAGGTGCCTTTAAAACCCACCACAGCGATGTCGCCTTCTGCAGCCTTGCGGCCCTCAACTGGCACCACGGTGGCGAGTTGTCGACGCGACTGCTCGAGCATTTCATCCACTTTTGAGGCATCGAAGCTGACGCTTTCCGCTTCCGCTTTCAGCCCCTTGGTGGTTTTCAGGGTTGGAGTGGGAGCAACATCGGCTTCAAAGGTGACCGAGAGGGGCTTTCCAGGCTCAAAGGACTCCAGCAAGGCTTCGTAGCCGCCATCAACTTCGGGTTGGCCAAGGGCTTCAATCGTCTCCTGTTTGATGGTGTCCCGCCAGATGCCGTCCACGAGGTTCTCGAGCGCTGTGGCGCGAATGCGCAGTCCGCCCAGTTGTTGCACGAGAACGGAGCGAGGCACCTTGCCTTTGCGGAATCCAGGCAAATTCACGCTGCGGCTCAGCTGTGAGATCGCCGCTTCGTAACTGGCCTTGCAGCGTTCGGCAGGAATCGCTACCTCAACGGCCAGACGGCTGCCTGGGCGGGCTGTGGAGGTGACCTTCAGGCTGGCGGCACTCATCGGCGAGGTTTAAGAGCAGACCCAACACCTTAATTAAGTGCGAGACCTTTGCCATCCGCGTAAGGTGGTTGGATCGCTATAGCAACTCCCTGAGACGTCACGACGTCATTACAAGGTCAGGGATCGATGCATTGAGTGGCATGTAGCCACGGCTAACACCAGATTTCGTTCCAGTTTTCATTCGTTTGATTTCCGCCGCGCCATTTCCCAACCGACCACTCACCGTTGCGGTGCTGGGTGCCAGTGGTGCCGTGGGTCAAGAGCTTCTTCAGCTTCTTGAAGAACGGAATTTTCCGGTCTCTGAACTGCGTCTTCTAGCGTCCGCTCGCTCTGCTGGCAGTCGCTGCTCGTGGAAGGGGCAGGAGCTTGTGGTCCAAGAGACCACAGCCCAAGCCTTCGAGGGCGTTGATTTGGTGCTTGCCTCGGCAGGCGGCTCGGTGTCAAAGGCTTGGCGCGACGCCATTGTGGCGTCGGGAGCCGTGATGGTGGACAACTCGAGCGCGTTTCGGATGGAAGACGGTGTGCCTCTTGTGGTTCCCGAGGTGAATCCAAGTGCAGCGCATCAGCATCAAGGCGTGATCGCGAATCCCAACTGCACCACCATTCTGTTGAGCTTGGCGTTGGCGCCGCTGGCGTCGCGCCGACCCCTGCGTCGCGTGGTGGTGAGCACCTATCAATCGGCGAGTGGTGCCGGTGCCCGGGCCATGGATGAGCTTCGCGATCTCTCCCGGGTGGTGCTGGATGGAGGCACCCCTACCAGTGAGGTGTTGCCCCATTCGCTTGCGTTCAATCTTTTTCTGCACAACTCCCCTCTGCAGCCCAATGGCTACTGCGAAGAGGAGCTGAAGATGGTGAATGAAACCCGCAAGATCATGGGGATCCCTGATTTGCGCTTTACAGCGACGTGCGTGCGGGTCCCTGTGTTGCGCGCTCACTCAGAAGCGGTCAATGTGGAATTCCATGAGCCGTTCTCTGTAGAGGAGGCCCGTTCACTGCTGGCTTCTGCTCCTGGTGTTGAGTTACTCGACGATTCCGCCCACAACCGCTTCCCCATGCCCACCGATGTAACCGGTCGAGACCCGGTGATGGTGGGGCGGATTCGTCAGGACATCAGTGAGCCGAACGCGCTCGAGTTTTGGCTATGTGGTGATCAGATTCGTAAAGGTGCCGCTCTGAACGCCATTCAAATCGCCGAATTGCTTCTTCCTTCTGTTTGACCTGTATGAGCACTGCTGCTGAACTTTCTCCCACTCCATTTGGCCGACTGTTGACGGCCATGGTGACCCCTTTCGATGCTGAGGGACGCGTGGATTTGGCCTTGGCAGGTCGTTTGGCTCGTCACCTTGTTGAGGAAGGTTCAGAGGGACTGGTGGTTTGTGGCACCACGGGTGAATCGCCAACCCTGAGCTGGCAGGAGCAAGTGAAGATGCTGGAGGCGGTTCGTCAAGCCGTTGGACCTGGCGTGAAGGTGCTTGCAGGCACGGGCAGTAACAGCACCAGTGAAGCGGTGAAGGCCACGCGAGAAGCGGCCGAGGCTGGCGCTGACGGTGCTCTCGTGGTTGTGCCCTACTACAACAAGCCTCCCCAAGATGGCTTGGAAGCGCATTTTCGAGCAATTGCGACGGCGGCTCCCGAGCTACCGCTGATGCTTTACAACGTGCCTGGACGGACTGGAACGAGCCTGGCTCCAGCGACGGCCGCTCAATTGATGGACTGCGCCAATGTGGTGAGCTTCAAGGCAGCCAGCGGTTCGATTGAAGAAATCACCGAGCTGCGCTTGGCCTGTGGACCTCGCCTCGCCGTCTATAGCGGTGATGACGGCTTGCTCTTGCCGATGTTGTCCGCTGGTGCTGTCGGCGTGGTGAGTGTGGCCAGCCATGTTGTTGGCAGGCGTTTGCGCCACATGATTGATGCCTTTCTCAGCGGTCAGAACGCTGTTGCCCTTGGTCAACACGAGCAGTTAACGCCGCTCTTCCAGGCCCTCTTTGCCACCTCCAACCCCATCCCTGTGAAAGCTGCACTCGAGCTGAGTGGATGGCCCGTCGGTGCTCCTCGTCTTCCCCTACTCCCCCTTAATTCAGCCATGCGCGATTCCTTAGCCGACCTTCTCACTGCCCTGCGTCAGACCTGACGCTCCGGCTGCCAATTCAGATTTTTCCCTTTTTTAAATTCCTTCGCGAGATCTATTGATGACATCCACTCTCTCTAAAACCAAGCAGGCCTGTCTCCGTGTGATTCCACTCGGTGGCTTGCATGAAATCGGCAAGAACACCTGCGTGTTCGAGTACGGCGATGACCTGATGCTGGTGGATGCCGGCTTGGCATTCCCCAGTGATGGCATGCATGGGGTAAATGTGGTGATGCCTGACACCAGCTTCCTGCGTGAAAACCAGAGCCGGATTCGGGGCATGATCGTCACCCACGGCCACGAAGATCACATCGGTGGCATCGCGCACCATCTCAAGAATTTCGATATTCCAGTGATTTATGGGCCGCGTCTGGCCCTATCCATGCTCACCGGAAAAATGGATGAGGCCGGTGTGACCGATCGCACCACCCTTCAGACCGTGGGTCCCAGAGACGTCGTGAAGGTGGGTCAGCACTTCTCGGTGGAGTTCATTCGCAACACCCACTCGATGGCCGACAGCTTTTCGCTGGCGATCACCACTCCGGTGGGCACTGTGATTTTCACCGGTGATTTCAAGTTTGATCACACCCCTGTGGATGGCGAGCACTTCGACTTGGCCCGGCTAGCCCATTACGGCGATCAGGGTGTGCTGTGCCTGTTTAGTGACTCCACCAATGCGGAGGTTCCTGGTTATTGCCCTCCTGAACGATCGGTGTTCCCCAACCTGGATCGCCACATCGCGGAAGCGGAAGGACGGGTGATCATCACCACGTTCGCCAGTTCGATTCATCGGGTGTCGATGATTCTTGAGCTGGCGCTCAAAAATGGCCGCAAGGTGGGTCTGCTTGGGCGTTCCATGCTCAACGTGATCGCTAAAGCCCGTGAACTCGGCTACATGCGTGCCCCGGACGAGCTGTTTGTGCCGATCAAACAGATCAACGATGTGCCTGATCGCGAGACGCTGTTGCTGATGACCGGAAGCCAGGGAGAGCCCCTTGCTGCTTTGAGCCGGATTTCACGGGGTGATCACCCTCAAGTGAAGGTGAAGACCTCAGACACGATCATCTTTTCTGCGAGCCCGATCCCGGGCAACACCATCTCCGTGGTGAACACGATCGATAAGTTGATGATCTTGGGCGCCAAGGTGGTCTACGGCAAAGGCGAAGGCATTCATGTGTCAGGCCATGGCTTCCAGGAAGATCAGAAGCTGATGTTGGCGCTCACCCGTCCGAAATATTTCGTGCCTGTGCATGGTGAGCACCGCATGTTGGTGAAGCATGCCCGCACTGGCCATTCCATGGGTGTGCCAGAAGACAACACGCTGATCATCAACAACGGAGATGTCGTTGAGCTCACTCCGGATTCCATGCGCAAAGGCGATCCTGTGAAAGCAGGCATCGAGCTGCTTGATCAGTCCCGCAATGGCATCGTTGATGCGCGCGTGCTGAAGGAGCGTCAACAGCTTGCCGTGGATGGCATCGTGACGATCCTCGCGGCGATCAGTACCGATGGGGCGATGGTGGCTCCACCACGGGTCAACTTGCGGGGTGTCGTGACCACCGCGGATGCGCGCAAGATGTCGCTGTGGACGGAACGCGAAATCAAGTGGGTGCTTGAAAATCGCTGGAAGCAGCTCTGCCGCAATGTGGAAGGCTCTTCTCCTGAAGTGGATTGGATGGGCGTTCAGCGCGAAGTGGAAGTGGGCCTAGGTCGGCGCATGCGCCGTGAGATGCAAGTGGAGCCCTTGATTCTTTGTCTGGTTCAACCGGCACCTGGTGGCACACCGGTGTACAAGGGCCGCGCTGATGCAGAGCCTGACACCCGTCCGTCATCCCGCGGGCGCGGTGCTCGTCATGGCGGTCCCGGCCGCGACAGTGGCAATGGCCATGTTCGGCGTGATCGCAATGCGGCACCGGCTCGGGTGGTGCCCTCCCGTGTGATTGGAACACCAGCCCCTGCAGCGGCAGGGTCAGCTCCAGCAGCAGTGACTCCAGCACCGGCTCCAGCTCCCGCGAAAGAGCCTGTTGCAGCGGCAGTGGTTGTGACCAGTGCTCCAGAGCCGGAGATGCCAGCTGGACGCACCCGTCGTCGTCGTTCAGCGGCGGCTTAGGGAACGCCAGGCCATCGCCAATCGCTTCTGCAAGGGGAGCGATGTTGGCTGGTCGTCATCAGCGGCTTGTGCTGATGACGACCCAAGTTGGCGACTTTGCTTTAGGTGCACGCGCAGCAGTCCGGCCTCCAAGCGCTTTGGGTTGGAATCAAAGGCTCCTGAAAGCGATGGCGTTAAAGCCTGCGCTGGAGCTTCTTCCAAGCTCACTGGCTGTTCAGATCGCTCTTGAGCGCTGTCCAGCTCCCTTCGCGGCGGCGCATTTGTTTTCGTAGCCGTCTTTGTCTTTGTCTTCAGCCAGGGCATGGCCGTTTCGACTGGTTTAGCTGCTGGCTTTTCAGCTGCTGGTTTCTCTGCTGCTGCGCGTTGATCTCCCGCCGCGGGCGTTGAGCTGGTGTTCAAAAAGGGATCACGGATGAGAGCGTCGCTGGCTGGCTGGCTTGATTGGTTTTCAAAGGGCACGGATGCCGGCTCTTCTTCTGCAGCAGCAGGCGCCGACACAGCAACATCAATGACAGGTGAGCGCTCCAGGGATTCGTTGAGGCCTTGTTGAGCAAGTTCGCGCAGTGTGTCTGGCGGTTCGCTGGCGAGCACAAGCCGGTAAAACTCTGCGCTCTGGCCCACATCATCCTTTCCATAAAGGTGAATGTGACCGAGCAACAGGGCCACAAAGGCTCTCCAGGCCAGGGTTGCATCCCGTTCCGCCCCTGAGGCGGGAAGCGGCTCCAGTTTTCCCAGCAGGGGACGCGCCAAGTCGTCGGCTTTGTCGAACTCACTGGCGCTGTAGGCCTGCTCAGCGGCGACGTATTGCTCCTGAAAATCAGCGTCCAAACGAGGTTGTTATGGCTTGTTCACCAGTTGTACCGAGTCGCGGGTCCATTGCAGAGTCTTGTGCCCTGGCAAAGAGCGGCTCCCGGGGGGGCGGCCAGGGCCAATGGCCCAACTCAGGGTGTCGAGTTGGCTGGCGGAGAGGCTGTCAACGCCTTGTTGTTGCAACCAATGATGGAGCAAGAGCCGACGGCTGGCTTCTGGCAACACCTTGAGTGCGTTGCGTTTCAGGCCGCATTCACAACGCAGCTGTTCAAGGGCCAATGTGGCGAGGGTGTGTTGGTTGTCCTCTACTTGAGACACGCGCTCGCTGAGTTGGGAGATGCGTTGGCTGCAGCCTGGATGCAACTCCTCCAGTACCGGAAGCACCTCGTTGCGGATGCGGTTGCGGCTGAAGTCCGGATTGGTATTCGATGGATCAAGCCAAATGGGCAGTTTCAAGTCCTGGCAGATCTGGGCGGTGTCGTTTCGGCTGAAGCTCAAAAGGGGGCGCACTAGCCGAGGGCCGCTGGGGTCATTGTTTTGGAGTGGTCTGATCGGCCGCAAGCTGCCAAGGCCGGCGAGATCCGTTCCTCGGGCCAACTGCAAGAGCAATGTTTCAGCGCGGTCGCTTGCGGTGTGAGCGGTCAGAACCGTGAAGCAGCGCAGCTGCTGGCTGAGGGCGGCAAGTTCTTGGTAACGCCAAGAGCGGGCGCTGGCCTCTGTTTGCGTGTTGTTCTTTGTGTTGCGGCTGATCTGAAGATCCAGCTCCTGGCCTTGGCACCATGCCTTGAGTTCGGAGGCCATGGTTGCTGATTGATCGTGCCAACCATGGTCGCCGTGCCATAGCTGCAAGTGCCAATGGTGCAGATGTTGAAGCCCCTGAAGCAGGCCGAGTAAGGCCATCGAGTCCTGACCGCCGGAGAGGGCAATCAGCAAGGTTGTCCCATCTGGCAGCAGCGTTGGCTGCCTCAGCAGTTGGCGGTGAAGCGTGTCGTGCCAAGCCAACCAGGATGAGCAGGCAGCCATGGTGTGGCCAGCGCGTGAAACAACTCAGAATTGATCTTGCCCGTTCTCAGGCGGGATCACACGTGCGGTGTGAGAATGATGGAACCTGATTTCGCTGGGATGACCCGCCTTTCTCTGCTGCCCGCTGAGCTTCGCCGCAGCCTGGAGCAGCGTTGCGCACTCAAGGTGATCGCCGGTTTGATGAATTTCGATCCAGCCAAGGTGGCGATGGTGGCGGCTGCCGCTGGTCGCGGTGGTGCCGATTTGATTGATGTGGCCTGCGATGCGGAGCTTGTCAAACTGGCGATCGAGGCCTCCGCTGGCGTGCCTGTGTGTGTGTCTGCGGTGGATCCCGAGCTGTTTCCTGCCGCTGTGGCTGCTGGTGCGGCCATGGTGGAGATTGGCAACTACGACGCCTTTTATCCCCACGGCCGCATCTTTGATGCCGCTGAAGTGCTGGCGATCACCCGCCGAACCCGCGAGCTGCTTCCCGACGTGGTGATGAGCGTGACCGTGCCCCATGTGCTGCCGCTGGATCAGCAAGAGCAGTTGGCTGTGGATTTAGTGGCAGCTGGTGCTGATCTGATCCAAACCGAAGGCGGCACCAGCGCCAAGCCATTCAGCGCTGGCAGCCTTGGTTTGATTGAGAAAGCAGCTCCCACCTTGGCCGCCTCCCACAGCATTCGTGCTGCCTTGCATCAGGCCGAGTGCCCTGTGCCCGTGCTCTGCGCCTCTGGATTGTCTGCCGTCACCGTGCCGATGGCGATTGCATCTGGCGCTTCTGGTGTGGGAGTGGGATCGGCGGTGAATCGCCTCAACGATGAGCTGGCGATGACCGCTATGGTGTGCGCTCTGCGCGAAGCCCTTGGCAGCCCGATTGCCAGTCGCGTTTGATTTAGGCGGAGCCGATTACCACGATCTGGTGCTTTGAGGCCCTTGGCACCAGATCATGTGTGATCCTTCGGTCAAATGTCACCAGGCAGCCGTCGTTGGCAACGGCGACGGCGAGGAGGTAGGCGTCTGTGATTTGTCTTGGACCAAGCAAGCTCGCCCAGTCCAAATGGTTGGAGTCCAACAGGCTGATTCCTCCTTCCCAGAATTGATGGCTGGGATGGGAGCACGCCTCCGCAAGCCTCGCTGCAATTGCAGCTGTTGTTTGATGGTTAGGGAAAGAAGGTTGGGACATGATCCTGATTACGCCGTTTTGAGTGACAGGACAACTGGCCCAGCCATCGGCTTGATGCTGGGCGAGCCAGGTGCATGCTGCCCCGTTCATGGCGTGCTTGGCGTCAAGCAGAGCGATGATCACGTTGATGTCAAGAAGGGCGCGCATCAGACCCCAAATTGATCACGCAGTTGATTCACTTGGTCATTGCTCACGACCTGAGAATCTGTGTTGCTGAAGGGCCGAAACCCACAGGGGGAGGTATGGATTGATTGGGCGTCTTGAGGCGAATGGCCTTGGGTGAGGGCCTGGCGGAGCAGGCTCGAGACCACCTGCCCTGCCGTAGTTTTCTGTTGACGAGCGAGGTCTTTTGCGGCTTGCAACAGATCGTCGTCAATTTCGAGAGTGGTTCGCATCAGATGATGTGATGTAAGCGCATCACATCATTTTAAGGGTTGCTCCTTGGGTTGAGCACAGCTTCTGGGAGTTCCTACTTTGTTTTTAGTGATGCACTGATCGTGATGGGAACGCTTGGCTGGTTGCTGCAATGGCCGATTCGAGCCCTCGTGTTGCTTGTCGTGGCAGCACTACCCCTTGGAGTGGAACTGGCCAGCTTTGGTACGGCTCTTTGGGCAGCGGTGCTCATTGGCTTGTTGGGCACGCTGCTGATCCTGCCGCTCAAGTTGGTGTTGGGGCCTGTTTGGGCGATTACCTCGCTGGGTGGTTTGATCTCGCCGGTGTCGTTTCTGTTCAACTGGATCATCGCGGTCATCTTGTTTGGCTTAGCCGCTTGGCTGATTCAAGGCTTTCGCCTCAAGAACGGTTTGATCAGTGCTGTTTTGGGTGCCGTTGTGTACAGCGTGATTAGTGCTGTGGTTTTGCGTGCCCTTGGCATCGCTGATGTGGACTTCACTCGCGCCGCTTTGCTCGGATCCTTTGCGTAAGTTGTTGCCTTTTTTGTTCCCTCTCAGCGTGTTGCTGATCGGAGGCTGGCGCCTGAGTGTGAGCTCTGATTCCACACGGCCAGCGCTTAACCAGGTTGCTGTGCCAAACGAGCTGGGCGCCCTGCCTGATTACAGCGCTGCTCCTCCAGGTGACCGGATCACCTGTAAGCAGAATCCCAAGCTGGATCAAGCCCTTTTGCTTGAGGGACAGAGGCTCGGCATCCGCGTGGTGGCCGGTCAGCCGGAACTGGTAGGAAAAGATGCCACCTACCGCGCCGAGCATGGCCGCCTTGGCACCATCACCTTGAAGCAACGGCCGATGAGCGCTGAGGTGCGTTGCATGTTGATTAGCCATGAATTCATTCACGTGCTCCAGCACCTATCTGCGGATCTAAAGGGAGTGCCGCCTTTGGGGTGGGATGTGTCACCCCAGGGGATCCAGCGCTTTGGATCGATTCAGGAGGCGGAGGCCTATCGCCATCAAAATCATGCCGGTCATGTGCTCCAGTTGCTTCGAGCAACGCCAGTACCTTGATCAACCCCCAGGGACTTCTAGACGGCTAATCCCTTTGCGAACGTTCGCAAAAAAGCCAATGCATTGGAGTCGTAATCTGTACGCATTATTCTTTGTGCCACATGTACTCGGTACCCGATTCTGCTCCGCAAGAAGATAAGGCAATCTGTGAATTGATGAATCGAGGATTTGATCCTCAGAAGTTATTTAGAGCTGCTTATACTTTTTATGGCTTCAGTCTGGAACAGAAGATGTCCGCAGGTTTGCCAGTTGTCGTTCGTTCTGGACTGTTTGAAGGAATGACTCTATATCCAAAGTCATTGGCGTCTCAGTTGCTTCCTAAGTGCCAGGGAACTTATGAGAAAGAGGTTCAAGATTTTTTGCATGAGTACTGCTCAGATTCTGATGTTTTTATTGATATTGGCTGTGCGGAAGGGTTTTATCTTTCAGGAGTGGCTCGCTGGGCCAAGATCCCATGTATGGGGATTGATATTGATCCAAGATCAGCAGAAGCAGTACGTTTTGTGGCAGAGGCCAATGGCGTTGCTGAGTTGGTGTCGTTTTCGCCTGATATGAATAATCTTATGCCCTTTCTGAGGGGCTCAATTGCTTGTCTTGTCGATGTGGATGGTTCCGAAATCCCAGTATTGAAATCGCTTTTGTCGCTGATGTCGGTATCAAGTACACTTTCAACTGTTAATCTTTTGGTTGAAACTGATAATCAGGGATCGGGTGTACAAAATACACCTGAATTGGTAAAACTTCTTTGCCAGCAAGGCTTTAGCGTTCAGTCTATTTTAAAGCAAAATCCAGCTAATCGATTCGTCGGAGTTCAGTCTGAAATGTCGTTTATGGAGCAGGTAGTGCGAGGGGCCGAGGGACGTCCGGGAGGGCAAGCTTGGATTTTTGCAACACGGCGATTTAGCTAGGTGTGATGGCCTACGAAGCATTTTTATCCGTCTGCTTGGCGTCCTCTTTTGTATTGTTGATCATGAATAAGTAGGCGTTTGCCTATTGATGAGGAGTCGCGAGCGATTGCCGAACATTATGCATGCTCTTGTTAAAAGGGCTTAATCGCTTTGATTGTGATTTGCAGCTCTTTGACGACATTCCACTTCTCGTGTGAATACACTGAAAGTTCCTCGTCGCTAATACTGCCGTTTTCTTTTTTTTGCGCCCAATGGTTGTCGTAGACCTGTATCGCTTTGATGACTTCCAAATTAACATTCATGTCATAGGCGATCATTGAATAATTTGCCCTTTTCTTGATCCATTCATCGTTTTGGGCTTTTGACATCATCTGAAAGGTTAATAATGTGAATGCACGCACATGTGTTGGATCACTCCAGAAGGTGTCGTGCCTGAAGTGCGGGATATGAATTTCGATAGTTCCTTGATTTGCAGTGATTCTGTAAAGCTCTTGCATAATTGCTTTAAAGCTGCTGTAGCTCTGACCCACATGCTCTAAAACGTGTTTTAGTAAAATGTGTTGATATGCGTTATCTCTAAATGCCCAGGGTGTTTCTTCGATATTGATTAAGACATCTGGCTTGCATGCTTGGAAGCTATCGGCGTTGAGATACCCATCTCGATGGTCAAATCCGCAGCCAAGATTGAGTTTGTTCACTGGTTTGCAGCATTAAGTCTCAACAATAGCTTTCTTCCTGCTGCTTAATGATCCTTGGCCTCGTGTTGAGTGGAAGTTGTTCTCTTGTTAGGGCTGTCATTTTAAAGATCAGATGTATAAATAAATCAGTTGTGTTTTGGCGCCTGAGGGGGTTGCTGCAGCTTTAGTCCTGCTGAAGAGGCATGCAGTACTTGCTTTTAGCGATTCGAGAAAAGCGGCCTAGAGCACAGCGCATTGTGAGCTTCTGCTTTCAAGTGGTTCGGCAAATTGTCATTGGTTTTAGCCCATTGTCTGTTCAAGCCAGGCCAGTCATAGCGGCCTGGTTCAGAAAGGGTGCGCATTAGTGCAACAGCAACCCTCTTCCCGGCCATATGCTGAAGCGCCAGCGTGTGGCATGTGATCCCTCATTACAAGCTCACGGCTCCCTACGAGCCGAAAGGGGATCAACCCACAGCGATCGCCAAATTGGTAGAGGGCGTGAATGGAGGAGAGCGTTATCAAACGCTTCTAGGCGCCACGGGTACGGGTAAGACATTCACGATGGCCAATGTGATCGCCCAAACCGGCCGCCCGGCTTTGGTATTGGCCCACAACAAAACGTTGGCAGCCCAGCTTTGCAATGAGCTGCGGGAGTTTTTCCCGCATAATGCTGTTGAATATTTTATCTCCTATTACGACTACTACCAGCCGGAAGCCTATGTTCCGGTGAGTGATACCTATATCGCTAAAACAGCATCAATTAACGAAGAAATCGACATGCTGCGTCACTCTGCAACGCGGTCTCTGTTTGAACGTCGCGACGTAATTGTGGTGGCTTCAATTAGTTGTATTTATGGGCTCGGAATTCCAAGCGAATATCTCAAGGCGGCGGTGCCGTTCAAGGTGGGAGAAAACTTAGATTTACGCGGATCATTGCGCGATTTGGTGAACAACCAGTACAGCCGCAACGACACGGAAGCTGGCCGTGGACGGTTTCGTGTTAAAGGAGACGTGCTCGAAATCGGTCCGGCCTATGACGATCGCTTGGTGCGGATTGAATTGTTTGGTGATGAGGTGGAGGCCATTCGCTATGTGGATCCAACCACCGGTGAAATTCTTCAAAGCTTGGAGGCTATTAGCATTTATCCGGCTAAACACTTTGTGACACCAAAAGAGCGTCTGAATGATGCTGTGAAGGCTATTCGTGGTGAGCTGAAAGAGCGGCTGGAGTTTTTAAATGGAGAAGGCAAGTTGCTCGAGGCTCAACGCTTAGAACAACGCGCTACCTATGACCTGGAGATGTTGCAACAAATCGGTTATTGCAATGGAGTTGAGAACTACGCCCGTCATTTGGCTGGCCGTGAGCCTGGATCTGCGCCGGAATGCCTGATTGATTACTTCCCAGATGATTGGTTGTTAATCGTGGATGAAAGCCACGTGACCTGCTCCCAACTTCTGGCGATGTACAACGGTGACCAGGCCCGTAAAAAGGTATTGATTGACCATGGTTTTCGACTGCCCAGTGCTGCCGACAACCGTCCACTCAAGTCTGAGGAATTTTGGAGCAAGGCTAAGCAGACCGTGTTTGTGAGTGCGACCCCTGGAAACTGGGAAATGGAGGTCAGTGAGGGCCAGATCGCAGAACAGGTGATCCGCCCTACGGGTGTGCTGGACCCGATCGTGGAGGTGCGGCCTACCACTGGACAAGTGGATGATTTGTTGGGAGAGATTCGTGAGCGTGCGTCCAAGAACCAGCGGGTGCTGGTGACGACGCTCACCAAGCGGATGGCGGAAGACCTGACGGATTACTTGGCTGAAAATAAAGTTCGCGTGCGCTACCTGCACTCCGAGATTCACTCGATTGAACGGATCGAGATCATTCAGGATCTACGCCTGGGTGAATACGACGTGCTCGTTGGCGTGAATTTGTTGCGCGAAGGATTGGATTTGCCCGAGGTTTCGTTGGTGGCGATTCTTGATGCCGATAAAGAAGGCTTCCTGCGGGCTCAGCGCTCCTTGATTCAAACGATCGGCCGTGCAGCCCGGCATGTGGAAGGTAAAGCCTTGCTTTATGCCGAGAACATGACCGACTCCATGGCTAAGGCGATTGAAGAAACCGAGCGCCGCCGCACCATTCAGCACATCTACAACGAAAAGCACGGGATTACCCCCACCGCTGCAGGCAAGAAAGCCAGCAATTCCATTCTCAGTTTTCTGGAGCTGTCACGCAAACTCAAAGCTGATGGCCCGGATGCAGATTTGGTGAAAGTGGCTGGAAAGGCGGTTCAAGCCTTAGAGGAAGACAGCGATGGCTTGGCACTCGATGCCCTTCCTGAGCTCATCGATCAACTTGAGCTGAAGATGAAAGAGTCAGCCAAGAAGCTCGACTTTGAGGAAGCGGCCAACTTGCGAGACCGGATCAAGAAGTTGCGTCAGAAACTGGTGGGTAGCAACAGATGATCAAGCTCCAGAAAATTAGGCCTCAAGGGGAGATTCTGTGCACTGCGCTGGATGGCAGGCATCACAGCGCCAAAGATGGGATTAAGAGCATGTCGATTTATTGATAGTTTCGAGCAGGCTGAAAGTGAGCTCCAAGGCTGAGTTTAAAAAGTTTTCTTGATCTCGTTCATTGCTTTTTCAAGAGGTTGGCTCCAATCGTATAAAAAGTCTTGGCTGAATATTGTTGGCGAACTGGGACTTTTAGAAGTGCTTATCCACCTGCCATCAGGGAATTTTGGGCAAAGCATGAGAGGTTTGCGATTGAACCACTGTGCAACGTGGATCAAGGATGTGTCGATGCTAACAATTAGCTTGGAAATCTGCATAAGTTGGACAGTGTCGTTCAAAGACTTAAGCTGATCGCTTGCAAGGTATAAACTATTTTTGAATTTTGATAGCTGCTGTATTTCTGCATGATTGTATTTTGTGATATCAATTATCTTGATTTGGTTGGCTTGAGCCCAAGGAATGAGTTCTTGGTAAAAAGATTGAATGATGGGGAAAGGAATAGATCTAAGGTAGGCCCATAGCTTTTCGCCTTTATCTATTTTGCTTTTCCAGCAAAAGAGGATTCCCTTGGTTTCTTGATCGTCTGGGGAGATGGAAGAAACTGGCGCTGGAGGCTGAAGGCGTCCGTGCTCTGCCATCAATGCCAGGAAAGGCATCATTTCTAAATATGGTCTGGGATGAATCAATGGGGCTCTGTTTTGGTCGATACGCCAGGGGGCATCTCCTTGGGCCACCATTTTTCAAAAAAAGTTGCATTGCCGTAGCAGTGCTTTCAGGGATAACAATTTCTAATCTGGGTAATAGATCTGAGTTTATTAGGCATGGTTTAATCCGAGTAAGCATTTCTAGTTGGTCGCCAATTCCTCCGCTAAGCCAAAGATCTACGGTGGCATCGGAATTGAGAATATTTAAGCAATTAACACGGAATTGATCTTTATGCGCAGGTGGAGCAAGGGCTATCCATGGGTTTGGGTGGTTGTTGTTTTGGTCAACGCGCAACTGAGCGGCTCTTGCATAAGTATGATTAAAAAAAGAATTTCTCTCTAGTATTAAGTATGTCTCGATGCTTTTGGGATCGGTGATGTAAGTCAGCAGGTGAAGAAGGCCCGCCCGTTCGTGCTCTTCATTGCAGTCTTTCAGTTCTTTGAATAATTGAATGGCGGCTATTTCTGGGTCATTCCCGAATAGATAGGGGTAATTTTTTCTCGGCATAATATTGCTTAATGCTTATTTTTCTCTAAGGCGGAGATTCTGTGCCTTGCGCTTGATGGCATTCAGATCCACCAAGTTGGAAGCCGGCATGCACCGCTTCTAAGGCCTTGATGCCATCGGATTCGGCGACCACGCAGCTGGTACGGATCTCGCTGGTGGCGATCAATTCAATGTTTACGCCCGCTTCGGCAAGGAAGCGGAACATGCGTCCTGCCGTTCCTGCGGTGGCAGGCATGCCAGCACCAATCGCGCTGACACGGGCAATCGCAGGACCATCTTCGAGTACGGCACCTGGCCATTGGGCCAAGAGTGGTGCGAGCGCTTGATCAGAGGCTGCCCGGTCTTCCCGTTTCACGATGAAGCTGATGTCACGGCTGCCATCGCTGTGCTGCCGTTCGGATTGGACGATCGCATCAAGGCTGATGCCAGCATCCGCGAGCGCTGAACAGAGGGACCCTGCCATTCCTGGTCGGTCAGGCACGTGGCGCACGCTCAGTTGTGCCTGATCGCGATCCAGGGCGACGCCCCTCACCTCGGGTTCTCCTTCCCCGCTGACAGGAGGGTTGATGTGTTGCTGCTCGGTGCTGAGTTCAAAGGCCTGTTGCGCAGCTTGCAAGGCTTTGCTGCCCATGGAGGCATCCACCACGCAGCTCACCTTCACCTCGCTGGTGGCGATCAAACGCAGGTTGATGCCCTCCCTCGAGAGCGTGTCAAATAATCCAGCTGCAATGCCAGGGCGGCCCATGATCCCAGCGCCCCTGATGCTCAGCTTGCTCATGCCTCCGTTAGAGCTGAGGTTGCCGCCGATGCTGTCCACGAGCGTGGTGCAAATGCTGCGGGCCTGGTCGAGATCGGCGTCGGCCACGGTGAAGGTGATGTCGTTGCTACTGCCCTCATGGGTGGCCTGAATGATCAGATCCACGTTCACACCGCCTGCAGACAGGCTTTCGAACAGGCGGGCAGCCACCCCTGGCTGATCAGGCACGTGGGAGAGGGCCAGCACGGCTTGATCTTCGAGGAGCTCCACGCCGTCCACAGGACGACCCAGTTCCAACCCTTCGCGGCCGATCGGTCTGGCATTGCGGCTGGTGAGCGTGGTGCCTGGTGCATCGCTCCAGCTGGAGCGCACCACCATCTTCACGCCGTAGTTGCGGGCGATTTCCACGGCACGGGGGTGGAGCACCGCCGCCCCCAGACTGGCCAGTTCGAGCATTTCATCGCAGCTCACTTGCGGCATCAGTTGGGCATTGGCCACCTTGCGCGGATCGGTGGTGAGCACCCCTGGTACATCGGTGAAGATCTCGCAGGCATCGGCACCCAGGGCTGCGGCTAGAGCCACGGCTGAGGTATCAGAGCCGCCCCGGCCCAAGGTGGTGATTTCGGCGGTTCCACCCCGGCTGAGGCTGGTGCCTTGGAAGCCAGCAACGACCACCACCTGCCCTTCTGCAAGCCGGGCGCGCAGCCGGTCGGTGCGCACATCAAGGATGCGGGCCCGGCCATGGGCGGATTCGGTCACGATCCCCACTTGAGCTCCAGTCATCGAAACCGCTGACACGCCCAGTTCATGGAGTGCCATCGAGAGCAGGGCGATCGAGACCTGTTCGCCGGTGGAGAGCAACATGTCCATCTCCCGCTGCGGGGGGGCGGCGCTGATCGCTTTGGCCTTGGCGGTGAGCTCGTCGGTGGTGTGGCCCATCGCCGACACCACAATCACCAGATCATTGCCGTCTTCTTTGCAGCCGGCGATACGACGGGCGACGGCCTGCAGGCGTTCCACGCTGCCGACGGACGTGCCGCCGAACTTCTGCACCAGCAGTGCCATCAACGCCGTCCAATTGGACTTTGATTATTTCAGCTCATCTGAGTTGGGCTCAGCCGAGGAGGCCATCGCGAAAAGCATCACCAGGTTGTGCCCCGCGTTTGAGGGCTGCTTCCACGTTTAGCAAGCGGCCCAGCAAGCTGAGGCAGCGCTGCGAGCTGCGGCCATGCAATTGCTTGCGCATCACGTAAATCCGCTTTGGATTGCCGATGCCGGCCGCTTTGGCAATCACGGCCACATCACGCTCACCCTGTTGTTCCAGCAGCAACACCCAAAGCCAGCCACGGATTTGTCCGGTGAGGGTGGCAACGATGCGCAGAGCGGGTTCACCCGCATCGATCAGGGCGTCCAGGAGTCCAATGGCCCCGCCTGCATCGCCTTCCAGTAAGGCATCGCCCACGGCTAAGGCGTTGGTGGCTTGGCCCTCAATCAGGCTCTGCACGGCGTTTGCGCTGATGCGCTCGTGCCCATGGCTTTCGGCGTGGAGTGCCAGTTTTTGAATCTCCATGCTGAGGCGTGCGCTGTCATTGCCGATGGCATCCACGAGGGCGGAGACGGCCTCTGCGTCCATGGTCACGTTGAGATCCGCGGCTGTGCGCTCCACCAGTTGGCGTTGGCCGGCCCCATCCCAGATCGCTGGGAGTTGAAATGTTTGTTCGCTGGCGAGCCCCTGCTTGATCCGTTTCTGCAGAGCCTTCGTGGTGCGTAAGCGTCCGTCTGGCTTGGCTGGGTTGGTGAGCACCAGCTGGGTGCTGTCTGGAATCAGCTCGAGGGCCGCTTCAAAGCGATCGGCCAGTTCGCTTGGACAGGCATTGCAGAAGGGCGAGCGTTGCAGCAACACCACGCGCATGCCTGCGCCAAAGGGGGGAGTTCGGGCTTCCTCTAGGGCCTGTTGCGCTTGGCCGGCTTCGCTGCCATCGAGGCGGCTGAGGTTGATGCTGCTCCAGGTGGGGTCAATCGCCTCCTCGATCAGGGCTGTAACGGCACGGTCGCGGGCCGCACTGTCGTCACCCCAGAGCAGATGGATTGGCATGGAGAGGCGGGAAGCTCAAGGGGCGGCGTTGGGTCGATGATGCCGGAGTTGCGTCTGGATTTCTCTGAACCGCGATCATCCAATCTTTACTGAAAGCATTCGCCGTATTCGGGCCCTGCTGGGTGACACCGGTCTGGACCCCTTGCCGCAAGACGTGCTGGAACGGCTGGTGCATAGCAGTGGGGATCCCTCCCTGGCGGCCCTCCTGCAATTCAGCCCCGGTGCCTGCGAGGCAGGACGGCAGGCTCTTCAGCAAGGTGCCGTGATCCTCACGGACACGGCGATGGCGGCAGCGGCGGTGAGGCCGATGGCGGCACGGACCGCGGGCAATCAGGTGCGCTGTCTGCTCGATTGGGCCCCGGCTCAGTCACCGCAGGGATCCACTCGTTCGGCGGCGGCGATGGCCCGCGCTTGGCCGGAGCTGATTCAGGCCGCTGAGATGGCAGGTCAGCCCTTGCCGCTGGTGCTCATTGGCAGTGCTCCAACGGCCTTGGAGCAACTCTTGGATCAACTGGAGGCGGGAGCAGCCGCTCCCAGCCTGGTGATTGGAATGCCGGTGGGGTTTGTGGGTGTTCCGGAAAGCAAGCGCCGCTTGGCGCAGACCTCCTTGGAGCAGATCCGCTTGGACAGCACCCGGGGCGGGGCAGGCTTGGTGGCCGCAGCCGTGAATGCGTTGCTGCGTCAGGTGGCTATTCCCTATGGCGTCAGCATTGAGGCTCAGCAAGAACTGCCTTGAGTTGATCACACACGCCTTGTTGATCCAAAGCTGAGAGTTGTCCGAGTTGGTTGAGGATCAGCCTTTGATCGAGGCTGAACAGCTTCAGGCGTATGAGGCATGGCTTGGAGAGGCCGGTGCCCTCGAGCTCCTTGATGTGCCAATCAAAAAGCCAGCTGGAGTGTTCAGCAGAAGTGATCATCGCCAGGAGGATATGACCTGCCGATTGCTGATATTTCGCAACGGAGATCACCAGGGCTGGTCGACGTTTTGTCGCGAGACGATCGCTAAAAGGAAAGGGAACGCTGACGATCGCAAAACCTGGAAATAGGGTCACAGATCAGCAAAGGCTTCGTCGTCGGCTGTGCTGGCCCATTCCGATAGGTGTGTCTCGATTCCTGTCAGGTAAGCGAGATCCAAAGGCGTGATCAGGCGAACTGTGACGCATCCATCATCAAGCTCCCAGCTCAATTGATCGCCTTGGCGCAGCCCCAGGGCATCGCGGACGGGCTTTGGAATGGTGACCTGCCCTTTGGCGGTCAGCGTTGCCATTTCTAAGGACATCGATTTGTCCATGACTTCTATGCCAATCTTACTTCCTTGATTCCTTACCGAAGGTCACTCCTTCTTGCGATCTCGATTTGCGTTCAAGGTGGGCAGTGTCATCACCCTCGTTGAGCGTTAGCTCGTGAGTTGATCCAACACTTGGCGGGCGCGCTGCACCACGGAGGCTGGTACTCCGGCTAAGCGGGCGGCTTCGATGCCGTAGCTGCGGCTGGCGCCACCGGCCTGCACCTGGTGGAGAAACACCAGATCGTCGCCGGTTTCCTCCACCATCACTTGGAAGTTGGCCACGTTGGGCCGCTCGTCCGCCATGTTGTTGAGCTCGTGATAGTGGGTGGCAAACACAGTGCGGGCCTGGAGATCCCCGGCCAGATGTTCACTGACGGCCCAGGCGATCGAGAGGCCGTCAAAGGTGGCGGTGCCCCGGCCGATCTCATCGAGGAGCACCAGTGAGCGATCACTGGCGTGGTGAAGGATGTTGGCGGTTTCCGCCATCTCCACCATGAAGGTGGACTGGCCGGCCGCCAGATCATCCACTGCTCCCACGCGCGTGAAGATGCGATCGGCTAGGCCAATCTGCGCCGAGCTGGCTGGCACCCAGCTTCCGATCTGCGCCAGCAGTTGGATCACCCCGATCTGGCGCAGATAGCAGCTCTTGCCGCTGGCATTGGGGCCGGTGAGCACGATCAAGTCGGTGCCGCTGCCCAGCTTCAGGTTGTTGGGGGTGAAGGCTCTCTCCACTAGCAACTGCTCCACGACGGGATGGCGGCCGCTCTGGATCTGCAGGCTGCGTTCGTCGCTCAGTTCCGGCGCGCACCAGGCTCTGGTGGCGGCGGTGTCGGCCAGGGCGGAGAGGGCATCGAGGCTGGCGATGGCGCGGGCGGCTTCCCGGATCGGTGCTGCCATCACCCCCACCTGCTCGCGCAGCTGGCAGAACAGTTCGTATTCGCGCTGGTAGGCGCGGGCGCGCAACTGGAAAATCTGACCTTCGCGTTCCTTGAGCTCTGGGGTAATGAAGCGTTCTGCATTGGCGAGGGTCTGGCGACGGATCCAGTGATCCGGTACGGCGGACGCCTTGGCTTTGCTCACCTCCAGGAAATACCCGAAGGTGCGGTGGTATTGCAGGCGCAGATTGCTGTTGCCGCTCCGCTCCCGTTCCCGGCGCTCCTGTTCGGCCAGCCAGGCGTTCTGATCATCGAGCTGGTTGCGTAGGCCATCGAGCAGGGGGTCCACGCCATCGTGGATCAGGCCCCCTTCGCTGAGCGACAGCGGGGGGGCGTCTACCAGGGCATGACGGATCTTGCTGGCCAGATCGTTGAGCTCCGGCTTCGCCATCAGCTGTGGTTCCAATCCCTGGGGCCAGCGCTCCAGGCTGCCCTCGAGCCGTGCAGACAGTTGCGGCAACCGTTCCAGGCCATCGGCGATCGCCACCAGATCGCGGGCGCTGGCATGGCCCGCGCCGGCCCGGCCGGCGAGCCGTTCCAGATCGCCCATGGGCCGCAGCAGCCGGCGCAGCGCTTGGCGCAGGGAGCGCTTCTTCACCAGCAGACTGACGACTCCCTGCCGCAGCTGGATTGCTTCCAGGTCCATCAGGGGGGCTTCTAGCCAGCGGCGCAGGCAGCGCCCGCCCATGGCGGTGAGGGTTTGGTCAATGGCCCAGAGCAGGGAGCCCTGCAGTTGGCCGTCCCGTTGGGTGGCGGTGAGTTCCAGATTTCGGCGGGTCTGGGCATCGAGCACCAGCGCATCGCCGGCCTGCACGATCTGGGGTACGTCCAGGGGGACGCGCGTCTCCTCGTCGAGGGGTTGGGTGTCGTTGACGTATTGAAGGAGGCCGCCGAAGGCGCGCAGGGCTAGGGGCAGCTCCTGCAGGCCCAGGCCATCCAGACCCGCCAGGCGGTAGTGCGTTTTCAGGACCTGTTCGGCTTGAGGTGCGCTGAAGGGCGTGCGCGCCATCGGGCTGAGCCGCAGGCGATCGGGGCACCAGCTGGGTTTCCTTTCACCGGAATCGTTGCTCGCGGCCCAGAGCAGTTCCGAGGCCTCCAGCTGGGCCAGCTGTTGATTCAGCGCGTCGCTGCCGCTGCGCTCCATCACCAGCACATCTCCGGTGCTCACATCGGCGCTGGCCAACCCCCAGCGGAACGGTTGGTTGGTGGTGGCCGGTTCCACCACGACGGCCGCTAGCCAGTTGTTGCGGCGGGCCGCCAGCATGCCTTCTTCAAGCACCGTGCCCGGGGTGAGCACACGGGTGATGCCGCGTTTGAGCAGGGCGCCCTTGGCGGGTGTGGTCTCCAGCTGATCGCAGAGGGCCACGGAGTAGCCACGGCGGATCAGCTCGGCGCAGTAGCGCTCAGCGGCGTGGTGAGGGATGCCCGCCATGGGCACGCGGCCGATCGCTTTACCCCCTTCCTTGCCGGTGAGGGTGAGTTCGAGCACCCGAGAAAGTTCCACGGCATCTTCGAAGAAGCACTCGAAGAAGTCGCCGAGGCGATAGAGAAGCATGCGGTCGGGATGCTCCGCCTTGAGCTCCACGTAGTGCCGCAGCATCGGTGTGAGCAGGGACTGATCTACCTCGCTGTGGTGAGCCCAAGCGGGGGCGTCGCTGTCGTCTTCCTGTTGGTCTGCCTCTGGGACGGATGGATCGTTGTTGTTGATTTGGCGCTGACGGGGCCGGGCCGCTGCATCGGCGCTGAGGCTGGCATCGCTGAGGTCTTCCAGTTCTGCTGCGACGCGGGCCGTTGCGGCGGTGGCGGTTGGCTTCTGAGTCGGATCGGGGCCGCCGAACAGATTCCCCTGCAGGGCTAGCTCCTCAGGTTGGGCAGCGGAGCGGGGCATCGGGCGATGGGAAGTGGCTGGATCGTACCGATGGCGTTCACCACAAGCTGTGAAGCTTGATGTGGACTCTGGCGAGCAGTGCTTCCCAAGCGTGGGAGAATCGCTCAGAACGACCTGGCGTCGACCGAATTCCCATGCAGATCCTCAACACCCTCACCGTTCTGGCCCTGGTGGTTATGTCTTTCGCTCTGATCGTTGCCGTTCCCGTGCTGTACGCCTCCAATGAGGACAGCGGCCGTTCTAATCGCCTGATCTTGCTGGGCGGTATCGCTTGGGTGGCCTTGGTGCTGGTGAACTGGGGTGTGAGCTTCTTTGTGGTCTGAACCCACGTCTGGGTGCTCTTTGTTGCTCCGATCTCACCGTTAGGGTGTGAGTGTGGAATGAATGAGCAGCGGCGCGATGGCCACCTTTGAAGGACGTTTCACCGATGTGCAGGGCTTGCGCATCGCTGTGGTCATTGCCCGTTTCAATGATCTGGTCACCGCCAAACTGCTGAGTGGTTGCCTGGACTGTCTGAGCCGTCATGGCGTTGATACCAGTGCCGACAGCACGCAGCTGGATGTGGCCTGGGTGCCGGGTTCATTTGAGCTTCCCCTGGTGGCTCAGCAGCTGGCACGCAGTGGCCGCTATCAAGTGGTGATCACGCTGGGTGCTGTGATCCGTGGTGACACCCCACACTTCGATGTGGTGGTGGCGGAAGCCAGCAAGGGGATCGCGGCGGTGGCGCGCGACACCGGTGTGCCGGTGATTTTCGGCGTTCTCACCACCGACACGATGCAACAGGCGCTGGAGCGGGCCGGCATCAAGAGCAATCTGGGTTGGAGTTATGGCCTGGAGGCCTTGGAAATGGGCAGTCTGATGAAGGCCTTGCCCTGACTTCGGGATGTCATCGAAGGGCTGTTTGCTGCCATTGGCCTTCCCGCTGAGCGTGGTGGTGATCGGCAGCTGGCGTTTGGTTGTGTTCGAACGTGTTCCTTCACCGCAGCCAGCGTCATCGATTTCCCCGCAAGACCCAGACTCCGACTACTCGCAGGCTCCTCCCGGGACTTATCCAACTTGTCAGTAGGATCCAGCCTTGGCTGACTTGTTGCTTGCCGAAGGCCGTCGGCTGGGGATCACAGGCAAGCGGGATCAGCCGGAGTTACCGGGAAAGGACGCCACCTATCGGGCTGAACCCGGGCGGTTGGGTTCGATCACGATCATGCAACGGCCGATGAGCTCTGAAATTCGCTGCTTGTTGATCAGCCATGAGTTCATTCATGTGCTGCAGCATCTGCAGGGCAACTTGCGAGGGGTGCCGATCCTGGGGTGGAGTAACGCACATCCTGATCCGATTCCCCAGGAGGCTGAGGCCTACGGGCATCAGCAGCGGGCGGGGTATGTGTTGAAGTTGCTGCAGCAGACGGAGAGGCCTTAGGTCTTCCCTTTAGGCCCAAGCGTGATTGCGAATGCGTTGGATCAGGCGCTGGATGGGGGGCTCCCAGTCGAAGAGGCTGTCTTGTTCAAGGATGTCGATGTTCTGCCAGCTGCCTTGGAGCCAGCGCTCATCAGGCCAGCGGTGGGCGAGCATCACTGGTCTGAGGCCACACCAGCAGGCGAGATGGATGAGTGAGGTGTCGATGCTGGCCACCAAGGTGTTGGCACCGAAGTGATTTGTGGTGTCGACAAATCTTCGCAATGTATGGGCGGCAAGATTGAGTCCTGACGGGTGCCTGTTGAGGAGCTCTTTGGCTTCGTGGTCCCGGTAACGGGTGATGTCAACAACCCGGATGCCCTGTTGTTGGGCGATTGGCATCAGTTCCCGGTAGAGCCGCACGATTGTGGCCATGTCGAAGCTGCTGAGATGGGCCCAAAGTTTTCCGTCAGGGTCCACTTTCGGCCTCCAGCAACAGAGGAGGGTGCGATTTTGGATTCCCTTGTTATTAATATCGAGGGTGGATTGCGGTCTAGGGGCTGACTCCTGGTTGGCGAGTAGGGCCTTGAGTACCATTATCTGAAAGATGATTTGTCCAGGTTTTGCTTAAGTGTGTTGGCCTCATGCTGGTTCTTCCAGCTGAGCTGATGAGTGCTCTGGTGTGCTTCGAGTAGTGGGCCTAATGCTGTTTTTGCGGAGGTAGGAACGACGAGTTGGCATCGTTTCCGAAGGTCCTCTTTTTGGTTATGCAATGTCGCCAGTATCTCCAGCATGTCGCCAGGGCCGCCATCTAGGTTGACACGTATCAATTGTTTTTTTTTGAAGATTGCTTGGATATTGTTGAACCAGTTTTTTTGATCAATCCTGCAAATATTGAGCCAGGGATTGGTGTGATTCCGATATTGCCGGATTCGTAGAAGAGCTCCCAAGGCATATGGCTGTTGCCTGACGTCCGGCTCAGAGCAGAGCAGCCAATCCTGCGCTTGCCCGAATTCTCCAAAAAAGGTCAGGATTTGGCAGTGGCTGGCTTGCATTCGGCTTGAAAGACCTGGTTTGGATGCCGATTCGAGCGTTGCTATTGCGAGATCAAAATCATTGCTGAACAGCTGCCAAGCGTTGCGGTTCATGCCGCCAGCTGATCCAGCACCAGGCGGGCCGGTTGCACCACGGGTTTGGGAACGCCGGCCAGGCGTGCCGCTTCGATCCCGTAGCTGCGGCTGGCGCCGCCGTCTTGCACCTGATGGAGGAAGACCAGATCCTCACCGGTTTCCTCCACCATCACCTGGAAGTTGGCCACGTTTTCGCGTTCGGCGGCCAGGTTGTTGAGCTCGTGATAATGAGTGGCAAAGACGGTGCGGCTGCCCAGGTCGCCGGCCAGGTGCTCGCTCACGGCCCAGGCGATCGAGAGGCCATCAAAGGTGGCGTTGCCCCGCCCGATCTCATCGAGCAGCACCAGGGAACGATCGCTGGCGTGGTGAAGGATGTTGGCGGTTTCGGCCATCTCCACAATGAAGGTGGACTGTCCGGCGGCCAGATTATCCACGGCACCTACCCGGGTGAAGATCCGATCGGCGATGCCGACGGTTGCGGAGCGGGCCGGCACCCAGCTGCCGATCTGGGCCATCAACTGGATCAGGCCGATATGGCGTAGATAGCAGCTCTTGCTACTGGCGTTGGGGCCGGTGAGCACCTCCAGGGGAATGCGGCTGTCGTCCTCCAGGGGCTGGGTGTCCTGCAGGTAGCGCAGCAGGCCATCGAGGCTGCTGAGGCCGTTGTGCTGTTGTAGGGCGCATTCCGCTTCTGCCGGGCTGAAGGGGGTGCTGGCCATGGGGGTGAGCCGCAGCCGTCCCGGGCACCAGGCCGTCCGCTCGGCGTCGTGGGTAGCGGCCCAAAGCAGTTCGGAGGCCTTCTGCTGACCCAGCTGCTGGTGCAGGGCGCTGCTTTCTTCCCGCTGCATCACCTGCACCTCGCTGGTTCTCACATCGGCGCTGGCTAAGCCCCAGCGCAGGGGTTGTTTCCCTTGGGCCGGCTCCACCACCACCGCCGCCAGCCAGTTGTTACGGCGGGCGCTGAGCATGCCCTCTTCCAGCACGGTGCCGGGGGTCAGCACCCGGGTGATGTCCCGCTTGAGCAGGGCGCCCTTGGTGGGGGTGGTCTCGAGCTGGTCGCAGAGGGCCACGCTGTAGCCCTGCTTGATCAGTTCGGCGCAGTAGCGCTCGGCGGCGTGGTGGTGGATGCCCGCCATCGGCATAGGGCCGATGGCTTTGCCGCCCTCCTTGCCGGTAAGGGTGAGTTCCAGCACGCGGGACAGTTCGATGGCGTCTTCGAAGAAGCACTTGAAGAAGTCGCCCAGGCGGTAAAGCAGCACACGATCGGGATGGGCCGCTTTGAGTTCCACGTAGTGGCGCAGCATTGGCGTGAGCTGCAGCGGATCCAATTGGCTGTGGTGGGCCCAGACCGGTTCATCGCTGCTGGGTTCGGCATCGCTTGAAGCCGGGGATTCGCTGCAGGTGTCGCTTGTCGTGGCTGGCCGCGGCGGGCTCGCTGGCGGCTGCAGCTGGTGTTGCTGGCTCCGGCGCGCCGAACAGATTGCCCTGCAGGCGTCGTCAGGGGACTGGGACGCGGCCCGAGGCATCGGCTGATCTGACGCGTCCGGATCGTACCGGGGCAGACAGGATTGAGATGCCTTAGCGGCGCAGCACCATCAGCTATTGAGGATTTGGATCCTGGAAGCTTAGTTGCCTGTAGAAACCTGCACTTTTGGTGGTCATCAGATACATCCGCTCCACACCCACCACGGGCGGTGTGTGGAGGAGTTCTTCGATCACCCGGCGGCCCAGGCCATGGCCCTGCAGATCGCCAGCCACCACGATGTCCCACAGCACGGCCCGGCTGAAGCCATCGGAGGTGGCCCGGCCGAAGCCCACCAGCCGCTTGCCGCGCCAGAGACTCACCACGGCGTCGCTGCTGGCCAGCAACCGCCTCAGCTGTGAAAAGCTGCGGCCGCGGGCCCAGAAGGCATGGTAAACAAGCCGTATCGGGGTCACGGGTCGGGGAGCCGTGCCGCTTCATCTTGCTCCCCTGTTGTCGGGACGCTGCGGATCATGGAGCCAGAGCTTCTTTGAGCAGCACTTTTAGATCCCAATACGGCGGAGGTTCCACAAAGTTGGATTGGAGTCTTTCGGGCTCTGAGAACAGTTGCTTCACCAATGCTTCTAATCCCTTAATGGATTGGGCCCAAAACAGATCGGGACGATTGCTTAGTGGGCTGTTGTGTCCCAGCAGGCTGGGATGACCAAAGATCACCTGGGGCACCCCTGCCGCCATCACTTCAAACAGGCGATGGTTGAGGTCATGATTCAAAGGCACATTCAGCACCAAGGCGTGCTGGGCGTAGAGCCGGGCAGCTTCTTCGGCGTTTTGGGTGGTGGTGTGGCGGAAAGGCACGTTTTGTCGCTTCAATAACGCTTCCACCAGCTCTCTGCGCCGCGGGTGATGGGGGCCGAGGCTTCCCACGTGGAGCAGCTCCAGCCGTGGTGTTGGGCTGGGTGTTGCGGTTGGGTAGCGGAAAAAGGTTGGGGCTAAGCAGCGCACGGGCATTGGCAAGCGTTGCTGCACGATCTTCAGGAGAGCTGGATTGAAGGTGAGAAGCACTGCATCGTGTGGTTCGGCGGCGCAGTACTGCTGCAGGGTCCCGACTGGATCGGGGCCGTGATGGAGATCGCCGCATGCGAGGAGGCGCGGTCCTGGCCATTGGCGGATGCCCCGCATCGGGGCAGCGCGCAGCAGAAACGGATCGGTGTACTGAAGCAGCACCCCTTTTGTGGCCCAGCCCCGCCGCCCTAGTGCGTTGCGGAGCCCAGTTATCGAAAGATCAATGAGTTGCAGACTTTGCGGACCATCGATGACCTGGGGCCCCACTTCAATCAGCCCAGGTTGCTGCCCGAGCGGTTGAGAGGCCCCTTGGTGTATCAGCAGAGTTGGTGGGGTTCGCATGGCACTGGTCGTCCCAGCGATAATTGCGCTTCGTCGTCTGGCCCTGCAGCCTATGCCCGCCTACGACCTCACGGCGCCTTACAGCCCAAAGGGCGACCAGCCGACGGCGATTGAGCAGTTGGTGAAGGGGGTAAACAGCGGCGAGCGATATCAGACCCTGCTGGGGGCGACGGGCACGGGCAAGACGTTCACGATGGCGAACGTCATCGCCCAGACAGGCCGTCCGGCGCTTGTGTTGGCTCACAACAAGACGTTGGCAGCCCAGCTATGCAACGAGCTGCGGGAGTTCTTCCCTGAGAACGCGGTTGAGTACTTCATCTCTTAATTACGACTATTACCAGCCGGAGGCCTACGTTCCGGTCAGCGACACCTACATCGCCAAAACGGCGTCGATCAACGAAGAGATCGACATGTTGCGCCACTCAGCGACGCGTTCGCTGTTCGAGCGGCGCGACGTGATCGTGGTGGCCTCGATCAGCTGCATCTACGGCCTGGGGATTCCCAGCGAATACCTCAAGGCGGCGGTGAAGTTCGAGGTGGGGGAGGCCCTCAACATTCGTGGTCAGTTGCGGTAGCTGGTGAACAACCAGTACAGCCGTAACGACACCGAAATTGCCCGCGGCCGTTTCCGTATGAAGGGGGACGTGCTGGAGATCGGCCCCGCCTACGAAGACCGGCTGGTGCGGATCGAGCTGTTTGACGATGAGGTAGAGGCAATTCGCTATGTCGATCCCACCACTGGCGAGATCCTGCAGAGCCTGGATGCAGTGAACATTTACCCTGCAAAGCATTTTGTGACGCCGAAAGACCGTTTGGATTCGGCGATCAGTGCCATCCGCTCGGAGCTGCGGGAGAGACTGGATGTGCTCAATGGTGAAGGCAAGCTGCTTGAGGCTCAGCGACTAGAGCAGCGCACTAAGTACGACCTGGAGATGCTGGACCAGGTGGGCTATTGCAACGGGGTAGAGAACTACGCCCGCCACCTGGCCGGCCGCGAGGAGGGCACGCCGCCGGAGTGCCTGATCGATTACTTCCCGGATGACTGGCTGTTGATCGTGGATGAGAGCCATGTCACCTGTTCGCAGTTGCAGGCGATGTACAACGGCGACCAAGCCCGCAAGAAGGTGCTGATTGAGCATGGCTTCCGCCTTCCCAGTGCGGCCGATAACCGGCCGTTGAAGGGGGCCGAGTTCTGGGAAAAAGCGCATCAGACGGTGTTTGTCTCAGCTACCCCGGGAAATTGGGAGATGGAGGTGCGCGGCGCCGAGGTTGCCGAACAGGTGATCCGCCCGACCGGGGTTCTGGACCCGGTGTTTGAGGTGCGGCCCACGACGGGCCAGGTCGACGATCTCTTGGGTGAAATCCGTGAACGTGCGTCCAAGAACCAGAGAGTGCTGGTCACCACCCTGACCAAGCGAATGGCGGAAGACCTCACCGACTACCTGGCGGAGAACCAGGTGCGGGTCCGTTACTTGCACTCAGAGATCCATTCGATCGAGCGGATCGAGATCATCCAGGATCTGCGACTTGGGGAATACGACGTGCTGGTGGGGGTGAATTTGCTGCGGGAGGGCCTCGATCTACCGGAGGTGAGTTTGGTGGCGATCCTCGATGCTGATAAGGAAGGGTTCTGGCGGGCTGAACGCTCACTGATTCAGACCATTGGCAGAGCTGTTCGGCATGTTGACGGCGTTGCACTGCTTTACGCCGACAACATGACCGACTCGATGGCCAGGGCTATTTCGGAGACTGAGCGACGACGCAAAATCCAGCAGATCTACAACGAGAAACACGGTGTTGTACCCACGGCTGCGGGCAAGAAGGCTAGTAATTCGATTCTCAGTTTTTTGGAGCTGAGCAGAAAGCTGAACCAGGCAGGTTCCGATGCTGATTTGGTTGAAGTGGTTAGCAAAACAGCAAACGCCATGGAGGACGATCCGAATGCTGGCCTTGCTCTCGAAACGCTGCCTGAGTTAATCAATCAGCTCGAAGCCAAAATGAAGGAGGCAGCTAAGAAGCTTGATTTCGAGGATGCTGCTAATTTACGGGACCGCATCAAGCAGCTGCGACAGAAGATGATAGGTAGCACCTAAAAAACAATAAAGAACATGGTCATGTCTTCATGGTTGTCACTGACAACATCATCAGAATATGCACTAGCCATGTAAAATTGATTTATAAAATTCACTTATATGAATGCAATCAGTGCAGGGAAGAAAGTCAATGCTGGAGTACGCTTGAAGTTATAGCATTGTTTTTGCTGCCGTGAATAAATGGAGAGTTTATAAGACTCATTCCAGGCAATAGTAGCCTTGAAAGAGAAACTTGGAGCTGCATGTCTATAGGTAGTGAATAACAAGAAAGAGATTCAAGCAAAGCACGAGCAATTTCTGGTGAGATTGCATAAGCCATTAAAGTTCTAGTGATAGCTATTGGCATAATGCAAAAATGTAGATTCCCAGTAGATAGCTTCTTATGATGATTGACATTAAGGGGGATATAGTTGTCGGTTAGGTCAAAAAAGACTCGGTTTTTGTATTCATCGCGAAGGTAATGAATTAATTCATGAAAGAGGGCCTGGTCACCAATAAGAGCATCATCTTCCAAAATAATACAGGGAATATTACTTCTAGCTGTCGCTTTAATAGCTAAAATATGCCTCATGGCTACTGATTGCTCGCTTTTTGTTAAAAGTCTTGGAGGAAAGAATCCGCTTGGACCAAGTGAATTAGAAGATTTTTCAGTATATATAGTAGTATTTAAAATCCTAGTGGAAATATTCTCTTTGAAAAAATCCCAACCAGATTCTATGTCAGACGCCCACTGATCAGGTCGGTATGCGCTATCTACCTGAAGTAAGGCATAAGAGTCTTCCATGCAAAATATTTGGACACCCGTTATTAGACCTGAAGATATTACTGAATTAAGACATGAAATTTGCCTTGAGAGTCTGTCATTTACAAGTTTTGGACACGTTATAATGATGAGATTCATGATATGGATATGTTTGGTCGGCAGTGGTTTGCTCCGGGTTCCCAGCTTGCCCTGGAAGATGAAGCCTTAGACTTTGAAAACCTACTGCGTAAAGGGGGAACGAGCAAGGCCATTGAAATGGCTGACAATAAATTATATATGTTAAGTGAATCAAATGTACGAGATTATTGGTTACGTCAACGAGTAAGAGCTAATAGGCTTAGCCATAGAAATATTAAAAGTTCAGTAGTAACAGTTGCGTTTACAGGATTTTGGGCGGGATTCAAGGAAAACGATAATGAAATACTAAATATTCTTAGAAAAGCGGCCTCTTATGTAGGGATTGAGGTGAAAACATGCGTTGAAGATCCAGATTTACTTCTCTATTCTTGTTTCGGGGAACCATTTTTTTCTAAGTATCCAGGTGCTACAAGAATTCTATATCTTGGTGAGAATGTTCGTCCAGACTTTGGTTATGCAGACTATAGCCTTACGTTCGACATTTCTGATTACTGCGGAAAAAATATATATCTTCCACTATGGCTTCTCAGGACAGCGGAATATGCAATAAAAACGGATGAATATCAGGCCTGTATGCCTGACGAGCTAGAACAAGTTCGTATTTCAAATAACGAAAAGAATAGTGTTATTTATATAGGAAATAATAGTACTGCCACACGCATTCAAGCCATTAGGTCGTTACGAACGCAAGGAGTAAGCGTAGACTGCTTTGGATCACAAACAAAGCCTGTTGCCAACAAGATAAAAACACTTGAGATGTACAGATATTCACTTTGTTTTGAAAATACTTATACACCAGGATACGTAACTGAAAAAATTATTGATAGTTTTATTGGTAAATCAAGGCCTATATATTGGGGAGGAGCACCAAGAGAAGTATTTAATTTAGATGAGCATTTTTCATGCAACCCATACAAAACGATGGATCTTAATATTAAAGATTTCCTGGAATGGAAGAGATTCAATACTAGTAATACTATCCCCCCATTGTTGATCAAAGGTGGGTTTAAAAAAACAGAAACGTCAATACTTGTGAAATTAGCTCGCATCTTTTTAGATCTTTTTTAAAAATTATTGAAGAAGCAATTTAAATCTTTACGTAAAATAATGAGCTTTAATGAGATTTTTCTATAACTCAAGCCTGCGCATCAATAATTTTTGGCATAGAAGTCACTTGTTTTTATTTTATATCCTTTAATCTAGTATACAAAATGGAAGAATGTGATGATGCAAAATCATCATTGAATGGAATCTAATGATTCAAGTATTTCCAGTAACATGCTTTTCCTGCTTTAAGTGGCCATTGAAATTGTGACGCGTGCCTTATCCATTGGGTAAGACCTTGAATATCTTGGCCAGTCGAATTATTCATCGGAATAAAACCACATCTCTGATAAAATTTATTTGCAAGATTGTTGACGCTATACGTATGGAGTGTAATGGTAGTATTGTGTGGCATAAAACCAAAGTAACTTGAAAGAGAGGAAAGTATTTGTGAGCCAATTCCAAAACCTCTTTCTGATGGGGGAATCCACAAAGCATGAATATGGATATTGTTTGAAAGCTGACGTGTAACTAAAAAACCTATGAATCTGTTGTCATTATAATATGTTAAAAAGAGAATTGAAGGATCGGTAGACCATGACCATGGGTCTTCGGAGATATTTGTGCTTAGTGGGAATTCGGGAGTTATATGATATCCATGATCGACAAGTGTATTAATTAATTCTTGTATGGAGCCACGATCGCGTGGCCAGGATGATAAAGTAAGATCGACAGGCATTGGGATGCTAAGTAATATTGTGAATTCTGTTTACCAGCATGAACGACCACCGTCAATAATCAGATTCTGTCCGGTCATGTAGCTAGAAGCATTTGAGCAAAGAAATTGAATGGCTGAATGATACTCATTGGCGTTAGCCATACGAGATTGAGGGATGAGTGAGGTAACTTTTTCTACAAAAGATTCTGATTGGTTTGTAAAAATTCCCCCGGGTGATAGTGCGTTACAACGCACACCTGAGGAAGCCCAATATGTTGCTACATAACGTGTTAGTCCAATTAAGCCAGTCTTGATCACTGAGTATGTGACTGGCTTAACCGGTTGTAGGTGGTCAGGTAAGCCGGACTTCTTATAAAGGGGCTGATAGGGTGAGATGACAGAAAGATCAGAAGCAATGTTGACAATCACTCCTCCATTTCCATTATTTGCCATCTCTGATCCAAAGACTTGTGTGCAGGTTAAGGCACCAGTAAGCCCCACATTGATCTCACGATTCCAGGATTCAAGTGGAAAGTTTTCAAGTCGAGTGCCGTTGCTTAGAGAAGCGGTGTCGTTCACCTTCGAGTCAATTGCAGCATTGTTAATTAGAATATCTACACGACAATCAGTTGATGCAAGGGCATTGTGGACGTTAATCACGGAACCTTTATCGGTAACATCCATTACAAACTGTCGGATATTAGCTTCTGGGTAGAGATTGGACAGTTGGGATGCTACAAGGCCAAGTTCTGCCTCGTCAATATCAGTCAGGATAGGCTGTGCATGACATTCCAGAACTGCTTTGGCATGCTCTTGTCCCAGGAGCCCAGCTGCACCGGTTATTAGAACTGTTTTGGATGTAAGGTCAAAAGGCGTATGTTTGAACACTGAGATCAAGCTGTATCAACGTCATAATAAGATAGACGATTCCCAACAAATGAAGGATAAGCAAAAAATTAAAAAATCTGTTAAAATAGATATATCAAGATGATAAATAAAAATGAAATCTTTTGTATCGCTCGGCCCTACATGCGTACCCGCTGAAATACTTAAGGCATCAGGTTTAAGAACGTGTAGCTTTGGATTTGATTGGGCACGCTCTGGTTCAGTACACTTGCAAAATTTTATGAGTATGGAACTGAGTTCATTTCTTGATTGTAATGTATTCAGGCCGTGTATAGAACTTCAGCAATGGTTGTCTCCAACAGATAGTAGTGTAAATACAGGGGATGTTCGGCCACGCACAATTAAATATGGTTTTCAGTATTACTACAATCCACATAGAGATTTAAGGCTAAAAAAAACCCATGAATATCTTCGTAGATCGTTCTCTCGTTTGGGAAGCGTAATGACTGATAAGAGCTGTGAAAAGGTATTCGTTCTTTCTGATTATATCAATAAGCAGCATTGTGAGTTCCTAGACAAAAAGGATATATCGGAGTTTCTTGAAGAGACTCTTGACCCAGTGATTGGAGATTATAGCATTGTAATTATAAGGATTCGGCTAATAAATGATATTAGCTATCGCGATATGATGGTGACTAAAGATAGAAAAGGGGATAGAATACAGTTATTTACTGTTGAGTTACCACAGTCGAGTGATGAAGAGAGTGTCAGGTCTCATACATATAGGTTGATAGGCAAGAAAGTATTTGGAAATGTTAGTAACGATGTCTTATGGCGGGAATGATCTAAAGAATTGATACATGTTCGCAATTAGTGTAGGAGTAGACGAGCTCAGTTATGTTTGATTGAACTTTCTGAGATGAAGCAACGGGGTCATGATCAAACACAGAGAGAGGAAATAAGAACGATTCCATGGTGTCAAGTATGTATTCAATACGTTGCTTATAAGGCATAAGATGCAGGTCACGAGAAAGAATATGGAACGGATTTAATGTTGGCAGCTTTTCAACATTGTACCCCTGCATGATGGCCTGAAGGCCAATTGTTCCATTGGCGTACCAAATAGTGAGCATGTCTTGGGGTATTACTTGGAAGTGTTGTCTTCTAGGGAATAAGTAAGTAGAGGGAATCGAACAGATTGAATCATAGAATAACTTTGAGCGATGCTTGAGTACACCGCGAAGATGTTTCTCTGAGGCAAAGCAGCGCCCAGTTCGGCGGAACTGCTGCGGATGTTCCTTTACAAGGAGAATATCTTTAGGTGAGATAGAAGAGCGTATATGATGAATGGTTTCACGTTGATCTGCACATGTTAAGGCCGAAGGTATTGTTGACGATTCGGGCTGAAAGTGAAGATAATAGAGATGAAACTTCTGTTTTTTATTTAAATTTAGCAGCGAATCTGGATTGGTCGAAAGAGAATCATAATATCGAGCAAGATTAACATTATGCTCTAGGGCTAGCTGACCATGATGCTGGTCGTTTAATAGGTAGCGTATCTCTTGTGAATAGTTAGATGATGCTCTTAACTTAGTTTTTCCACTGTAAGGAACCCGTGCATTGCGAGATGTCGAGGTATTCTCGAGAAGAATTTCCAGGTCTTCGCGTCGTGAAATGCGGTCTAGACTCGCACATGAGGAACGAATAAGTTTGTTCGAGCTCAGATCTACAATAAATGAGTGAGTTGAAAGTCCTGCATTTATCAGGCATAAGAATGGAATATCAAGTTTTTTCGCAACAAGGCTAAAAATAAAATCGCCAAATGAATGAGGAAGAACTGTTGAAAGTACGATTTCAGGTTTAAAAAACTGAAAGTAACGATGCCAGAAAGTGGTAATTCTTGAAATGTAGTAAAGAATATCGCTGTAGCAGGATGTATTAAGGTGTGTTCTTTGGGCCATGCGCACTAAGAGATCAAGATCAGTAGAGGAAAATTTAGAGTAAAGTTCTGAGCGCTCTATGTGTGAAAATGCTTTTAACGAATTACTATCTACAATACCTTCTAAATTGTTGTATACGAGATAGTGTGGAGTCTCAATTGAGGGCCAAACTATGCGAGGTGATGGTATCGATTTCAATTCGGCTTCATTTGACGAATTCGAGAGCTTAGGATCAACGAAACTTGGTAGAAGGTTGTCTTCCAAGTATAGTTTTGATGCTAAGTGGTCGACACCAGAGTAGTTGTAAAGGGTAATTCGTTTGTGATGAGATAGTTCAGTCATAGGTAGGGTGATTTTCGTTTTTTAGAGGGAACGAGTCTGTCCACCATCCAGAGTAAAGATGGAACCTGTACAGAATGATCCATTGTAAGAGCACAGCCAAAACACAAGATCAGCGATTTGCTCGGGACGTCCAAAGTTTGACAATGGTACGTTATCTTTTAGCATTTTGTTGACCATCTGTGGATTATCAATTAACTTTGACTGCCATGTTGAACCTGGAAATAATATATTTCCGGGTTGAATTGCGTTGATTGTGATCCCTGATTTTGAAAGGCTCATCGAGGCATGTTTCACGTAAGAATTCAATGCTGACTTTGCAACGGAATAAGTTGTAGGGGCACCAGGTATAAACTCATGTCCGCAGATTGAAGAAACACAAATGACTTTGCCTTGTGCATGTCCAAGGTGAACCTTAGCTTCTTCTATGCAGTTAGTCGCACTAAAGAAGTTCTGATGAAAGGAGCGCAACCAGTCTGTATAGGTTTCTGAGCCAGGCGGAGCACTGGTTCCTGAGCCTGCATTGCAAACGAGAATGTCTAACTGTTTGTATTTTTTGATGCAAAATCTGATGAGTTCAGATGCTTGGCTGGGATCACTGACATCAGCTGCAAGCCCTGATACGTTTGGTGAAGAGAAGTCCGCAACGGCTTTGTTAAGGGAAACCTCTGAAAGACCGTTAAGAACAACCTTACAGCCATGAGAATAGAACTTGTTAGCTATGTACCTACCTATGCCCCTAGATGAACCAGTGACAAGTACTCTCTTATCGGATAGATCTGAGTCCATACTAATAACAATAATCTAAAATATAGTTAATATATTGCTGCATTTGTTCTATATCATTTTTATCCAGAGGTGCACGCGCTGCTTGGAAGATTAATGAGCCGGTATAGCCTCGAGAGACAAGCTCTCGCAAAGTCAAGGGGATATTTGCATTACCTGTTCCGAGATTCACCGTTGTGCCATTAAGAACGCGATCTTTGATGTGAACATTTTTAATATATGGATAGTAGGCATTGAGTTCTTCCAAAGTATCGTAACCAAGAGCAGAGCTATTGCCAATATCATAGTTTATTCCGAAATATTTGGATGGAAACTTTTTAATAAAATTGAGAAGTTCTAGTGGAGGCATATCTGACTCAAATAGTATATGGACATTAGAGGTGGCAATAACAGATTGATATTTGCTAAATGTTGACAAGAGAAGTTCAAGCTCTCTCTCGTGCTTGATTGACCCATTGTCGACCAAAGGAACTACAATGTAAGGAATTTCAAGTCGGGTGCAAGCCCTTAATATATTTATGAAGTCTATACAAAGTTTTTTGTAAAGTCCATCTGAACTTTTCCAAAAAGGTTTTTGCATAAAACAATCACCTGTTAAGCCACTAATTTTAATATTATATTTTTGGCAAAGAGATTGTATGAGACTATGTTGCTGTGGATCAAGCAGTGGATTCTCGTTAATTGGATCATCAAGAGTCCATTCCATCCGCGTAAGACCAAGCGACTGGGCGAGGATAAATTCAGTGGTCCAAGTTTTATGTGGAAAGGCCTGTATTTTGTTGTTTTGCATAGGAGAAAGTCTCCCTTGCATGAAGCCAAGTTGATTAAGCATTAAAGATTAATCTGAAGGAGAATATTTGAAGTTGCGTGTTCTTGAGCTAGCCGGTTAATATAAGTATCATTAAGCGAAGCCAAAGTCTCGGAGAGCCAAGACGATATTGGCGAATTTGATATAGCAAGTTCGATAGGTGATAGACCAGAATGACAATCTACTTGTGGCTTCTTATTAGTTAACCAATTCAGATGGTTCAGGAGATTGTAATCTTGTATATAATGATAGCAAAGTTTCTCTGGCTTTATACCACAAGCTTTGGTTAAACAACTCAAAGACCTTGTACTGAAATATTGGAGATGAGCTGAATGGTAGTAAAAGTCTGAATAAGCTTGAGAGGCCCACACTGATAAGAGGGGATCGTAAAGATTTGGCATCTCAATAAAGAGTTGGCCCCCAGGTTCTAAAGTCTTTAATAGTGTTTTGAGGAAGTTAATAGGGTCTGGTGTATGTTCAATGACTTGAAATGATGCTATCATTGAATATTGATTATTTGCAAACTTAGATGCCTCTAAAAAGTTTGTATCTGTTTCGACTGACAGTGTATTTTTGATATAACTGGCGGATCTTTCGTCAAGTTCAATCGCATGTATTGAGGCTACTTTATCCTTAATGTGATAGATGAATTGACCAGCCGAAGCTCCAACTTCGAGAAAGGTCGTATCAGTTTTCAATAGCGGCAATATTATTTTTAGCCTAGAATCTTGATATTTTACATACGTAGTAAATATTTCTTCAGATTCTGTCGTTGATGGGATTGCTTTATGGGAATATGTTTTACGGTATTCTTCTGCATAATACTCTTTTAGGTTGCTAGGAGCTTGGTCAAGGAATCCATGATCGCAGCTATGGCAATAGTATACATTTCCTTTGCCATGTCTCAGGGATTGGGAGAGGAGGCTGGTGGTGGGACTTTTACAGATTGGACATGCACCAGCAGTGTCGGTGCTTGTTGTAGTTAGAACCATGGTTTAATTTAGCTCAACCAATTCTAGGTAAAGGTTTTCAGGGCCATTAATAAATACTACCTTAGCCTTTTGATTTGGCGCAATATTTGGTTCAGATAGTGATCTGTAGCCATTATCTCTTAACCGTAGAACAATCTCATGGATGTCTTGTACCTGTAAAGCTATGTGCGTTATTCCAGGGGTAAAAAGTGTTGTTGGTTGAGACAAGTCGCTTGAGAGATCTCTAAAGTGAAGAAGCTCTACGGATTGATTCTTTTCGTCTCGAAGTTTTATTGTTCTAACAGTGGTATTTGCTTGATTAAGTATGGAATCAATGAACGATCCTTCTTCCAAATTATCGGCATATACGGTAAAGCCTAGTAAATCACGCCAGAATACTAGTGACTCCTCCGGGTTTTTTACAACAATTCCTATATGCCTAATTGTATTCAACATATAGACACTGTTTCACGAATTGATTCTTCGAGTACATCAAGTCCTTCCTTTAAAGCATCGTCTGTAATTGTGAGAGGAGGTCCTATTTTTATTGACTCTCGCCCGGTATGAACGACTAAGAGACCACGTTGCATGCATAATTCTGCCACTTTACTTGTAAAATATGGATCTGGTTCTTGAGATTTTGTATCTTTAAAAAGAACCGCTGCAATAAGACCTTTCCCATGAAATGATGAGATTCGATCCGGAAACATGTTTTTAATTTCTTCTAATCTGCTTAATAGATAAATACCTTTTCGATGCGATTCATTGACGAGATCTCTGTCACGTAGCTCATCAAGGACCGCCATACCAGCAGCACAAGCGATCGGATTAGCCGAGTGTGTGCTACTCATATTTCCTATGGTCGGTAGATCAAGTATCTCCGCAGGACCAAGAACTCCTGATATTGCTATGCCTCCACCCATCCCCTTGCCACACGCTATGAGATCAGGTGTAACGTCGTAATGCTCGTAGCCGAAATTCTTACCCGTACGTCCAAAGCCAGATTGCATTTCGTCAAACGCTAGGAGGATATTATTTTGATCACATAGTTCCCTGATTTTCTGGACGTATTCAGTAGGGTAAAAAAGAGATCCCCAGCCTTGGAAAGTTTCGAGCACTATTCCACAAATGTCAGTTGAGAGCTTAATTCCCGCTTTAGCAAGCGAGTTTAGAGAGTCTTCTAAAAATTGTTCAGGAGTTGTATTATCTAGATGCCATGGATATGGGAAAGGAATATGGTGAATATTTGGGTCTTGATATCCGATCCATTCTTTTTGTTGATCATTCCCACATAGCATTTGGGCTCCTAGTGTGCGTCCATGCCAATTTCCTGACAAGCAAATGATGCCAGAATTTTTCTTTCCCAATTTTTGACCGTGCATTCTCATTAATTTGAGAACAGCTTCTGTTGCTTCAGTTCCTGCAGAAAGCAAGAAAGCTTTAGTGAAATTTGGACCTGCGAACTCGAGCAGCCGCTCTATGTAATCTGCCCTAATACTATTTGGGTACGAGTAGCAGCTAATGAGTGGATTTGATAATGCTTTCTTCAGATACGAGATAAGCCTAGAATTTGAATGCCCTATGTTTGATACGAAGATTGTTGAAGTGAAGTCGATCCATTTGTTATCACAGTGATCATATACATTGAAATCATCTGCCTTAGCCCATGCTAGTGGGAGTTGGCCATGCATAGAACGTGATTCGCATTTGGCAAGCCTGTCTAAGAGCTCTCGAGTACCAGGCGCTGGGATTGCTGTTTTAATTCGTCTATTGGCCGTCTTCACCTGTGGTACGTCGACGGGATCTAGAGAAAAATTGAATGAAGCCATTATTCAAAAGATGGAATGTTTTAGGTCAGGATTCATTTTTAGATATGATCTTGCCAATTGAAGATCAGAAAATGAGTCAATCTCTATCACATGAGGCGTTATGAAAGGCATGACCCTGTTCCCGTGTAGTTTTGATTCTGACCGAACAAATCTCACATTAATTATGTCTATATAACCATTGGCTGTAAAGGTTCTAGGATAAGTCTGTCTCGCGCTATTAATCGAATCCAAATCAGATGAATGGGTAAATACAGTAGTAAGTACGCCTGATTTATCTATCTCCGTAGATTTGTATGCTGATTCGGAATCAGGATGGACTGATCTTAGTGATGTGAAATCATTGCCTTGGGACGTAAATTCATTAATTGCTTTTTCAAGTAAAAGTGGGTTGCGCAGAGGTGTTGTCGGTCTAAGGTGTATTATGTAGTCTGGGATTTCAGTTGGACTATCAATATTATCTAAGGCATGTAAAATAAATTCATAATCTGTCGAGTTATCTTTAGAGATAATCTTTGGTCTTAAAAAAGGTACCTGAGCTCCACAGGACATTGCATGATCAGCATAAACTTTTGTATCTGTCGAAACTATTGTATTTGTTATCGAAGGTGTTCTGAGCGCAGCTTTAATTGACCATTCCATCAGTGAATGACCTCCAATTTCTTGGAGATTTTTATCTGTTATTCCTTTTGATCCAGATCGTGCAGGAATAAGGGCGAGACAATTCATGAACTTAGTGGTTTGCCTCTAGGTCTAAATGTTCTCGGAGTTTACGGGCAATTGGGATCTCTGCATCAATGATCTTTTTCCTGCCGTCACCCATTGCACTTTCTATTTTTCGAACTGCACCCACAAGCTGGCGTAGTCCAGATGGTTCGATCGAAGCAGCTTGATCTGAGCCATACATGGCTCGATCAAGCGTTATATGTCTTTCTAAGGAGGTGATCCCGAGCGCAGAAGCTGCGTAGGAGATTGCCAAACCTACTTCGTGCCCGCTGTAACCAACGTTACATGAATATCGGTCATGAAGTGTTTTTATGAGGTTTAGATTTGCATCTTCGTCTTTCATTGGGTATGTTGAAACAGTATGCATTAGCTCAAATGGACAATTATGGCTTTTAAATATATCTACTGCCCTGTCAATGTCCTCAAAAGTACTCATTCCGGTAGAAATAAACGTATGTTTCTTTTCAGATGCTACTTTGTGCAGAAGATCTGTATTAACTATCATTGCGGATGCAATCTTGTTGTATTTGCATGAAAAATTTGCCAAGAAATCTTGACTATTTAGATCCCATGCAGAAGCAAACCACTCAATATCAATTGACCTGCAGTAGCTGTCTATCTCAGTATAATCTTCCATTGAAAACTCTATCCCAAGCTTTTGGTCCCTTTGAGTATCTCCCCAGGGACTGATTCTTGGGCTGTCGAGAAAAGATTTTGAATACACTGAATCAATATCACGCTTTTGTAGTTTTATTGAGTCACATCCAGCCTCCTTGGCAACGCTAATTAGTTTCTTGCATAAATCTAGATCGCCGTTGTGATTAATCCCTATTTCCGCAATTATGAAAATTGGCATTGTGTTTTCTTTCAGGAATTGAGATAAGACAACAATAGTTCTGGTGAATTAGGTAAAATTGTTTCGACTAGTTCTCGTATCACTCCGTCTCCACCATCGACGGGGATCACGTGATGAGCAATTTGCCTAATTAATTGGTGTGAGTCCCTCGGGCAGAATATCAAGTCACATTCTAGCATAGCCTCGTAATCATTCAAATCGTTGCCTATGTAGAGTATTTTGCCGTCTTTATTATGCTCTTTCGAATCTGATCTGTATTTACGTATAAATTTTCTTTTATTCTTTATTGCTTGAAAGCATTTGATACCCATTTTCTCCGCACGTTTTGTGACAACTCGATTTTTTTCTGTCGACAATATTAAAATATCTAATTCCCATTTAATTGCAGTTGAATAATTTCGTAATAGATTTAATCCAAGCCCATCTGCTCTGCTGCATTTTACTAACTCGGTGCCATCCTCCTGCACATACACTGAATTATCTGTAAAAACTCCATCAAAATCAATGACAATAGTCTGGATGTCTTGCCAATTATAAGTTATTAACTCATGCATTTCTAAATTCTGCTTCAAGGATCTGGCATAAAATATGGCCTATCATAATATGCATCTCTTGAATTTTCGATGTTTCATTTGATGGTATAATTAATGAGTAGTCAGAATGGGAAAGCGCGTCTCCCCCACGAACACCTAGAAAGGCTATCGTAGTCACATCTTTAGTCCTTGCAAACTTAAGTGCCTCTACAATATTTACGCTATTTCCAGAGGTTGATAATACCATTAGAATATCTTGTGGACAAAGAAATGCTTCAAGCTGCCTAGTAAATACATAGTGATACCCAAAGTCATTCGCGATAGAGGTCAGTATGGATGTGTCAGTAGTTAGTGCAATTGCCCTTATTGCATTGCCATTTAGTTGAAAGCGCCCTACTAATTCTGCTGCAATATGCTGACAGTCTGCTGCGCTGCCTCCATTACCACAAAGGTAAATCGTGCCACTCTGTCTAAGTGCTTTGGCCATTACACAGCTTATCTCTGCTATCTGTGGTACAGCCTTCAAGGTTGATTTAGTTAAATCAATATGATTTTTAATTTCTTTCTGAATGACTTCAGTAATTTCGCTTAGATTTGACTTCATTTGTTTGATGCTTAGAAATGGTTAGAGATCAGTTACGTTTCGATGTACACATCTTATTGTACTTATCGCACAATAGCGGCAAGTACTACTTTAATGGTCAACGTCGCCGCATTCTTAAATTTATTTCTGGGTTTTGGTCTATCCATATTTAGTATATTCTATACCTGCGAAAGTATTTCAGATAAGTTACTTGCTGCATTTGGAGTCAGCATGGTATTGAACTCACAAGGTACTCCATGGTTAATCTCGCGAAAAGTTGTAACTGAGTGCCACTTATTCTTCTTTACAACATCTAAGAAATATATTACTTCTTTAAGTATAGAATCCGAGTTGTGTGGTCTAATTTTTATTCCAAGATCTTCACATGCTTTATAATCCCACATTGCAGATTTAATTAACGCATTTATTGCCCCCGGATCAACTAACTTTTTATTCATGATCTCCAATCTTTTTGGAGATCCTATCAGCTTTAGCCATGGCGAATGAGCATGTAGTGTCGGAGCATCTATATATAATGTTGGAGCTGATGAAACGGTTTGTGCAAATCCGGTCACACCTGTATTAGCACCAATAATTAACTTGCAACTTGCTGCTAGATGCAGCTGAAGTTTTTGATCGCACGATTTTAGTTGTGATAGATCTAGGAAAAATTTATTTAATATATTAATTGGCTTTCCACATGAATTGTATCTTATCACAAAGTATCCTTCTGAAATGAGATATTCAATTGACTTATCATAGTGCTCTATTTCACTATCTCGCCATGGTTGACTGGGCCCTACGTAGGCTGAGTCTCTATTGCATATTAATGCAATAGGTCTTTTGCCAAATTCTTCTTGGTAAGGTAAATATCTTCGTATCAATTGGTAGTTAGGTAGAGAAAGCTTTTGATTTACAATTCTTGAGAACTTCTCAAGAATTGTTAGATCTGAATCTTCTGGATAAACAGCAGATGTATAGTTTGATGCTTCTTTTGATGACTCTATTGCCAATTGTTTTTTCAATGCTGGTAGACATTTCTTGTTGATGTGAGTAATTCCTATATCAGGATGTAGAGCCGTTATCTCTTCGCACGTAAACCTATGCTTGTCAATATCATGACATGATATAGAGCTAAACTCTGATGCTATTAAATGTGGCAGCTCGTGAAATGTATTTAGCTCTTCGGGTAGATTATATATTTTTAGACGTGCAGTTCTGTCAATTAATATGTTGTACGTAAGAAACATATATACCAACCTATTTCCACCGAAGCTGAAACCTTGCTCGCATATCAAGTAAAATTGACTATTGGCTATGGCTCTTATATCTTTACCAGCATTTGGTTTGCTGCAAGTATAAAATGAATACCTGTTCAACACATTCGCTAAATGGGGATAGTGACTTAACTCTTCGACTGTATTTTGTGATAGTGTAATACGATTAAAAGTATTTTCTAGTATTGCCAGAGCTTTGAATATTTCACTATATAACTTTGGATTTTTAGCTTTAAAGTAATCATTATATTCTTTAATCGTATGGCACCCTTCTATTGTTGATCCTGTATCATCTAAATATGCTGAAATCACCTGAAGCTTAATCTTCGCAACTATTGCTGAATTTGCTTTGTTAAGCTGAGGATGGTTCAAGGTTTCAATCTCGCTTCTTTCTAGGTTAGCATTTTCTACTCCTTCTCTTGCCCTAAAGTTACCTGTTCTCTTTTAAATTCTATTTGCATTATTTTCTACTCTAAAATTCAGATTGGGATTTTTTTATTTCTGATCTCAGCTGATAGTTGTTTTTGTCTTGATCCTATATGGATCTCTATATGGTAAAATTCTAAATATCCTCCTTAGACTTAATGACTATTGCTAATAAGATTATTACAACTATTGGACCTTCTACTGCCTCCACGCAACAAGTCAAACTTTTGAGGGATGCTGGTGCAAGCTCTTTTCGTATAAATCTTTCTCATTCAAACGAGGAGAGTCTTGATTCATATATTGATTTTATTTCCAAAGCAGATGTTCTTCCTTCTATCGATACACAAGGCGCTCAGCTCCGTGTTTTTGGGCATCCTAGAAAGTCGTTTTATTCGAAGGGTGAACAAATTCTTGTAGGTTTTGACAACTCAAATCACTTATCCGACTTCGAGATTGTTTTCAATCATTGTGAGGTTCTTGACCAGATTGCCGAAGGAGATTGTATCAAGATTGACTTCTGTGGACTAATACTCAAGGTATTGAAAATATCCCATGAATCTTACTCTTTTGTGGCTGAGGTTGCTAACGATGGAAAAGTCACCCCAAACTGTTCAGTTGATATTATCGATAAGTCAATAAAGCTCGACGCTTTTACTTCATTTGATTTATATGCCATTAAAAATTCCATTGTCAAGGGTATTGAATCAATTTATGTTTCTTTTACTAATTGTGGTGATGACATTAAGTTCCTACGTCGATTAATTAACGAGCAAAAGCCGCTTTCCTTTCCTCATGATCCGACAATTATCGCCAAAATTGAATCTAGGCAGGGAATCAATAATTTAGAGTCCATTCTACCGCTTGTCGATGGCATTCTTATCGACAGAGGTGATTTGTCGAGAGAAGTTTCTATCTCGAGAATACCTTTAGCGACAAAAGCAATTCTACAAAAGTGTACAAGTTATGATGTGCCTTGTTATGTTGCCACGAATGTTCTCGACTCAATGATTACTTCTCCTTTGCCGTCTAGGGCAGAGATTTCCGATTTATTTAATATGTATGAAAATAATGTCTCTGGTATCGTCTTAGCTGCCGAGGTTGCAATTGGTAAGTATCCAGTAGACTGTGTTCATGTTGTCAAATATATTCATTCAATATTTTCAGCTAACAATGATGGCTTTCTTTCAGTACTTCCTCATTCCTATACTATTCATAATATGCCACAGCATTTAGCGGCTTGGCTTTAAATATTTTCTATATCAAAACTATAATTCTTTTTCGCATTTTCAATGCGGCATCAATAACAAGAGTTTCATTTGATTAATTCTTTTTTTGAGCAGAAAAAATGGTATTATAGTTAAGCTTAATGGATACACAATTCCGTAGATTATGTTACTCAGGCAACCCCAAATAATCTTTAAACTTTTGTTTTTAGAATTTCTTTTTTCATGTAGCATCGCTGAAATCCTTATATACAATTTCGGTGTAGACCATTTAAAGCAATAATAAGCATGCCTCATGTTATATTTATAACCCCCTGAGGACTTTATATTCATATAGAACGTAATTATCTTCCTCATGTCAATGCAATCCGTTATAAATTTCTTTTCATATTCAGAAATACTGAAAATTTCTTTTGAATAATCCCAGAAGTGTACCTGATGACTACACTTACCTGATTTTAAATTTTCGTACACTCTGTCTAAAAGTGTGTATCTAGTGCTTCTAGATTTAATTTTGTTTTCTTCCCTTATTTGCTTTATACTTTTAGATCTATGCTTTTCATAAAATGAAAGTTTATGTTCCAATCCTGCATATGTAGGATATACATCTTCCGCTTTGATCGTTTTCAGGTCTATCCACTTCCTTACATCATTTACTACTTTTACCTCGTCTTTCAAAATATCATCGTAATCTGCATAATAAATCGATTCAAAATATTTTTTATGGATCCTAAAAATATTAAGATGATAATATGACATCTTTGCAAGAACGTGAGGTTTTAATATTTGATAATCTAGCTTTGTTAACTTGACTTCGTCGGCTTCAAGAATACTTGCCTCCGTTCTTCTATCAATATTTACTGTTGGTCTTCTATATGTAGCTATAATCTTTGATTTTGGGAAATCCTTTTTAAGATTAGGGATATATAAATCGCAATGAATGTGATATATAATCTTATTTGGCATTGTGCTTGCATCTTTCTTCGCAAATATCTCGTAATGTGCTTCATGTAGAGCTATTAGTAGTACTCGAGAGCTTACTAACTCACTTTGAGCTGAATCTAATTTCTCAAGCACTCTTGAGCCAAAATCTTCTATACTTGTACACAGAAACTTGTCCCCATTTACTCCTAGTGCATTTAAGGATTCGCTCCCTGGCATTATTCTTGTGTCATATAGTGCAGGCATTCTATTAAGGATCGAATATATTAAACATTCGTTGTTATTTTCATTCTTTCTAGCCTGTATATAATGGGGATAAAAGTACATCAGGCAATATCCTGGGATTGTGTATATTCCTTCAGTTGAATCTAAAAGTGTGTGAAGATACTTGCTCCCTGCTCCTGGGCCTGTAACTAATCCAATCATGTTGATGTTACGTCTTGCCATTCGTCCGCTTTGCATTTGCTTACTTTAGCACCCTGTTCATTTTTTACCACTTATGCAATTTAGATGATTTGCTTTCTGCCAATATACTGAGTACTCCTATTGTAAGTTATTTTTACTCGCAGTTATATTTTTACCATTTCCCATGATAATATTTCACTCGTGTTCCCCTTGTTTATCAGAGTGATATTTAGCTCTGTCTTGCCTTTTTAACTGATATTGTTATATCCCTCCATACCTTTTTGAAACTAAAGGGTATTTTTTACTTAACTCACCATTGTCATATTCTATGCCAAAACACCCTCGCAACATCTTTAACACTCGCAAAGTCTTGTTCGCTTGAGTCTCCTCGGCACCTGTGCTTCCTTTACGGTCTTGTATCACCATTATTCTAAACCACTGCATCAACAAGGTCCTTGCTGGCAATACGTCATGTCATTCTCTGAGCAATGTATAGTATGTTCAACTTTCTGATTTCTAATGCAAGAACAAGTATCTAAAGCATTTGACAAGCTTTGGAATCAAATGTACGACAGAGATTCTTGTTCTGATGATGAGCTAGGAATTACTAATGATAATATGAAGCTGGTTCGATGGTCAAATGATTTGATAACCAAATGGGTAAGTGATGCTATTTCAGCAAGGCAGACTTTTAGTATCTTAGATGTTGGTTGTGGTGGTGGTTATGGATTCAAGTCGATCCTTGAACTTAACCAGGCTTCCTTTGCTAAACTAAATCATATTGAATATGTTGGTGTCGATCTCATAGACTTGAACGAAACAAAGAAGAACCTTGATTTGTTTTTAAGCACGTCCCTCCCTAATGTCAGTTACTCGATCGAATTATTGCATGAAGACATGAATACTCTTTCTACTGTAGATCAGTTTGACCTTGTTATCGCTCTTGGCTCCCTGCATCACACACCATCTGTAAGTTTGTCGCTTCAATCTACTTATCGTTATTTAAAGTCCGATGGCACATATATTGGTTGGATCATTAATGATCAAAAACCTCTTAGGCGCATTACCGACACTTTTTTTAGGGATTTTTTCAATGATGCAGTGCAACAGATTTATCATGATCAGGACTTGTCATCTTTATCCCTAATATTTAAGGCTCTCGGAGAAGCTCTTGAAGATAAGACTATTTCAATTGATAATAGAGTAACCTGTCTCGATTTAGATCCAGGAACTTATAAGTTACAAACACTTCTATATGACTATTTCATGAAATGTTATTTTAAAAGTGGTGATTCTACCGAAGGTTTGACTAGAATTAAGGCTCAGATTTTCGATTGGTTTGCACCTCAATATTATCATCAGACATCTCGTAATGAGCTCATCGATATTTTAACCGTACTTCCTGCCTCCGTGAATCATTGCATAGTTACAAAAACAAATGGCCACTTCTTCAAATTCGATAAAGGTATAATTGATTAATGCAATTCAATCTTTCTGACTTCAATTCAACACACTTGCAATTCTTTAATGACCATGGTTATCTCCACTTCAATCCAGTTGACGAAATCCTTGAACATACAAATACACTCTTAGCCTCGCTTGATCATTTTGGTCAACTATTAACAGGTAACGAACACTTTAATATTAGAGATCCTCGTCTTCTTGCAGATGCGAATAAAATGGGTTTCTTTAAGCACATTAGAAACTTATCTGAGCTCTCTTCATTACAAGGTTCTAGCACTATTCGTTCCCTATCCTCATATCTTGGTGTACGAATCCCTTGCCTTGGGCCTAGTTCTATCCGCCTTGACATTAGTCAAGAGAAATCACATCAATTTGGTTGGCATCAAGATGCACCATCACTTCTAGGCTCCACTAATATGCACACATATTGGATTCCTTGTACTGATGTTAATAGCGATCATGGAACTATTGAATTAATACCTAAGAGTCACAATAGTATTCATCTACAAACTCTTGACGCAAGAGATAAACACTTAGCCACTAGAGAAACAAGCTCAAATCTAATTCTTAACCCTAATTTTGCGCTCGAGCAGGGAACTCCTATACAAATTAGTGCTAAAAAGGGATCTATAATTGTTCTACATCCTCTCATTATTCATAGAAGCTATTACCCATCTAATCATCACCCTAGCAGAATTACTGCCATACTTAGAGTTGATGATGTTGGTGATTTAGATCATATTAAACTTGGTTTAAAAACGGCTCTTACTGGTTTTAATATATTTAATTCACCTGAGTACGTTGATTACTATAAGAAGTACTGTTCAACTTGCCCTTGATTTTATTCATCTTATGTAAATTGTATTTTTATCTTTTCCTCTTTGTAGAACTCAGTCACAGTTTTAATCCTATATAATTCTTTTCCATTTGCTTGGTATATTCATCTATTTTTAAAGATACACATATTGTCCATATATAGCAAATCTAGTTCACAACTTACAAATGTCCTTATCGCGTCTTCTGGTTTCTCCACAATTGGTTCGCCTGAAAGGTTAAATGATGTATTTATTAGTACTGGTAGCTCCTCCTTTTCTTCTTTCATTGCTTTCATCAGATAGTACAGATAAGGTGAACTCTGCTCATCGACTGTTTGTATTCTAGCTGTGCAATCTCCATGTACTGTCTCTGAGAATATATTTTTATCTTTAGACACATCAAACACCTGTGTCATGAATGGTGATTTCCAATATTCCCCATTAAGGCTATCCATGTCTTCCATTAAGATTGCTGGTGCAAATGGTCTATATTTCTCTCTAAACTTTATCTTTCTATTTACACTATCTTTTGCACCTTTCATTTTTGCATTTGCGAGGATACTCCTAAACCCTAAAGCCCTTGGACCATACTCACTTCTACCTTTATGCCAACCTATAATTTTTCCGTTTAAAATTGCCCTTGCTGCCTCTCTGTAAAAAGCATTCTTCTCCATTACTTTATATTGTAGCCCTGACCGTTCAGCAGCTTTTATGTAATCTTTGCCTGTGTATTCAACCCCTAAAGCCATCGTGTTCGGCCTTATAATATTTATCTTTTGATCTATCTGATGTATACGTGCGTACAATGCATTGCCACATGCTAAGCCTCTATCTGATGCTGCAGGATATACGTATAGGGACTCGCGTAGGTTTAATTCCTTTTGTAATTCATGATTTGCTAATGTATTTAAGCTACATCCCCCTGTCAGTATCAGTTTTTTTGTACCTATTTTTTTCATATAATATTTCGCAATCTCTATATATGGCTTGCAAAATGCTTTTTGTATCTTCAATGCTGAATCAAAGTGTTCTTGTGTAATTAATCCATTGCCTCTTGGCTCGTGACCGAGGGCATTTTTGAATTCTTCGTATCTATAATGTGGTTCATAAATTGACGTATAGTTTTCAGTATTAAATAACCTCGATTGGACCATTATCTTTTCTTTTTCTACGTCAAAATATATTAACCCATCAAATGGACTGTTCATCTTCTCATCATCACCATAGGCTGCCATCCCCATCACTTTATATTCACCTTCTATACTCTTGAACCCCAAATAGTTCGTACCTGCAGAATAAAAATCCCCCAGTGAACAGTTATTGCCGAATGTTTTCACGCATTTTATTTCCTTTTCTGTAGCTTTGGCTATACGTATTGTTATACCGTCTCCATAACCGTCAACTGACATTATCATTGCATCTCTATAGTTACTAAAATAGTATGCAGCATATATATGTGCATCTGGATGACATACAGCAGTTGTTGGAGGACAGTACCCATATTCATCTTCTATATACCTTTTTATTTTTTGATCTAGGCCTTTATATGTTATTCCATCGTATGCAATTAAATCAATTTGCTTTATGTTCGTCTTAGTATACTCTAGGCATTTCTTTATACTGTATTCTGGAAACCTTCCAGAACTAGACTTATACCTTAGAAATCTTTCTTCTTCTGCCGCAAATACTATTGTATTATTGTCTAGTAATGCGATATTTGGGTCGTGTGTTTTACTATTAAAGCTCGCGTGAATCCCAAGAATCTTCATTTTTTTTAAACTCTACCATATATTAGCTCTTTTGCTCATCAAGTGTAGCTGTTGTCTTTTCATTTTCAATGGCTTCATTTTTGGCGACGCTTTACCAATTGTTACAGACTATTTGCGTTATTCGCCTGAATTAAGCTTAATGCAATTCAATTTTCATTACTTATGATTTCTACCATAAATTCTTAAATCTTTTATTCTGCTTATTTACTTTTTATATTGCATGTCTTAGTTTTAAGGAGTTCACTTATGTGCTATCACTTCCAGTATTGTTGCCCCTTTTCTTCCAGCTTTCACGCTATGTAGTACACCTTTTTCTATAATCAATAATCTATTTTCTTCCATTTTAAGTTTTACTATTTCATTTTTGAATCTTACTTCAACTTCCCCTTCCTGCAATAATATCATTTCATCTTTTTGATGTCTATGTTCCTCGTAAAATGCATTTTCTTTTAGCATGATTAACATTGCATGTAAATCTGAGTTTTTATCCTTATGAAAGCACAGACGCTTTGATCCTTTCTTTGAGAATTGCACTTCTTTCAATCTCTCATGAGCTTCTTTATTCAAATAATTGAAGCTAAATATTGCAGTCATTGCACGATTCCTCCTCTAATTATACTTTCAAATGAAAATCTCTCAATTCCTTCGTTTATTTGTATGATTTCTCTATTTATTCCCGGAAGCTTTCTTCTAACCAGTAAATTGACTATATTCACTACTGATTGATATGTTGCTATTCTATTGTTCGTTGTTCTTTGCTTGATCATTTCATATATACTATCTTTTGTTGCGTCATGTGTAAGTCTGTCTTCATTCATTACTTCACCAAACATTACTATATTTGATGTTACTTTGGCTTGTTTATTCTGTATTCCGATTACTCTAGCTGCTTGCAGTGTCGCTGCTTTCGCTACATGGTAACTTAGACTGATATCTAAATTAATTTTTAGAGCTGCAAATGAGTTCAGACTTACTATATTTAGACATTTATTATTCGCCTCGATCTGTTGAATGGCTTTGTCTGTTGCATAATATGGAATCAGTTCACGGTTTAGTTCTTCTAAGTAATTTTGTTTACCTCCTTTAGCTCTATGTGCAAATATTATTGTGTCGTATCCTTCACTTAATAACTTTGTCATTATTTTTTCTAATGCCCTTTGATCTTCATAATGTATTGTTTCTGCAAATTCTACCTCTTTATTTGTGTCTGTAATATTTACAATATCTCTTGTTTGTTTTCTCAAATTTTCGATTATGCATCTTCCAAATTTTCCTGCCCCACCAAAGACTATTATCTTATTATTCATTTTCCATTCTCCATTCTTTCATGTCTATTGATCTGAATAATTTTGGCTCTGGATAGTCTTTAGTCTTGCAGTACTTTCGTATCTTCTTACTTATCTCCTTGATGAATCTCCATGCAAATACTATTATAATGTCATTCTCCGTAAATTTAACATCTTCTAAGTCTGTAACTTCTATGCTTGTACTTGGCACATAGTTCCGTTGTCTTTTCTTATTATCATCAATAATACAAATCAGATTATTGAAATTCTCACTTTGAGCGACAGTAACACTTGCTGTTGCGCATGCGCCATATCCAATAAATCTAGTATTGGTGTTATTTTCAAAAAATAGCTTTTCGTCCTTTTTCCATTGTTCATAGCTTTTTTCCATATTTACAATGCTTTTCATATTCCCAGCATTTGATTTGTCAATTCTTGCTTTACTTTCCATAATCTTCTTTTTCGTTTTTTTTGCAATTGCTCTTATTGATCCTCCCTTAGTGTCTATTTGCTGTATTTCTAATATTGTTAATCCTTTTGCTTCCAACAATTCACTGAGTGAATTCTTTGTATAATAAAATAGGTGTTCATGGTATATATAATCCCACGCTTTCAATTCATTCATCTTATCGAAATCACTTACCTCGACTATAAATAGACCATCTTCCTTTAGTAGTTTCGAAACTTTTGCAGTTGCTTCGCCTATTTTTGGAATGTGGGCGAATGCATTTGTACTTATAATAATATCAAATTCACTATCTTTATATAAACTAGTGTTCGGAAAATAGTTTTTTTCTATTCTTATACCTGAATTTTTAAGACTTTCGCTGATCGGTGACGGATCTATTCCTGCAAGACTACTTACACCACCATTTTTATTCATTATTTCCTTTAATAGCAAACCATCGTTGCAACCTATATCCAGGATATTCACACTTTCATCCAGTATTCGATACTCTTCTATCTTTCTTATCAATTCTTGGAAATTATCCTTCATATCTGTTGAAGAGCTGCTTTCATATATATAGTTCTCGTAAAATAGCTCTTGTCCGGGTGATTCTTTAACTTGTACCAGTCCACATTTATTACACATATATATTCCTATTGGGTACCTGTTAATAGCCTCGCTCTTGTTTTTATTGTTCATGTAAAAATCCACCGGTGGAATATTCTTTAGATCTAATTCGTTTTTTCTATCCTGCATGTTTTCATGTTCGCATGCTGCGCAAGTTCTTTTTTTCATGGTCGTTTTTTATTATATTTTAGCACTGTCCCCTTGCGACTGTCTAATCTAGCTCTTGCAATAATTTATGATGCTCTCTATTTTTGTACTCTTCTAGGTGATATATAGCTTTTTCATCTATTTCTGATCCCTCTTTGATTATAGAATTACAGATTATTATCATCCACTTTTGCTTCAATATTTTTGATATCATTCGCACTCTCTCCCTCCATTGTTTTATCGGCTCCTTCTCGATTAACTTTTCTGTGTATCTGCTCAGTGTATATTTAAATAGACATTCGTTCATCTCATGTCTTGGTTGAAGGATAAGGTCACAAAATAATTTTGCTGAATCGTCTTTTCCTGCATATTCAAAGTCATAGAAGTAAAACTGTTTTTCAATTCTTTTCATGTTGTGAATTCCTACGTCTGACACAGACATTATTATTCCGGTTGCAGGCGTCAGGCTTCTATTCTCTTCTCCATCTTTCATTTTTTCATATATATATTCCGCCTTATTGATAATATTTTCGTGGATCCATTTCTTGCTCAATGAAGTGTCATTGATGTTCGAAAGTTTTTGTTCTAGATCTTTACCTCTCTGATTGATGCCTTCTATCGTTTTTACTATACTTCTATTTGCATCTCTTGCATAGTGCACGAATGAGTTGTCTTCAGCGCATTGTGTGTTTGCAGTGAATTCAATTATCGCATCCACCTCTCTCTTTCTGATATTACTAATATTTTCCCCTTCGATCCAACTTATTATTATCCATCCTGGATCTTTGGAGCACTCATATTCTATCAATTCCGGTGCATTAATTGATGTTATATTTGACATAGATGTTGACCTTGTTTTTCTGATATGTTCCAAGAAATTTATTTCACGCATTCCTCTTTTATCGTTCTTTGTTCTGTACACCTTTAATGCATACTGTTTGTTTTTATCGTCACTTACTCTGAAGACTTTGCTGTTCAATCCTTCTCCTCCCCCTTCGTTAAGCGTGTATACATTTTGCGTTTGTGAAATTATATTGATTACTTTTTTTTTCATTGATACATCTTTGCATCTAATTCTTCCCAGCTGCTAAGTGACTTTATGTCTTTGCTGTTTATTTTCTTGCTTGCTTTTGGGGAATAGTGTATCCCTCTAATTGTAGCCGGTAATTGTTTTATTATCTCAGGCAAATCATCTATATAGTGAGTACACCCTTCTTTTATTATCCTTTCAATTTTATTTTCTTTACTCTCTTCAAATATTACCTGATTTTCCGTCCATCCTAGTCCTTTCTCGCTGAAAAATTCATGCTTTTTTAGCCATCTTCTTGCTGCCTCTTGCAAGTCATATTCTGGCCCCTTGTAAGGTGTCCGTGTTTTATGGCTAATTAAAACCATCGGTATGCCTTGCCTTTTCAGCTTTTTTAATGCTTCAAGCATTCCAATCGCAGGCTCTGCATCAAGAATGTGTTGTCCGTACACTTCACCCTGTAGAAGTGTAAATTCATCTTCCTTTCCCTGTTGTCGCAAATAATCTCGTATTTTTGTTTTGTCCGCAATTAAACTTTTTTCAATTAGCCCTTTTTTGACTGCTAGCTTGTGAAATAGCTTGTCATATTGAACTAGTGTGTTGTCAAAATCTAATCCTAGAAGTGTCATAACGTCTCTGCAAGTTTTGTGATTGATTCGGCGTTAATTCCTTCTCTCTCGCGTACGAAGTCTTGACTTCCTAGTTCATGAACAAAGTGATCATTAATACCCATTCGCCTTAGTTGGATTGTGTTAAGTTGGTTCTCGTTTAACCATTCGAGAAGAGCTGATCCTAGTCCTCCAGTCCGATGGTGCTCTTCAAGGCTAATCCATTTATTGTAGCCTCCATCTACACATGATTGAAGGAACTTGCTGTCTAATGGCTTTACGCCTCCCATGCTTGCGATTCCTATTTTGATTCCTTTTTGGCTCAGTAAATCTCTCGCTTTCATGGCTTCTTCCAGAATCGGTCCTATTCCTAGTAACAGAATATCTTGGCCGGTTCTAAGGAAATTAGCTTTTCCGATACCAAGTGTTTCCTTTTTATCATGTAGATCTGGTTCACCCTTCTTCCCTATCCGTATATATGTTGGTCGCCCTTCTTCAATGGCTTGGCGTAACTGAGCCTCTAATTCCAGTGAATCAGCTGGTGCACATACCTGCAGGTTGGGAATGCTGCGCAGTACGGCCATATCCTCGAGGGAATGGTGGGTGGCACCGAGTTCGGCATACGAAAGTCCCGAGCCGGTTCCCACGATCACCACGGGTGCCTCGTGGTAGGCCACGCCCGTCCGGATTTGCTCCAGACAGCGTGTGGTGGTGAACGGAGTGATTGTGTACACCACGGGTCTTAGGCCGCTCAGCGCCATGCCAGCGGCCATGCTCATCATGTTGCCTTCTGCGATGCCGCAATTGAGGAATCGTGTTGGCGCCACCTCCTTGTAGCGATCAAACATTCGGTTACCGATATCACCCGAAAGCAGGCACACATCGCCTCTTTCCTGGGAAAGTTCAGTCATAACGCGGGCAAAGGCATTTCTCACAACTGCACCTCTTGAAGTTCAGCCAGTGCTGCAGCCAGCTCATCTGGGTTGGGGGTGCGGTAATGCCAATTGTTGTCGTCTTCCATGAATGACACCCCTTTGCCTTTAATTGTGTGGGCTACGACCACACTCGGTTTGCTTGTCTCTGCTCGTGCGGCTGCGAGTGCCTGGCGAATCGCCGCCAGATCATGGCCATCAATCTCCTGGGCATGCCAGCCGAAGGCTTCCCATTTGGCCGCTAAGGGTTCAAGGGCCATCACCTCTTGGCTGCGGCCTGTAGCTTGCCATTTGTTGTAGTCGATAATTGCCGTGAGGTTGTGCAGGTGCTGTCCTGCAGCAAGCATTGCAGCTTCCCAAATGCTGCCCTCATTACATTCGCCATCGCTCAAGAGGGCGTAGCAGCGGTTGTTGTTGCCCTGGATGCGTTGGGCAATTGCCATGCCCAGGGCCATCGGTAGGCCGTGACCCAGGGAACCAGTGGCTGCTTCCACGCCGGGGATATAGCCAGGTTTGGGTGGGTGCTCGTGAAACACACTGCCAGGTTTTCCAAATTCATCCAGGCGCTCAATTGGGAAAAAGCCCCGTTCCGCCAGCACCTGGAACAGCACGGGTGCGCCATGGCCTTTGCTCAGCACAAAGCGGTCACGATCTGCTGCTTCTGGCTGCTGGGGGTCAATTCGCAGTTCTTGCCAATAGAGCGCTATGAGCAATTCAACGCACGAGAGGCAAGAGCCCAGATGAGGAATATGGGCGCTGGCTGAGGTTTTAATTGTGCGTCGCCGGATGTTGAGGGCTATCCGGTTAAGCGCTTCAGTGGTATTGGGAGCTTTGGTGGCCATGTCTTTAGCGGTTTGCCTCTAGTTGCAGATGTTGCATCCATTTCACCGTGTAGCAATTCTCTCCCTCGGGAAGTTCACCATTCCTGTAAGCAGTAGTGATTTCATCAATCGCGCTTTGAACACTGAATTGGGGCTGAAAACCAGTCGCCAGCAATTTGCTGGAATCTTGGCGGTAGGAGCGTGGGTCGTTGGATTCGCTCACCACAATCTCGGAGCCAGTGCCCTGTTGAACCCGTTTGGCAATATCGAGGATTTTCAGATTTTCAAAACCTGCGTTATAGCAACCGGAGGGCAGCTCTGGATGGGCGAGAAAGTGACGATACACATTGGCCATATCCTGAATGTGGATGTTGGGCCTGGTTTGCTCGCCACCAAAAACTGTGATTTTGCCATTTTTGAGCCCCTGGTAGGTGAGCATGTTCACGCTCACATCCAGCCGCATGCGGGGCGACAAACCGCACACGGTTGCTGGGCGGATGCAGTGCACCTGCATCTGATCGGCATAGGAGAGGAACACCCGTTCCGCCACCATTTTGGTTTTGTTGTACACCGAGATTGGGACCAAGGTGAGGTCTTCGGTGACCTGGGGCTCATCCTTCACGCCATACACGCTGCCGGAGCTGGCAAAGAGGAAGTGTTTCACGCCAGCGCGAACGGCTCGATCAGCCAGCTGCTGGCCTGCCAGCACATTCACCTCCCAGCTCAAGGTGGGGTTGAGCTCTACGGCTGGATCATTGGCAATATTGGCCAGATGAATGATGGCCTCCACGCCATCGAGGGGGATGGCATCGGTGTCGCGCACATCCAGCTTGAGGTTGGTGAGCTGAGGGTGCTCCGGTAGGGCATTGCCAAACCACTGGGTGTCGATGCTGATCACGCTGTGGCCATCGGCCAGCAGCAGGGGGATCAGCACGGAGCCCTTGTAGCCGCAGCCACCAGTAACGAGCAGGTTCATGTCTTGTGCTGGTAGCTCCAGGGCAGGGTCTTTAGGGTTGCCAGGTTGGCATCCACCCAGGCCAGTGTCTCCTGAAGCCCCTGCTGTAAGCGGATCTGATCAGACCAGCCATGCACCTGGCGCATGGCTGAACTGTCGAGTAGGTAGCTCTGATCCTTCCCAAGGCGTTCGTCGCTGTTCAGCACCAAAGCGTTGAAGTCAGCACTGGTGAGTGTGCAGATTTGCTCGACAATCGTCCGGATGCTGCAGCTCTCCTGGGTGGATAGATGCCATGTGCTGCCTGGCTCCCCTTTGTTGGCCAACTGCAAGGTGGCGCGAACCACATCCTGAATGTGAATGAAGGCCCGTACGGAGTGCCCTCCGCCATGAAGCTGCATTGGCTTGCCTGTTCGAGCACTCAGCAGGGTGCGGGGGATGATCCGATAGAGCTGCTGGCCTGGTCCATACACGTTCGCGGCGCGTGTGAACACCACGGGGAAGCCATAGGCCTCATGGAAGCTCCGCAGGTGTAGATCACAGGCTGCACGGCTCACGGCATAGGGGGTGCTGGGGGCGAAGTGGTTGTGTTCCTTGATCCATCCCCCATCGGTGCTGCCGTACACCTCCGGGGTGGTGACATGCACGTATTTCTGCAGAAATGGTTTGTGTCGTAGGGCATCGTGCAGTGCCACCTGAGAAACCACGTTGGTGCGGTACCAATGGGTGGGGTTCAGCCAGCTTTCGGCCACCATGCCTTGGGCGGCGAAATTCACCACCAGCTCCGGTTGAACGCGATCGATCAGGTCCAGCAGATCATTCAGCTGACTGTTGAGATCAATCGCTTGAAAGTGGAAGTTCTCAGCAGTGGCTAGGGCTGGACCCTCCCCGTTGATAGGCCAGCGGTAAGGAAGGAACACGGGGTGCGGTTCCGTTGAGCGGCTTACTCCCCAGACTGTGTGCCCAGCGCTTAACGCTTCAGCCACAAAGTGGCTACCGCTGAAGCTGTTGGAGCCGATGACAAGGACTTTTTGATTGCTCATGGCTGCAGCACCTCCTGCAGGCTGCTGCGCAGAGCATTGGCGCTGATGGGCGTGTTGCCCATGGTTTCAACAGCGAGGGCGGCCATACAGCAGGCCAATGCAGCAGTTGGCATCATCGCTTGCCCACTGGCCAATCCGGTGGCAAACAGCGCCAGCAGCGAATCACCTGCGCCAGCCACATCCAGTGGGTTCACGGACAGGGCCGGAAAGGCTTGGTTGCTGAGCGTACTATCGGATTGACGGTCGTAGGCGATGAACCCCTCTGGCCCGAGCTTCATCACGAGGCGTTCACTTCCCGTGATTTGCAGCAGGCGCTGGCTCAAGCGCTCGAGTCCGCTGTCCTTGTCTTGCAGGGCGAGCCGTGCCTCTCGTTCATTGGGGCAGAGCAGTGAGAAGTTTTCGAAGCGGGTGACAGAGCCCACCTGAGTGCTGCACTGGAGGTCCCCGAAGAGCAGCAAGCTGTGCTCTTTGGCGAGCTGATGCACCACCTCCAATATGCGTGGGGTGACGACTCCGTAGACAAAATCCGACACCACGATCCCATCGGCGTGGTGAGCCAGCTTTTGCAGCTGAGCGATCACCTGATCTTCCACGGCTGCATCGAGGTTGTGCTCCTCAAGCCGGCTGACGCGAAACAGCTTTTGGTTCTCCACCAAGTAGCGCTTTTTGAAGGTGGTCGGTCGTGTGGGGTCCGTGCTGAGGCCATCACCGATGCCTTGAACAGCCAGTTGCTGGCGTACGAGCTCGGCTGTGCTGTCTGCCCCCACCACGGAGATGAAATCGCATTGAGCGCCAAGGGCGGTGATGTGAGCCGCCACTACCGCCGCACCACCGATGAAATTTTTGTGCTCCAGTTCCCGCACCACCACCACGGGGGCTTCGGCGCTCATGCCGATGGCTTCACAGGCGGCGTATTGATCCACGATGGTGTCGCCCAGAACAATCAGCCGGGTAGATCTCCAGCTGTTGATAGCGTCATGGAGTTGACCTTGTTCGATTCTCTGCCGCCGGCAGGCGGCCTGAAAGAGGGAAAGGCGTTGTTGGCGGAGATCGCGTTCAGATCCGCTGAGCAGATCCGCGGTGGCGTAGTGAATCTCACCCGCATGAAATTGAACAGTTCCGCCTTGTTGGCGTTGTTGTAGGAGGGTGGTCTGAATTTCAGCGTTGTTTTTGAATTCATTACCCAGAACCAATACCACTGGCTTCAGTGCCTCGATGGCCGCGTTCAGTTCATCGGCTTCCAGCAACAGAACGGCATCTGCAATGCCAAGCAGGCTTAGGGCTTCAGCCCGGTCTTGTTGTTGGAATGCATAATTTGCTTTGCCGTCCCCGATCAAGGCGACCACCAGCTGCTTACCCAGGCCATGGGCATGGCGAAGGTAGCGAATATGGCCAGGATGAATGGTGGTGAAGTGGCCGTAGGCGAGCACACAGCCATGCCAGGAAGCGCCATCCTCTAATCGCAGAAATTGTGTTGACATGTCAGAAGCGGACACTCACAGAGCCAGCAGTGGTTCTATTGCGTATTTCGCTCAAGCGGATTAGTTGAACTTTAGGGGTGTCGAGTGATTGGAAATAGACCGGTCGCACATAGAAAAAGGAAATTGCGTGGATGCTACCGGAGACGTCACATGTTAAAACATAGACCAATATTGAGCTATATAGTAAAAAATGATATGATTTTTTGAATGTAGCCTTTATCGCATGTTTTTAGAGGCCTTTCGGGGTGGATGATCAAAAGTTGCTTTTTATATATTTAAAAAATTAACCCATCTTGCTGTATAAATTTCCTAAGATCGCGTAAATGTTGGTCATAATTAATTTCATTTGAAATCAATAAATTTGACTTGAGTAGTATTTCAAATTCCGAAAAAGTTTCCTGAAAAGCGTCTGAGCGCATCCGCTCTGTTGCAAAATGAAGAGTGATTTTATTTTTGATGCAGTGTCCATACACTTTTTTTCTGACAATTTCTTTTTCGGGTAGCTGCCAAATACTGTAAAAAACTATGTGTTTAAATCCTTCTTTTAGTGCGGCCCACAGTTGGCAATCTGTGCTGCCATTAATCCAGTATTCTGCACGTGACAACACAAACTTCAAAGCATTTGCGTCGCAATATGACTTGACAATTTGATTTTGAATATGCTGTGGAATTCTTTGGCCATTGAATTCGCCACTGGCGATATAGCCTCGCGCAAGATTCATGCCTATCACCATCATATCCATCCATCTGGATGGATATAGTCCATGCCTAATCTTGTGCAATTTTTGACAGTTATTGGCATAAAATACTCGCCTAATCTTTTATCCCAATATGGAGTATGTAATCCTTTGAATCGGCAATTAATTGACCAATGTGTATTTCGCTCTTCATTCAAAGAATAACCGTGCGGTAGGGACTGATCGAAAGCTAGGATTTGTCCATAATCAATCGGAATCCATGTCAGGTCGTCGCGCAGTTCATTAAAGAGTTCATCCGTTGTGAGCCTTAAAAGTTCTTTAGACTCTTTAAGTCTGCGTTTGTAGTCATCTCTCTTTAGTATGTATAGGCACATAGAATCGGTGCAGTTAACAAGCGGGATCCAAATATTGAGTTCAAAAGGTGATACACCATTCCACGTGTCTGCATGTATTGGAAGAATATCGTTTTTATTTTGAGGTAAATTGATTGAGAGTCCTGGCCTCTTCTGCATTGCCAACTCGTTTCCACATAGGGAATGAATAATATTCTTGGCCGAATTGTAGTAATTTTTGTGAAAGCTTGTGTTCTGATAGATCTTTTGCATTATATGGAGCCGAAGATCATTGCTTTCTTCGTGAGATATTGAGTGATGAGCATTTTCAAGGTCTTTGCGGTTTTTTCCACTAAAGCTGGCGAACTCAAAATATGCTCTCTGGATATCATTTTTAATTAATTCGAGATACTGTAAGTCTGCTTTCTCTATTATGTATCCTTCTTTGTTGTATTCATGACTTGCAACAAGTTCTTGGCTATCTCTAAAATCCCACGATCTTTCGCTGTTCATCGCTGGCATGGCTCTCGTCCATAGACATCATAGGTGATCGTGACAGGTCTATTCAAAATAAATAAAAGAGTAATCCCCAGTGTAATTTGTACTATTGAACCACCAACGCCATTCTTTGGGTGTGTTGAAGGCCTCGCAAGTGACCTGCCAGTAAAGAAGATTCACTTTTTCCTGCTCAGTTCGATAGCTTTCGAGGCATAGATATTTGTGTCGTTTTCCAACACGTTCCATCTCTCGAAGGGCGAGATCAAGATCGTACGCAGGCAGATTGTGCAACGTGGTGATGGAAATTACGAGGTCAAAGGTATTGTCTTCCCAAGGTAGGTTGATGGCATTACCAACTTGCAGTCGCTCTCGAATTTCTGGCTTGCAGTTTCTAATTGCATAGTCTGAAATATCGATGCCATAAATTTCTGCATCGGGTATGACTTTTAGAAAGTCGTAAAGAAGGAATCCCTTCCCACAGCCGATATCTAGGATTTTGGGGTTGGCGGGTAGGGGATAATGATTAGCAATGGCGCGAGCGACTTTTTCCCAACGCCCTTCGAGATAGTGATAACCTCCGTAGCAAATTCTTCTATCTCCATCCCAATAGTCTTTAGAAAAATTCTTGGCTATTTCAGCAGCTCTTGCTTTGGGATATTCAGGGTCGTTGACACGTGCCAAGTAATCACGTTGTGTGCTTTTGTGAAGCGCACTCATGAAGTCAAGTTCAGCCATTGCTTAGTGGTTGGATTTGATCGGGTTTATGAGAATTAAGCCACTGCATACATAAGTGGCCGACCACAAGCTGAGTGTCTTCGGCGATTTGCATGTCGTTGATTTCGAAATGAATCACTGTTTTGGCTTGTTCTTTGCATTTTCCTCCTGTAAATGCCAGAATTGCAAATGTTTGTACCCCAATGTTGTTAGCGATATCAATCGCTTTGGTTATGTTTGGCGAATTACCGCTGCCGGAGAGGGCGATCAGGAGATCCCCTTTTTGGCTTTTTACTTCGAGTTGGTGGGCGTATATGTTTTCGTAGCCGGTGTCATTGGCAAGGCAGGTAATTACACCGGTATTGGCGGGTAGTGCTTCTATTCGTAGTCCGGGCAGCTTTGAGCCTGGTCCACAGGCACCGATGCCGTAATGAAGATCATTGGCGATATGAATCGCATTGGCCGCACTTCCACCATTGCCGCAGATGTAGACGTTTCGTCCACTGATCCATGCTTGACGGAGCTCTATCGCGAGATTTTCTATAGCCTCTAAATTTTTTTTGTTGAAACATCCCTGTAGACGCTCTAAATAGGAAAAAGCGCTATTTGTAAACTCGCTCAATGTTGGCGAAGAAAGCGTCATTGCTAATTCTTAGGTAAATGTTGTGCTGAAATGAGTGCCTCAGGGGTGCCAATGTCCAGATATGCATCATGGGTGTGCCAGGTCTGAATTCGGCCTATCAATTTGGGAATCACCTCAGTGCTGAAGTCGCTTGGTGTTGGATTCATCAGGTTGAGGTGATCAAGGAAGTCTTGTTCGAAGGCGTATATTGCTCCATTAGCCCTCTTGCCAGGAGGCTGAGGCAGTTTCTCATGAAACGCTTGGACGACTTGCTGGTTGTCTATCTCAACGATTCCGCAGCTGCTCGGGTTGTCGGTCTTGAAGGTGAGCATGGTTAGGAGGCAGCAAGCCTGGCGCTCGCGGTGGGCAGCCAAGAAATCTTTCAGATCCCCTGCCATGGCGTTGTCGGCGTGAATGAGCAAGCCTGTGGAACCCCTAAAGAACTCTTGGTTGGTCAGCATGGTGCCAGCGGTGCCCAATAACTCAGGCTCGTGAACGCTCTGGACAGTCATCGAGGAGCTCTGCCAGCTCTTGAGGAAGGCCTCAACCTGCTCAGCTAAGTAATGAGTGTTGACAAGTACTGAATCGCAGCCTGCCAACTCAAGTTTTCTGAGCCAGAGGCCCAGTAGTGGCTCTCCGCCTATGGGCACCAAGCATTTTGGAGTGTGCAAGGTGATGGGTCGCAGCCGCGTTCCAAGACCTGCGGCTAGAAGCAGGGCGCGGATGGGTTGTGTCATCACAGGTTCAATGTGGGTAGAGCTTGATCAATGATCAAATCTGCCAATGCAAAGCTTGCAGTAAAGGCAGGCGAGATCGCGTTGAGTACGTGGGTACTGCTTGGGCCTGGCATGCAAAGAAAATCGTCTTCCAGGCGTTCTGTCTGTCGGTTAAACACTTGTGAGCGGATTCCCACTTTTTGGCTGAGTTCAATGTGCTCAGGTTTTACAGCCGGGATCAGCTCCTGGGCAGCTCGAATGAGCAAGGGTGGTAGCGCTAGAAAGGCTTGTTCATGCACATAGCGGCGGAATCCGCCTCGGTTGGCCAAATATTGGCGCGCAAGAACTCCAAGATTTTTTGCGGCCATACCAGGTTCGATGGCTTGGAGGCTGCGGTAATTTTCTCTGCCCCAGGCGGGTGTGGCTGTAGGTCCAATGCTCACCACTGGTGTTGAGTCCGCACTGGGGGTGAAATGAATCCCCAGGAAAGGGACACTTAGATCGGGTACCGGATAGAGATTGGTGCGTGGTTGGATTGGGCAACTCGCTTTGAGTTGCCAGTAGAGCCCTTTGAAGGGCAACAGTGTGTATTGATCGCCCACTCCGAAAAGTTGAGCTACACGATCCGCCTGCAGGCCTGTGCAGTTGAACAGATGGCCATAGCTGAGCTGCGTGCCATCGTTAAGCGTTAGTTGTTGCTGCTCGGGCTGAGCCTCGAAGCCTTGTTGGCCTTCCAGCATGTTCACCCCTCGATCAGCGAGATCCTGACGGAGTCGACGCACCACGCTGATCGGTTTCACGACGGCTGTGTTCGGGCTCCATAAAGCTCGACCGCTGGCCGTTCGGGCTTCTGGGACCAGATCCCTCAGCTGATCGGCGTCCCACAACTCCACCTCGGCGCCATTCGTCCTGCCGCGCTCGGCCAGCACGTCGAGCTGCCCGTCTAATTCAGCCCGCTGAGGCACGATCACCTTGCCGCAGGGGTTAAGCGGCAAGCCACGCTCTTCAATCCAAGAGCGGAGCCGCCGAGCACCCTCAACGCATACCTTGGCTTTCAGTGAACCTGGCTTGTAGTAGATCCCGGCATGGAGAACGCCGCTGTTGCGACCCGAGCTATGGAGACCTAGCTCAAGTTCCTTATCGAGTATCGTGATGCTGCTCGTGAGGCCCCGCTCAAGGAGTTGATGGGCGATCGAAAGACCCACCATCCCTCCTCCCAGGAGCAACACATCGCAGCTTTTTGTGCTCATTTTCTTTGGCCTAGCAGTGAGTGTGGGAAAGCGATCAAGGAGTCCAAGAACCAAAGCTCAGGCTTGGGATTCTGACTGAAGCCTTGTTGCTGCTGCTCTGCCCATGCCTGGGTCTCAGCCCGCTCGCTAGGCCCGTGTCCAGTCAGTACATGGATCAAAGTCTGTACACCTGCGCGAGTCCCAGCTTCCAGGTCTGAAAGACGGTCTCCAACAAGAATCGATTTTTTCAGATCAAGGTTGAGGTCTCGACAGGCCTCCAGCAACATGGCTGGACTGGGTTTGCGCCAGCTTCCTGCTGATGCTTCAGGTCCGTGCCCATTGGCATAGATCCCTGCTATAGATGCCGATGCGCCAAGGAGTGTCAGCAGCCGATCCGTGACACGCTCATAGTCGGACCAATCGAAGTAACCCCTGGCGATTCCGGACTGGTTGGTGATCACAACGATGGCCCAGTTCTTTTTGTGTGCAGCTTCTACGAGATCTTTGCTTCCTGGACAGAGGCTCACCTCAGTTGGATCGCAGAGGTAATGCCTGTCCTCGATTAGCACCCCATCGCGATCGAGAAATAAAGCGGGAGTTGGGTTTTGGTAAGCAGTTCTAAGTAGCCGCCGACGTTCTTTGGGCTCCCACATGGTTGTCGTTGGATCTGGGATGGATCATCTCCTCCTTTTGACGATGCCCAGGAGCCGTTTGGGCACCTTCCAGCCTTGTCTCTCCAAAGCCACGCTCAACTCACGAAATTCGATTAGTGGCTTGGCTCGAAGTTGATGGCGGAAGCCCTGCGCGCGTGATGGCCAATAGGGCTGAACTCTTCTCAGAGCCATGGATAGATCCATCTCTCTTTCACCGTGCTTTCTCTGCGTTGCTGCCTCCCTGCGCTTGACCGAGGGACCCTCTGTGCTGCATGCTCATCAAGCCGTTAGGGATATAGTCCCATCGACGATGCGGATGTAGCTCAGTGGTAGAGCATCTCCTTGCCAAGGAGAGGGTCGAGAGTTCGAATCTCTTCATCCGCTTAATTTGAATTACTGGCCGCGGATTAGCATACGCTGGGTTTTGATTTCTTTAAATCCCAGCTGCTGGTAGAAGCCTGCGCTTTTGGTGGTCATCAGATATACCCGTTCCGTTTGACGGATTGTTGTAGCGCTCAGCAGCGCTTCCACCACTCTCCTGCCTAGCCCGCGCCCTTGTAAGTCGCCTGCCACCACCACATCCCAAAGCACTGCGCGATAGACCCCATCCGTTGTGGCCCGGCCAAATCCCACCATCCGTTTGCCTCGCCAAAGGCTCACCACAACCGTGCTGCCCGCCAGCATGCGCTTTAGTTGGGGTTGGTTGCGGTCCTGAGCCCAGAAGGCGTGTTTGCGGAACAGGCGTTGCAGCTTCAGCAGGCCGCGGGTGGGCCGCAGATCCGGCCCCAGGCCGAACCAGCGCAGCCCCGGTGCTCCGGGGGCATGTTCCACTAGTCGGTAGCGGTTCATGGTGCATTAGATCTGAACCCATCTTCCTTGGCGAGGGAGAGCGCGGCACGAGTCGGTAGGTGGTTTGGACTTTTTTGCCTCACAAGCGGCCGAAAAAGCGCTCAAGAGTGCCTTGTTGCAATGTGAGGTCGGATCCCCCGCAAACCCAGACTCGGCTGGAGAAGCTGCCGCTGAAAACCCTGAGCCGGATGGCGATCAGGACTGAGGGCCAGTCCATGCTGAAATATTGCATTTCATCGTGAAGCCCGTGACCACCGCCAGCGATCGCAAGGGCATCATCCTCGCTGGTGGAAGTGGCACCCGCTTGGCTCCACTCACCTCGGCGGTCAGCAAACAGCTGATGCCGGTGTACGACAAGCCGATGATTCACTATCCGCTCAGCACTTTGATGTTGGCGGGGATTCGTGAAGTGCTGATCATCACCACGCCCCATGACCAACAGGCCTTTCATCGTCTGTTGGGAGATGGCAGTGCCTGGGGGATGACTATCCGCTATGCCGTGCAGCCCAGCCCCGATGGCTTGGCGCAGGCTTTTTTGATTGGGGCTGATTTCCTCGATGGTGACCCGGTTGCCTTGGTGCTGGGAGACAACCTCTTTCACGGCCATGAACTGATCCCTCAGTTGCAGTCGGCTGCAGCGCAGGCTTTAGGCGGCACCGTGTTTGCCTATCCCGTGCGCGATCCCGAGCGTTACGGCGTGGTGGAGTTCGATGCCCAAGGCCGAGCCTTGAGTATTGAAGAAAAGCCCACGCAGCCCAGAAGCCATTATGCCGTTACGGGCCTCTACTTTTATGACGCCTCAGTGGTCGAGAGAGCGCAACACGTGAAACCGTCGGCGCGTGGAGAGTTGGAAATCACCAGCCTCAACCAGATGTATCTGTCGGAAGGAGCGCTCACGGTGGAATTGATGGGGCGTGGGATGGCTTGGCTGGATACGGGCACGTTTGATTCTCTGCATGAAGCCGGTTCCTACATCCGCACGCTCGAGCACCGTCAGGGCATGAAGGTGGGGTGTCCTGAGGAAGTGGCCTGGCGCCAGGGCTGGATTGATGACAAGCAGCTCGAGCATCTGGCCCAGCCCTTGGTGAAAAGTGGCTATGGCTGCTACCTGTTGCAGATGTTGGAAGAAGGCACCAGCGACCATGCCCTGTTCCAACGCAATCTCGATAGCCATGTGCGTCAGGTGAACCATGCAGGCTGAACCGTTGATCGGGTCTGGGGGACAGCCCCTTGAGGGCCCCTTGTTGATCACAACCCGCGTCTTTGGGGATGACCGGGGGTTTTTCTTTGAAAGTTGGAACGAGCGAAGCTTTCAGAGTGCTTTGGTTGGAGCTGGTGTGGCGGAGGCCGAGGCGCAGGCCCTGCGTTTTCGCCAGGACAACCATTCCCGCTCGAGCGCTGGAGTCCTGCGTGGCTTGCATTACCAGCTCCTGCCGGAGCCCCAGGGAAAGCTGGTGCGTTGCAGCCTGGGCGAGATTGTTGACGTGGCAGTGGATCTACGCCGCAGCTCGTCTACTTATGGCCAGTGGGTGTCGGCAGAGCTGAGCGCTGCCAATCAGCAGCAGCTCTGGGTTCCGGTTGGGTTCGCCCATGGTTTCCTCACCCTCAGCGCTGTGGCCGAGGTGCAATACAAAGCCAGTGGCTTTTGGAACCGCGACTGTGAGCGTTCCCTTCGCTGGGATGACCCAACCTTGAAGCTGGCTTGGCCCTTGGCGCGGGCGGGTGTGGCTGCTCCGTTGTTGGCGGCTAAGGATGCGGAAGCCCCTTCTCTGGCTGCACTTGAACGTGCAGGAGACGTGTTCGCATGAGCGGGTGGGTGTTGTGAAAATCCTGCTCACTGGTTCGCAAGGGCAGCTCGGACGCGCACTGCGTGCCTCGTTGCCCCAGATGCTGCAAAACAGAAGCGTGGAGCTGATTGCGACCAGTCGCAACGGTGGCGATGGCTTGGCTGCGCTCGATCTTGCCGATGCAGACGCTTGTCGTGCTGCGGTGCTCGAGTGCAAGCCCGATTGGGTGATCAATGCCGGCGCCTACACGGCGGTGGATCGAGCCGAAACCGAGCCCGAATTGGCCCATGCCGTGAATGCCTTGGCTCCGCGCGCTTTCGCTGAGGCTCTAGCCCAGACGGGTGGTTGTTTGCTTCAGGTCAGCACCGACTTTGTGTTTAACGGCCGGCAAGGTCATCCCTATGGAACGGACCAGCCGAGGGATCCGCTGGGGGTGTACGGCACCACGAAGGCAGCCGGAGAGCAAGCGATTGCTGAGCTGCTGGGGCTCGAGCGGGGGGGCAAGGCGGCGCTGTTGCGCACCAGTTGGGTGTATGGGCCTGTTGGCAATAATTTTCTGTTGACGATGCTTCGCTTGCATCGCCAAAAAGTCGAGGCTGCTGAACCCTTGCGGGTGGTGGCCGATCAAGTGGGATGCCCAACAGCAACGGCTGGCTTAGCTGGGGCCTGTTGGCGGCTGGTGGAGCGGCAGCTTGGCGGAGTGATGCATTGGAGTGATGCTGGTGCTGCGAGTTGGTACGACTTCGCTGTGGCCATTGGGGAATTGGCAGAGGCGGCAGGACAGCTGGAGCGCGCGGCGACGATATCGCCGATCAGCACCGCTGATTACCCCACGCCAGCGCAGCGACCGGCCTATTCGCTGTTGGATTGCACCAGCAGCAGGGAGCTGTTGGGTTTGAGAACCAAGCACTGGTATCAGGCCTTGCGGGAGGTGATCGCTGATGTGGGGACGTAATCCACGCACGCTGCTCTTGCGTGCTTTGTTTCTCGATTGGTTCGGCCAGATCTTGATCTTGGTTTTGATCATGCTGGCCCCCGCAGCCTTTGGGGTGCCGATCGGTGGAACGCAGCTGGTCGGGCAATACAGCTGGTTGCTGTTCTGTTTGTTGCTCTACCCGCTCTTGGGCTGGCTGTTTGGCAGCTACACCGTGTTGCGCTGGCGCCGCCTGCCGCTAGTCGTGCTGCTTCAACGCCTTCTGCTCACTGCGGTTGCCACGTTGATCGTGGTGGCGCTTGCCCGTTGGTTGCTCAATCCCGGTGAGCAGGTGTGGTTGGTGTACAGGCGGGTGCAGTTGGTTTGGGTGGCTGCTGTGATGGGTTGGTCACTATTCGTACGCATCGGTTTGCGCCGCGGCATGCTTTTGCCGGAGTCGCCCAGGCTGTTGTTGCTAGCCGCTGATCAGGAGAGAGAGCCCATCCTTCAGGCTTGGCGCCGCGTTCCCCAAAGGGATCGTCTCGAGACGATTCAACTGGGTCAGCTTCAGAGGGAACTTCAGGGGCTCAATGCACCTTTGATGCTCACATTGACGCCCCAGATCCGCGCCGATCTGTCCTTGCAGCAATTGCGCAATCAGTTGGAAACGGGTGATCCAAGTTTGCTGAGCGTGGTGTCAACGGAGCGGCTCTTTGAGCAGATGCAAGAACGGCTTCCACCCGTGTTGCTTCCCGATGTAGGCCTGATTTATGACGACCTCCCTTGGGCTGCCACGTTCAGCGTGCAAGCGCAATTGAAGCGCGCCGCTGATCTGATCGTGGCGGGAGGATTGCTTGTTTTGAGCTTTCCGTTTGTGGCACTCGCCGCCTTGTTGGTTTGGTTGGAAGATCGCGGACCAGTGTTTTATGTGCAGCAGCGCAGCGGCTGGTTGGGCAGACCGTTCTCGGTGCTGAAGCTGCGCACGATGGAGGTTCAACCTGCGAACGCAGCTCCTACTTGGACGGAACCAGGAGATCGGCGCATCACCAAGGTGGGCTACTGGCTGAGGCGTCTGCGTTTGGACGAGCTCCCTCAGTTGCTGAATGTGCTCTCCGGTGAAATGAGCTTGATCGGCCCAAGGCCGGAGCGCCCAGAGTTTGAGGAGGAGCTTGAACTCCATATTCCCCATTACCGCAAGCGCCATTGGATGCGGCCTGGGTTGAGCGGTTGGGCTCAGGTGTGCGCGCCCTATGCGAGCAGCATTGAGGATTCCGATCTCAAGCTCTCCTACGACTTGTACTACTTGAGGCACTTCAGCACCTGGATCGATTTTGTGATCCTGTTTCGTACGATCAAAACCGTGCTGAAGGCCGGTGGTCGATGACGATGCAACGGGTCCTGGTCACAGGAGGAGCAGGCTTCATTGGCGGGGCCGTCGTGAGGCGCTTGTTGAAGGAAACCAGCTCCATCGTGTTCAGCCTCGACAAGCTTGGTTACGCCAGTGATGTCAGTGGGATTGAACGCACACTGGCTGGGTTAGGAGTTGCTGGAGAAGGGCGGTATCGACTGCTGCAAGTGGATCTCGCTGATGCTGAATCCGTGGTCTCGGCGCTGAAGGAGGCTGATCCCGATCTCGTGCTGCATTTGGCGGCTGAGAGCCATGTGGATCGCTCGATTGATTGCCCAGAAGCGTTTCTCAGCAGTAATGTCTGCGGCACATTTTCGTTGCTTCAAGCGGCCAGGGCCCATTGGGAATCGCTGCCTGAGGCTCGGCAAGAGGCGTTCCGTTTTCATCACATCAGCACCGACGAAGTCTTTGGCTCCTTGGGGGCTACCGGCCGTTTCACAGAAGACACGCCCTACGACCCACGCAGCCCCTATTCAGCCACGAAGGCGGCCAGTGATCACTTGGTGATGGCCTGGCATCACACCTACGGCTTGCCCGTGGTGCTCACCAACTGCAGCAATAACTTTGGCCCATGGCAGTTTCCCGAGAAATTAATTCCCGTGGTGATTCTCAAGGCCGTGGCCGGCGAGTCGATCCCGCTGTATGGCGATGGCGCCCATGTGCGCGATTGGTTGTTTGTGGAAGACCATGTGGATGCCCTCTTGCTTGCAGCCACCCAGGGTCAACTAGGCCAGAGCTATTGCGTGGGCGGGCATGGAGAGCGCACATACAAGCAGGTGGTGGATGCGATTTGTGCCGTGCTGGATCAGTTGAGCCCTCAGGGGGCACCCCACTCACAGCTGATCACTCCAGTAGCGGATCGACCAGGCCATGATCGCCGTTACGCCATCGACCCGCTCAAGATCAGCAATGAGCTGGGCTGGCAGCCGCGCCATGATTTTCAGAAGGGATTAGAGAGCACAGTGCGCTGGTATCTCGCTCATCTCGATTGGTGCAGAGACGTGAGGCAGCGTGCTGGATATGACGGCGAACGGATTGGAATTCAGGCCCCATGATCCGGGTCTAAGCAAGATCTCAGATTCCAGTCATGGCTGAGACACACCTTCGATCTATACATTGAACGGATAGAGCAAACGTTTTCATGTGCTTTCTCTGCGAGCGAGCAGCGGCCCAAAGGCTTGGCCTCATTGGCGAAGCGTCAGTTGCAGCCGGTCTGGAGATGTCCACGGATCTGGTTCCGACTCAAGTCTTGATCAGTAACTCCGCCGCTGAGTTTTCACAGCAGTTGGTAGCTGCTGATGGGGTGATGGATCTCTATCTCCATTCTTCAGGCGGAGCTGTTCAGGTCAGTGGTGGTGGATTTGGATCGCAGACGATTCAGTCGGTTCCGATCACGGGGCAAGATCAGGACTACATCCGCTCCATTGTGAAACGGCTGGATTCGATTATCGATCTTGATTTTTCCTTTGTAGGAGAGGCGTCCCAGGCAGACACGGCGTTCTATTACGACCAGGAAATTGAGGTTGGAGGCAGCGGAAGCGGCCAAACCCTTGGCCTTGCGGTTACTGGTTCGGTGGGTTGGGAATTGTTTATGAATTACCCCGAGGTTGCAGATAATTGGGACTATCGCCAATACGTGAATGTTCACGAGTGGGGACATTCGCTGGGGCTAGAGCATCCCTTTGAAGCGGGCGATGGTGATACCTATGACAGCAACACCGACCCCTGGACCAGTGCCTATCCAGAGCAGACGGTCATGGCCTATCGCAGCCCAGAGTCTGGAGACTGGCCTGATTTCTTCACCACATCTGATCTCAATGCCTTAATCGAGATTTGGGGAGCAGAGGCACAATTTCTGTCCATGGAGGCTGATGAGCTTTGGGGGAAGGGCTATCGAGAGACTATTTATTCAGCACGTGGTGATGATTTGATTCATGCTGCTGCTGGGAATGATCTAGTGCGTGCTGGCAAAGGCAATGATTTTGTGAATGGAAATCAGGGAAATGATGAGATCTGGGGTGATCTTGGTGACGACACCTTGCGTGGCGGTAAAGATAATGATTGGCTGTTTGGAGGCATCGGCAATGATGCACTCTGGGGCGATCGTGGTGCCGATCGCTTTCGTATCTCAGAAGGTGATGACACGATCTGGGATTTTTCCTTTGCGGCTGGTGATCGTCTCGAACTCAATGCAGAACTTGGTTATCAGCTGACGCAGTCTGGTGCTGATCTTTTGTTCAGCACTGCTCTTGGCAGTGCAAGATTGATCAACAACAACCTGTCTGATTTCTCAGTGGATGCTGTTGTTCTGGTTTAAGCAATCGCCTGCAATTCGAAGGGCATGCCGTTTGCCCTTAGCTGCGCAATGTGCCGGCCTGGCGTTGTTTTTGAAAATCGTCAAGAGCTTGAGGTAGGCCTGCGTTGAGCGGAATGCGCGCCTGCCAACCCATCGTGCTCAGCCTGCTGACATCCAATTGTTTTTTGGGTGTGCCATCTGGTTTGCTGCTGTCCCAGTGAATTTCCCCTGAAAAGCCAACGGCGGCAGCGACTTGTTCAGCTAGGTCACGAATCGTGAGGTCGTGGCCAGTGCCCACATTCAGGAAGGTGAGCGGTGTGCCTTGCTCGTTCTTGGGGGCATCGGCATGGTCTGGATTCCAGCGCTTTAGTGCAAATACGCAGGCTTCCCCTAAATCATCGGCATGCAGGAATTCACGCAGGGGTGAGCCGCTGCCCCAGCAGTACACGCACGAAGTCCCATGGTCTTTGGCTTCCTGGAAGCGGCGGATCAAGGCCGGCAACACATGGCTACCGCTGGGATGGTAATTGTCTCCAGGCCCATAGAGGTTGGTTGGCATCAGGCTGATCGCATCAAAGCCGTGCTGCTGGCGCAACGCCTCACAAAGTTTGATTCCGGCGATCTTGGCGATTGCATACCATTCGTTTGTGGGTTCCAGCGCACCGGTGAGCAGCTCTTCTTCTCGGATCGGCTGCGCGGCAAATTTGGGGTAGATGCAGCTGCTGCCTAGAAAGAGCAAGCGGCGCACACCCGCTTGCCAGGCGGTTTCGATCACATTGGTTTGGATCTTGAGATTGTCCAGCAGGAAATCAGCGGGACGGCTGCGGTTGGCTTCAATGCCCCCCACTGTTGCGGCTGCCAGCACAACCACGCTGGGTTTGTGCATAGCCATCCAGCGCTGAACGGCCTGGATATCGAGCAAATCGAGCTCTTGGCGTGCGGGAGTGAGGAGCTCTCCACCGCGCGAAAGGTCGCCATAGCCGGCACGTTGCAAGGCACGCACGATCGCGCTGCCAGCCATTCCCCTGGAGCCTGCAATGAATAGGCGGTCGTTGGCTAGAAGCAAGCTCATTCCCGCGGCCCCACCACAGAGAAGCCTTGGCTCTTGAGGAATGCCTCCTTACCTGCTTCCTCCTGATCTAACGCGATCATTTCGCTCACGAGTTCCTCGAGGCTTGTCGTTGGGGTCCAGCCCAGTTTCTTGTGGGCTTGGCTGGGATCACCCAGGAGTGTTTCCACTTCTGCTGGCCGGAAATAGCGCGGATCGATCCGCACCACCACCTGACCTGTGGCCCGTCTGCCGATTTCCTGCAAGCCCTCACCATCCCACTGGATTGCGCCCCACCCCAGTTGCTGAGCGCTGAGTTCGATGAAGTGCCGCACCGATTCTTGCCGGCCGGTAGCGATTACAAAATCTTCTGGGTGCTCCTGCTGCAGCATCCGCCATTGCATCTCCACATAGTCGCGGGCATGGCCCCAGTCGCGTAATGAATCGAGATTGCCCATGAATAAGCAGCTCTCTAAACCTGCATCAATTCGCGCGAGCCCGCGCGTGATTTTGCGGGTCACGAAGGTTTCCCCGCGCCGAGGGCTCTCATGGTTAAACAGAATCCCGTTGCAGGCGTACATCCCGTAGGCCTCGCGGTAATTCACGGTGATCCAATAGGCATACAGCTTGGCTACTCCATAGGGGCTGCGCGGATGGAAGCGGGTTGTCTCCGTTTGCGGGGTTTCTTGAACCAAGCCGTATAGCTCTGAAGTCGATGCCTGATAGATGCGAGTGGTCTCTGTTAAGCCAAGAATGCGCACGGCTTCAAGGATGCGCAGGGTGCCAAGGGCGTCCACATTGGCCGTGTATTCCGGTGCTTCAAAGCTCACTGCTACATGGCTTTGCGCGCCGAGGTTGTAAATCTCATCAGGCTGAATCTGTTCAATGATCCGTTGCAGATTTGAGCCATCACTGAGGTCGCCGTAATGCAAGGTCAGCCGCGGATCGTCGTCGTGGGGATCTTGATAGAGATGGTCGATCCTGCTGGTGTTGAAGCTGCTAGCTCTCCGCTTGATGCCGTGCACGTTGTAGCCCTTATCGAGCAGTAATTCCGCTAGGTAGCTGCCGTCTTGGCCAGTGATGCCGGTGATGAGAGCGGTTTTGCTGGAAGGGTTCATTGGTGATGGTGTTGGAGTCAGCGCAATGGCAAGAACTGGGCTTGCGGAGGGGCTAAAAATATCTGCGTAAGTCTCGGCTGCAGCGTGCTAGTTCAAGTTGACGCTTCAGGGCCGTGCGTTCGAGTGTCCAGAGCTGGCGGGCCATCCGCAACAAATGGCCCCAATGTTCGCAACCATCAGGTGGGTTGGCGTTAATCCCATCAACTGTATGAATCGCGAGATCAGTTAAAGGCTGCTGGCCGGAGTAAATGCCAGCGTGGGCGTAGCTGCGTTGATGCAGCACAGCGTCCGAATGCACACCTACAACGCCTAAGTGCCGCACTCGCGGCAACAAGCTTTGCAGGCAAGGCTGGTTCCCTAGAAGCAAAGCTTGATTTAAGGAGCAATCCCAGCCACTGATGCGTTCACCGAAGAAGTCTCGTAATAACAAAGGAGCATCCCACCAATGGGGCTGGATAAAAGATTCAAATTGTGCGCGACTAAAGAATAATCCCAGGCTTGATAAGAAATAAGTATCGAAGGCTGTTCTTGGAAGGAAGCTTGCCTTTTTATCCCAATGGTTGAGATGGGCGTTGTTAAAGCAGGTTGAGAAATGCAAATTACCGCAGCGGTATTGCCGATCCCATGAAGGTTGTGCGGTCGCCAGTTCGATGAACTCGAGGCAATCAGCCGACACTTCAAGATCGTCTTCCAGCAGAAGGAAGGTTTCGGCTCCGTCGGCGGAGGCTTCTTGCAGGCAGAAGAGGGGATTGCCGCGCACTCCGTGTTGGCTGCGATTGCGGTTCAGGTTTAATTTGCAAGGAAGTGCAGCTGCTGTGATCAGATCGATGATTTTGTTCTGCTCCTCGGATGGTTCAACGCACACGTAAAGAGACCAATTGGCAAGCCCTCTCACGCATTGCAATGAGGCCAACAGTTGGGCCAACTCTTGGGGCCGGTTCCATGCCGTCAGGCAGATCGCCTTCAGGCCGATTTGTTTGGAAGTGCGAGATGCTGAGGGATCTGTCTCAGGTTGCTTGTTTTCCCTGCTTGCTTGCTGAAAATGCACAGAGGTCTAGGCAACGCATGAAATTATTTTCTCTGTTCGATGTTCTTAGGGCTGTCTGTAGAAGCTTGAGACCACCATTTTTAGGTGCTGCTTCATGGTGATGTCCTTGGGGCCCATGACCAGTCTTGGATCGGCCACTTGGCTCTATTACGTGGATCACACCGCTCGCTTTGAGCGCAACACGGGGATTCAGCGTTGTGTGCGCTGTTTGGCAAGCGCCTTGCTTGAGCTAGGACGCTCACTCCAGCCTGTGGTTTGGGATCGCCCTTCCCGGCGCTTGACGCCTGCCAGCCTCGAAGAGCGTCAGCATATGGCGCGATGGGGTGGCCCTCCGAGCAGTGCCTGGGCTGATGCAGATTGCTTAGCGCGATCGCCGCAGGAGTTGTTGCAGGCTGACCAGCTTCTGATTGTTGAGCTGGTTAGTGGCCCCCACAATCCCGATGCGGATCAGCTTGAGCTGGAGTTGGCCCGCCTTCAGCTTGATGTGGCCTGGTTGTTTCATGACGCCATTCCCTGGCGTTTGGCCGGGTTGTATGGAAAGCATTCGGCCTCTGCGTCTCAGTGCCATGCCCAATACATGGCAGGCTTGGCTCGATTCCCGCTCGTGTTGGCGAATTCACGCACCACTGCGTCCCATCTCCGTGAGTTTTGGGTAGAGCAGAGGATTGCAACATCAACACAGCTGAAGGTGGTGCGCTTAGCAGAGGAATTTCCGCAGACGCTGCGAATGGCCGCTGCGGATCCGCAAGCGCCCTTGATGCTCTGTGTGGCCTCCCTCGAGCCACGCAAAAATCATCGCGGCCTTCTCAAGGCTTTGGCTGCGTTGGTGGCTGAGCAGCGTTGGCCCGCCGGTCTCACGCTGGTGCTGGTTGGCTGGCCCAACGATGCTGGGGTTGTGGCGATGGTGCAGCGAGCTTTGGCCTTGGGCTTGCCCCTGCGTTGGGAGTCTGATGCTGATGATCAGCGGCTGCTTGAGCTGTATCGCCAGGCCCGTTGTTGTGTCTTTCCTTCTTTAGAAGAGGGTTTTGGCTTGCCCGTTGCCGAGAGCCTGTGGCACCGGCGGCCTTGTTTGTGTCGCGGCGATGGTGCGCTGGCTGAGTTGGCGGCAGGCGGCGGTTGCGTCATGGTGGAAACCCGTGATCACGAGCAGCTCAGCTCGGCTCTTCATCGTTTGGCAACGAATGCGGCCTTGCATCAGCACTTAGTGCAAGAGATTCAAAATCGTCCAATGCGGACCTGGGTGCAGGTGGCCATGGAGTGGTGCCATCTGCTTGAGCAGAAACAATGATCTTTAATCAAACGCTTTGGGTTCTCGCTTGTGCGCGCGATTGTGGTTGCTACTTGCCAAAGTTTTTTGACAATCTTGATCGCTTAAGGCCATGTTTTAAAGCGCTAAAAATATTCATTCTTGAAAATGACAGTACGGACGATACATTGGAGCAGATTCAAATCTATGCGAAAAATCGTTCTGGTATTTCTGCCCGTGGCATGCGCGGCATTGATCGATCTCTGCCTGTTCGAACAGAGCGCTTGGCTCACCTGCGGAATGGCTTGATCGGTTGGTTGCGCCGCGAAACCGGATTCAAGTTGGACGATCTTGTGCTCGTGCTGGATTGCGATGAGGTGAACGCTGAGCCATGGGACCTTGGAAACTGGCCCGATGTGTTGGCTTGGTTTCTTTCCCAAAAAGATGCCGCTGCTGTCTTTGCGAATCAACGTGGCCCGTACTACGACCTGTGGGCGTTGCGCCACCCGCAGCGTTGTCCGGTTGATGTGTGGCAGCAAGTTTTGGAGTTGCACTGCCGGCAGCCGCAGCTCAGTGATCTTGAATTAATCGAGCAGGCTTTTCAGCCATGGCAGTTCAGTCTTGATCCATTGGCAGCGCCTGAGCGGGTGAACAGCGCTTTTGGAGGTTTGGGATTTTATAAAATGGAATGGCTACGGCGCAATGAGGGCGCCTATTCAGGGTCGATGAGTCGCTGGATTGATCATCCCGATCGTGGCCTCCGTTTGATTCGCTGGCAGGTGGCTGAGCATGTTGCTTTTCATGCTGGTTTGCGCGCTGCTGGTGGATCGTTGTGGATTCACCCTGGGCTGATTAATTGGACAACGGCAGCATTGCCAGATTTGCGACCTGATCCATCGAGCTGGCGGCATCTTTCGTTTTGAACAAGAGGATGGGATAGTTCGCTTCAAAGTTGTTTCCCTAAATGATCTATAGCGGAGACAACTCTGCGTCCAAGCTGTTTGATTTCGTTCATTGCTAATTGACGCCCTGCTGCGGCAATCCTTTCGCATTGATCGGTATGGCTCTGGCACCACTGCAGCTTCTCGATCAGGTCGGAAAGATTACGAGCGACTGGTACAAAATGCGTGAATGGTTGTAGCTCAGAGTGATACCACTGCCGCCGGTTGCTCTCAACGCGTAGTACGCAGCTTCCGCTGAGTAATTTCCAAAGCAGGCCCCATGAGTTGACATTCCCATCAATTTCGATGAGGAAACGATGCTGGGCAAACGTCCAGGGTTCGCTGCGGGGCGCGAGCAGGCTGTCGCGATCAAGGGTGTCCTGCACGAGTTGCATTGCCTCTTGGTCGCGGCATTGCACCACGGAGGTGAGGCGTGCATCCAGAATTAAAGGATGCAATTGGCTCAGTTGGCACAGCTGGTAACGAGGGTTTTGAGGGAGCCGGCTCACAGTTAATGCTTTGATGCCCGTGCTGGAGCCACGCCAAAAGGCGATTGGCCACCTCTTCTTCCAGGCGGGAAGCGGATGGTGGCTGAGTTGGTCGCGGAAGAGTTTGTAACCCTGAGATCCAAGCGCATAGGGATCTGGCAGCAGGATTCCCGAATCAGAGGCGGCTGCGTCGAAGCGCAAACAGGTGTGGTGTGGCTGCTCGTCGTGCACTTGGATCTGGAAACGCAGCTGGGGCTTCTGCTTCCCCAGCCGCCAGGCAGCAACGCTGGCCACTTGCAGCAGCGGCTCGATCCGTCCGCTCATCCGGTAGGTGTCCTCTGGAACCACAACCAAAGGCGCCTCTTGCCCGCGCAGTTGTACGTCAAGAACAGAGCAAGCACTGGTTGGTTGCAGCCTCCAATAACGCCGATGAAGAGGGGGCCAGCTGCAATGGATGGTGCTCATGGCGGGCTCAGCGTCGTGAAATCAGGCATCCTGGAGAGCTCTTGCGCGACAGCATGAAAATCCTGGTGGCCATCGTGCATCACTGGAATCCTCAAGGCGGTGGTCGGCATGCATCGCTGCGGGCTGATCCTGAACCACGCCGGCGCGCGCTTCAGGATCAGCTACTGGCCCTAAGGAGGATGAGTCATCGGCAGGGTGTGATTGATGTGGGCGAAATGCAAGTCAAAAATGCGAATCAGGCGATTCGTCACCAGTTTGATCTGCGTCTTGTCACTGATGGTTCCAACACCGTGATCTCCCACTTGGATGAGCCCTATCGCGAGCTGATTCGAGAAGAGGTGTATGAGCCAAGTTCACCGATGCATTTAGGGTTTGAAGCGCAGAAACTGCTTGCTAAGAATCGTGATCAAGATTTTGATTTACTTGTTTATCTCGAAGATGATCTACTAATTCTTGATCATTACTTTTTTCATAAGATCATCAGCTTTACGCAGAGTTTGGGGAGTGAGCATCTCTTGCTTCCGCATCGTATGGAGATGAATTATGTGCCGTTTATGGTGGATAGATTGTTTATTGACGGGCCTATCCCTGAGAATGAACAACGCTGGCTGATCCCTGATCCATCGCCACCACTTACGATTGATTCACCGGCTGGCCGGCTCTTTTTTGAATCACCGAAAAATCCCCATTCTGGTTGTTTCGTGTTAACTCCTGAGCAAATGGATCGGTGGTGCAATCATGATTGTTGGCAGGATGGAGACTGTTCGTTTATTTCACCCTTGGAAAGTGCAGCAACGCTTGGCCTAACCAAAGTTTTTAAACTTTATAAGCCTGCTTTGATATGCGCTAGTTGGCTGGAGTTGCAACATTGGGGCACTGCATTCCGCTCATTAATTGGCGGTGTGATCAAGCCTCCGGTGAGCGAGCTCCCCGAAGCCAGTTGCTGAGTCGCACCGAGCGCCTCTGCTCTAAGCACGAAAGTTGGTGGTGGAGCGTTTCGTTTTTTTCGCTGAGGTCACTGAGAGTTCTACCCATCACTGATTCGGCTAGTTGCAGTTGCTGCCGGATCGTTTGAGGCAAATGGATGAGTTGCTTTTCACCTTGTGCTTCTGCAAGAAGCCAGGCGTGCAGTTGTAAGGCCATGGTTAAAAGTAAGGATCCATGGCTCGCGGATGTTGCTGCTGGCGGTTGATCTTTTGAGCTGTTTTCTTGGGTTGCTTCGATCTCTAAGAGTGTTTTGTGGTTACGTTCTGGTAGAGAGAGTTGCAACGCAGATTCGATTCGGTTGAGTGCGGCATCTAAATCCCAGCGCACCTGCTCGCTGTCAACGACGACGCGTTTCTTGCCTCTGCTGTGTCGTTCCATCGCCAGAGTGCTTTGCAGCCAAATCAGCAGGGCATGATCACGATTCCAGCCATGGCTGCTGCGGAATTGCTCAGCCACGTCCAGCGGATGGCGCACAACGAGTAGATGGCAGTAAGCATGGTTATTTGACTCCAACGCGCGCTGCCAGAGAGGGAGCACGCGCTCCATTCCATGCAGGCAGGCCATGGAGTATTGATCGGGGGAGGCCTGAACGAAAGCTTCAGCGAGCGTGCTTTCAAATTCGGTTGCTTGTTTGCTAGCAAAGCAACGATCGGGGAGTTCAAGAGGGCTATCCCAGCCGTTCCCCAGGCCGCTTAGTAAATCGTGCTGTGCATGGGCAAGACTGCTGGCGGTTTCGGCTTGGGCACCACAGCGTCGCAAAACATCACTGACTGCATCGGTGCCGCATTGCGGCAAGCCGAGCACGAGCAGTACGGCGGGAGTAGTTGCGAGCACAGCAGTTGCGGCGTTAACCACCAGACCGTACCGCTTCTAAAACCACCCAGCCAGCAAGAATGCTTCGCAGCGGTTATGTCAAGCGTGCGGATTCTGTTGGTCCATCAGAATTTCCCAGGTCAATTTCGCCAGTTGCTTCCCCGCCTGCAGCAGCAGGGTCATGACGTGCGTGCGATTTGCAGTCATCAGCGCCCCTTGCCAGATGGGATACAGGTCCAGCGCTATCCGGAACCTGATCTTGCTGCATTGCAGCCATCGATTTCAGGCCTGGGCTATTGGGCGGAGGGCCTCTCGCGTGCTCCTCAGGTGCGTTGTATTGCCTCGGATTGGCAACAACAAGGTTGGTCGCCGCATCTGATTCTTGGCCATAGCGGTTGGGGTGAAACGTTGTTGTTGCATCAAGTGTGGCCCGCTGTTCCCCAGGTGCTATGGCCTGAACTTTGGGTGCAGGCCTTGCATCTTGGGGTGCTTGAACCACCCGATGGGCCCGGCTTGAGCGCAGAGCAATGCGCCGATCAGCTCGCTCGCAATCAGCTCACGCGTGCGGCGCTACAGCATGCGGCTGCTTGGGTGTTGCCAACCGAGCATCAAGCCGCAAGCTTTCCGAGCGATTTGGTTTCCAAGCGCTTGCATGTGATCCATGAAGGCATAGATGCCAGCATTGCCTGTCCTGATCCGAATGCTGAGTATGTTGTAAGAGGGATTGCGATCAATAGAAGCACTCCAACAATCACATTTGTGAATCGTAATTTAGAGCGCTTGCGTGGCTTTGATCAATTCATGCATTCACTCCCAAAGATATTAAAACAACACTCTTCTGTTCGTGTAATGATTGTTGGCGACAATGGCGCAGGTTATGCGGGTGGTCAGTCAGATGGTCCGTCACTGAAGCAGCAAATGTTGGCCGAATTGGGAACACAGCTTGATCTGGAGCGTGTGCATTTTTTAGGCAGAGTGCCGTATCCAACTCTTCTAGCCTTGCTTCAGGCGAGTTGGGTCCATGTATACCTTAGCCGGCCATTTATTCTTGGCTGGAGTTTGCTGGAGGCGATGGCTTGTGGCTGTTGCGTGGTGGGCAGTGAGGGAATTCCTGTTTCTGAAGCGATTCAACATGGCAGGAATGGAATGCTCGTGCCCTTCACGAGGCCTGATCAACTTTCAAGGGTGGTACTTGATCTTTTGGCGAATGCAGCCTTGAGGGAGCAGTTGAGTGTGCAGGCCAGGCAAGATGCGCTGGGTTGGGATCATAATGTGATGTGGCCTAAATTGTCTAACTTATTTGCGTTGTTAACATCTGGCCGAGAAGCTTGAAAGAGTTGTTCGAGTTGAGCTGCTGCTTTCTCAACGCTGAATTGTGAGCGTATGCGCTGTTCGCCGTGTTGTGCGATCGAGCGCAGCTGCTCTGGCGTGAGTGTGCAGATCTCTTCCAGTATTTTGGCTAAATCTCCGGAATTCCCTGGTTTGAAGCGAAAGCCACTCACGCGATCCTCGATCAGTTCAGCAGCACCTCCCACGCCACTCGTGGCTAAAATAAGACCACTAGCGATCGCTTCTGCGGCCACAATCCCGAAAGCTTCTGGATGGACAGAAGGGAAGATTGCAACATGGTGAAGACCAAAAAAGCGTGCTAGCTGGCTGCGGGAGAGCTGCCCAAACCATTGCACATCATCTTGAAGATTGTGTTGGTTGAGATAAGCCTGGATCGCTTCTTTATAGCCCTCTTGAAAGCTATCTCCAGCGAAGGAGAGCTTGGCATTGATGCCACGTTGTTTGAGGGAGAGAAGGGCTTCGGCGATGGTATGGGGGCTTTTTGTTGCCATCATCAGGCCAGCGAAGCAGATCCGTAGAGGATGCCCTGGTTGCCCCAGGGTGATTTCGGGAGAATTGCTGCGATTTAATGGTGCTGGAAGGAGGCGTTTTGTGGCGGATGGGCCAAACAGATCACACCGTGCCCCCGGATACACCACTGGGATTGTTTGTGTCTGTAGCGCCTGATTAGCCAAGCAGTGTTTTACAGCTTCGCTCGCAGCCACCATGCGGTAATTGTTTGCCGATGGGTGTTGATTGGCTGGAAATGGTGCAGTGGTGTAACCAATGTGATGCAGGAGTGGCAGGTTGGTGCGAAGGAGTGGCTTCAGGATCTCAACGCCGATCAAATCAAGATTGCCCAACAGCACGCCGTCGTATGCAGTGGTGTTGATCACAGCTTGGATCTGTTGTTGATTGTGCTGGTCAATGTGATGCCGTGCGGATGGATCGTTGAGATGATGCACGCCATTGAGAAATGTTCCTTTTAAGTGCAAACAACGCTGCACATTCGCCTGGAGTTGAACTGACAAGCTGCTTTGGAGCAGATAAGGGGCATCACTGCTGCATACATCGAGCTTGTGTCCCCGTTGCTCTAATCCCCACGCAAAGTCGGCCATGGCGCGGCCATAGCCACCGAGCTCTTGCGGCGGAAAGAGATTGGTGATCACGAGAAGCTTCATCTGCCTTCGGGCGATTAGATCGCGATGGCGCGGTGCTCCTATGGTCGCTTGCCGATGGAATGAAGGAGAACAAACGTGCATTCCCGCCTTCCGGCTCTGCTGATGGTGCCTGATCTTTTGCCTGGTGGGGGCCCGTTGAATGGGCGCCGTTGGGCTGGTCAGCAGCTCCTCAAGCTTTGGCTCAGCTTGGCGGCTGGCCAGGAGCTTCCGCTCTTGGTGGCTGATCCTGTGGGCTTAGGCAATCAGATTCAAGCCCTTTTGCAGAGCTGGGGGGCTGCCAATGCAGTCTCAGCCAATGATCTGTTCTCGACCAATAAGGTCGAACGCTGTGGCGCCTTGATGGTGCCGGATCCTTCCATTGGCATTTGGAGTGGTTGGCGGGATGCCTTTTCAACCCCAGCAAGCTTTTCACTGATCGGTCAAATCCACACCCTCTGCACAACGGGTGCGATGGCCAGGATCGAAGAACTCACCGCCGAAAATATTCTTAACTGGGATGCTTTGATTTGCAGCAGCAACGCTGGTCGTGCTGTTGTGGAAGCTGTGCTTTCGCAGCGTGAGCAAAGGAATGCTGCACGCGCTGGTGTTGCGGTTTCACGTTTTCGCCAGCATCGGCCCCAGCTGCCCGTCATTCCCTTGCCGATGCCGGTCACTGAGATCCAACAGAAGTTGCCAGATCGGTTACGGGCACGCCAAGTGCTGGGTTTGCCTGCTGAGGCTGATGTTGTTGTTTGGCTCGGGCGTATCACCCTTTATTCCAAGGCGGATCCTGCCCCCACCTATCGAATGTTGGAGAGGGTGGCACAACAACGCGATCGCCCGCTTGTGTTTGTGGAGTTAGGTCCAGACGATGGCGAAGGCCAGGTGCAGGCACACCAGCAGCGACGCGAGGAGTGCAAGCACTTGCGTTTTCTCAGAATCGGTGGCTCGGAGCCGGTGTCTGAAGATCAGAAACTACTGGCGTTGGCCGCGGCAGATCTGGGGGTGTCTTTGGTGGACAACGTGCAAGAAACCTTTGGGCAGTCTGTGGTTGAGCTGCTTGCAGCTGGCTTACCTGTCGTGGCGAGTGATTGGGATGGTTATCGAGACCTATTGGTGCATGGGCAGCATGGGTGGTTGATTCCCAGCCGATGGTGTGCCGTGGCAGCCGATGCATCAGTGCCCTTGGGTTGGCAGCATCGCCTCGGTATGCAGAGCTATGCCTCTGTAGCGGGAGCGTTGGCCCAGCTGGTGCAGCTTGATCTTGCTGCGGCTGAAGCTGCTGTGCTCACCTTGCTATCGCAACCAAAACTGCGTCAAGCGATGGGCCGTCAGGCAGCGATTTGGGCCCGCAACCGCTTTGATCTGCCGGTTGTGGCCGCGCACTATTCGGAGCTGTTCGCTGAGCTTGAGCAACGCCGCGATTTAGCACCGCCGGAATGGCGGCAACGGCAGCCTGCGGCTTTGGGCCTAGATCCTGTTGCCTGTTTTGCAGGGTTTGCGAGTGAATCCAATGCTTCTCTGGAGTTGCAAGCAAATGCTGCACTGGACCCTTCGCCAGCATCACTCCATGTTCATCGTGAACAGCTTTGGTCCCTATTGCAGGCCTGTATTCCTCCGGCGCAACACCCTGCATTACGCCAGGCATTAGAAATCAAGCATGGTGATCGTGCCTTTTTGCGATGAGTCTCTTCCCTCCATCTCGTTGGCCGTACTGGCATCACCGCTTGATTCGGCTGCAGTGGCGCCGTTGGTTGCTGCCAACGCTCTTTTGTTTCCCTTACCTACTTTCGTTGTTTTGGTTATGGGGTCAGGGGTTGTCTTGGCTGGTGCAGATTATGCTCGCGCCATTGGTGATGACCCTGATCATCGCAGCTGTGACGTGGCGCTTAGAGCGACTTGAATTTCGAACAGCGCGCCGAAGGCGATAATCTGAAAACAATCTTTTTTGAAGCGATGGACATCGCAACGATCCCTCAGCAGTCTTGGTTTATCGCAGAGGCAGCCGCGCGAGGAGATCGCGATGCTTTGGCACGTTTTTGGTTGGCTGCTCCTGAGGATATTTTAGAGAGCCTTTGGAATTCGCCTTTGGGGGAGGCAACGAGGGCCTTGGTGCAACAGCTGCATTCTCAATTCCCATTTACACCAGATCAATTGCGTTTTCGTGATGCCTTAAGTGCGCGCTTACAACAAGGCTTAGATCAGCCGGCTGTTGTTCAGTTGTTGCTGGCCGCATTCCTGTACTCCCCTGCAGGTCAGTTTCGGATTGCCTCGGCGGAGCGCTGGCTGCCTGGATGGTTGCTCCCCCACTATCAGGCCCTCTACGAAACGTCTGTGCCGAATGGTTCGTTATCAGCTCCAGCTCCTTCAGCGGTGAGTCAGCCAGTGAATGATGGGCCTGTGCCCACACCTGATTTCGGACCTTTCCCCCAGACGCTGCAGGAGCTGATTGGTAATCGCATTCAACTCAATCGCATGTTAGGGCTGGCTAATCTTTATTATATTGATCCTGAAGATCAAGAAATTCTCCAGGAATTGGTTCTGCTTAGGCAACAATTTGCTGCAGCGATTGAGCGTTGTTCCGAAGCTGATTTGGAGCGTTTGTGGGCGACAGACTTAGGAGATCGCTATTGGGCAATGGTGCGCTCTGGTGTGCAAAAAGAGCCGATGTCGCCAGAGGATGAATTGCTCAAGCAGCGGGCCGTGCAGCGCTTATCCCCAGCGCAAGGGGGTGGCTTTCATGCTCCAGGCGCAACCAATGCTTTTCTGGTGGCGATGCTCTTTTACGTGCCTGGCACAATGAAAGTGGATGATGCTGAGCAGAAGCTTCCGGCTTGGTTGTTAGGGGGCTATCAGGACGTTTTTGCTCAATCCATTGCGACGCAGGTGTGAGATCTGTTGCGGATTCTGTTCGTCCATCCCAACTATCCATCTCAGTTTCGCCGGTTAGCTCCTTGGCTGGCCGACCAGGGGCATGAGATTGTTTTTTTAGCCAGCAACTGTGAGTGGCACGCTCCTGAACGAGCCAATTTCAGGTTGAAGGCTTATCAGCCCCATCGCGCCGGTGGCACGGAGGCGCTGCATCCCTATTTGCGGCGTTTTGAGCAGGCTGTGCTGTCTGGTCAGGCTGCTTTTAGAGCATGTGTTGAGTTGGCTGAGCAGGGCTGGCATCCGGATTGGATCATTAATCACGTGGGTTTTGGACCTGGTCTTTATCTGCGGGATGCATTTCCAAAGGCCCGTCGCGCTGGCTTATTTGAGTGGTATTACAACGCCATTGGATCCGATGTTGATTTTCTGGCCCGAGGTGCGCCGGTAGAGCCTGACAGGCAGATGCGCCTGCGCACTTGGAATGCCCAATCGTTGATCGAATTGGCAGATGTTGATTTGGCTGTCACCCCAACTGTTTGGCAACAACGTCAGTTTCCAGCTTGGATGCGCTCCCGTTTGCAAGTGATTCACGAAGGGATCGATTGGGACCAGCTTTCAAGGCTCAGGTCTGGCCTGATTACACGACCCGACTGCTTGCAAGCAGTCGGGGATGCCGAGATTGTCACCTATGTGAGCAGGGGGTTTGAAGAATATCGAGGTTTTCCGCAAGCGATGCAGGCGTTGGCCCTGCTTCAACAACGCCGCCCAAGAGTGCAGATTTTGATCGCCGGTAGCGACATCATTGCATATGGGGCTGGTCGTCAGGACGGTCGTACTTGGCAGCAGTGGGCTGAGCAGGATGCAGGCCTGGATCCGTTGCGCACCCATTGGCTTGGTCCTCTTCAAACAGAGGGGTACCACCAGCTGTTGGCCTGCAGCAATGTGCACTTATACCTAACGGTGCCGTTTGTGTTGAGTTGGAGCCTGCTTGAGGCGATGGCGGCTGGTTGCGCGATTGTGAGTAGTGCAACGGCTCCCGTTCAGGAGGTGATGCGGGATGGTCAGGAAGGTCTGCTTTGCGATTTTTATGCACCAGATGACCAAGCCAGGGCGATGGAGCACCTGCTTGACCAGCAAGAGTTGGCTAAGACGCTAGGCGTAGCGGCTCAACAGGCTGCACGGCGCTATTCAGCTAGTGAGGGATTTCATTCTTGGCTTAATGGTTTGTGCGGATCTCCTTGCTGAGCTGGCATGTGCGGTTGCCAACGCGTCTATGGATGAGTAATAATCGTTCAGCAAGACTTAATGTCTTGGACAACACACCGCCCCCTTGGTGGGTGCGGTTGTGAGGAGTACAACTCACCCACCACAAAACCTACCTAATGGCTACTAGTTACAACACCATTCTTGGCACTGATACTGCCAACACCATCATTGGTACTTCTGGTGCTGATTCGATCAATGCCTTGGAAGGCAATGACACCGTCAATGGAAAGGGCGGCGCTGACATCATCCTTGGTGGCGATGGAAACGATCTGATCATCTCTGATGCGACTGCCTCTAATGGCAGCTTTGATGGTGGATCAGGTAATGACACCCTGAACTTCTCTGTCACTCTTCAAAGTGCCACCGTTGGTGGTGGTCAAGGCACTGACAGCATTGCAATCACTGCCAACAACGTTGGTACTGTTGCTTACGGCGGAGCCGACGGTGACACCATTGTCTTGTCGACTGATTTGAATTCTGCATCCGTTTATGGCGGCGGAAGAGGTACTGCAGCAGACGGATCTGACAGTATCTCTGTTACTGGCAGCCTTAGTGCTGGTTACATCCAAGCTAATAAAGGAAATGACACCATCTCTGTCACTGGGGCAGTCCTTACTGGATCAAGTGCACGTGGTGGCCAAGGCAATGACAATGTCATCCTTGCGGGAAATACCTTACTAGGTTCAACCGTTTACGGTGATTTAGGAAGCGATACTATTCAAATTTCTGGAGCTGCACTGGGCTCTGTTATCCAGGGCGGCAGTGATTCCGATACCACTGCAGACAGCGCTGACTCTCTATCAATCAGCGGTTCCTTGAGTTCTGCCTTTGTCCAGGCCAACGCTGGTAACGACACTATCTTCATCGGTGGAATCGCTGGTAGTTCCTCCACTGTTCTAGGCGGTGCTGGATCTGACTTCATCACTGCTAGTTCTGCTGTAGCAAACAGTGAGATCTTCGGAAACAATGGTGATGACACCCTGCTGATCGGAGATTCTGATTCTGCTGATACTTTCACTAAGTCTTTGCTGCAATCCAATGCTGGAAACGACAGCATTAATGTGTCTGGTCGCTTTTTGACTAGTACCGTTCGTGGTGGCTCTGGTAATGACACCATCAATTTCAATGCTGCTTCAAACGCATCCAGCTACGTGTTTGGTGATGCTGGAAGCGATGCTCTTACTGGAGACTTCAGTGCAGGAACAACCGTATACGGAGACAATACGGATGGTACAAGCGCCGGTAACGACACTCTGAGCTTCGGTGATGTTGCTTCGGGTCAGCTTCGCGGTAATGCTGGAGACGACAGTCTTGCTGCAGCTTCTGGATCGAGCGCGACACTCTTTGGTGGTATTGGAAATGACACCATTTCTGTAACTGGTGCTTTCCAGAATTCACGTGCCTCATCTGCAGGTGTGATGACCTTCGGTGGTGCAATCGACGGTTCACAAATCGTTGCTGAGGATGGTACAAACTCCAGTATTTCGTTCCTTGGCCTTGCTTCGAGTGCTTCGCTTGTTGGTGGTACTGGTAATGACACCATCAATTTTGTGACGACTTTGGGTACCAGCGCTGGACTTGCTGCTAGCTCTACTTACTTCTTCGGTAGTAAAGGTGGTGCAGATGTCATCAATTTCAGTGCTGCTACATCAAATAGCACTTTGGTAGTTGCGGTTTCAGATGATTACGGCAGTACTGGTTCATTTACAAGTACCAATGTTCTAACTCTTGGTACGAACACCATCACCTTTACTGGTGGCGCTTCTTCAGGTCCAGCGTTATCTGGTATGACATTTATTACTGTCACTCAGGCAACAATCGACAGTCTTGGTTGATCAATCCCACTCGTTTGAGTGAATCTAAGGCTCCCTTCTTGGGAGCTTTTTTTTTGGCAGATTTGAAAATTATGAGGCGTGAGTTGCAGTCGATCTCTTGTTGTCTTCTCCAGGCTGAAGCTGGTGATTCAGGCTTTCGCCCTTCATGTGAAGATGGTTGTAATAGATGGATTGATAGCATTTCAGCCTTGCTAAAGGGTGAGTTACAACAGGCTATGGTGCACTTGTTGGCTTATCCTCCTACAGGGGGTGACCTTACTTCTGATGTTGCTGATTTCTATTGGTTATTGTGCTTGATTTCAGCGCTAATGCGTGATCAGCAGAAGCAACTTTTGTGTATAAAGAAGCTTGGATTAGTTGTTGGTTGGCACGATTGGAGGGTTTTGCAGGCCACTTCTCAGTTGAAGCGCCAACAGGGTCGGCGACCATCTGAATTTCTTGATTTTGATAGGAGTAATCTAAACGGAAATCTTTGCCCACATCTTGAATTTGAACGTATCTATAGCTTGTTGGAACTTCAAAATCTTGACGAAGCCGCTGAAAGATTAGCGAAAATCGAATATTTTGATTCCTGTGATAGTATAATTTTACAATCTAAGTTGATGTTTCGTAAGCAGAATGCTGAGGCTGCGGAGGAATTATTGCTTGCAAATATCAACCGTTGCATACCTCGCCTTGATTATTGCGAATGGTTGGTCGAGGTTTTGTTTGAACTTGAGCGTGGAGATCTGTGCCTTCCGGTGTTGAATACTATTTTGAAAGTTCATCCGCAAGCTAGTTTTTCATTGCTTGAGAGATACGCCCAGGCTAAGTTGCTTCAGCGCCAACCCGCTCAGGCCTTGAGAGTTAAATTATTAGAGCGTCTGCCAAAATTTTCTGGTTCTGTTGTCGCTTCACCAACTGTGCTTTCGCCAGCATATGATTTTCTTGGTAGAGCTGATTGGTTTGATTACTTGCATCCACTTGTTAGGAGCCTGCCAGATGTCTATGGGGCGCTTTACTCTAATGTGCTAATGCATTCTAGTAGCCATGCTTTAGATGTTTTCCCATCCTTAGCCTCTGATTTGGTTGATTTCCTTAGTCAAAAAATCAGGTCGTTTATACCACCTTTTCTATTTAGGGGATCATCGCAACTAGTTCAAACCAGAGCAATGAATAAATTTCGTATTGGCTGGATTTGTGGTGATATTGGTAATCACCCTGTTTGCCGGTTCCTTTACTCATGGCTTGTTGCTGTGCCAGAGGGATCCCTTCAGCATCAACATGTCGTTGTGACGACACAATCTTTTGATGATGGATATAGAGATCTAATCGCAAACATTCCAGATGTTCAGTTCAGTGATCTGTCATCTCATCGCACCCTCGTAGACCAAGTGAAGGCTATTCGAGACCTTAATTTGGATTTAGTTGTAGATCTCAATGGTTGGACAGGTAAAAATATTGCCACGGCATTTATTGCTCGGTTGGCGCTGGTTCAGGTAAATTATCTTGGCTTTCATGCAAGTACAGGGATTCCTGAGATGGATTGTTGGCTTGTTGACGAACATCTTCTGCCGCAATCTTCACAGCTGCAAGAGTGGCACACTGAATCTCTTGTTCGTTTGCCACGGCCATTCTTGGCCTGGCAGCCACCCGCTGCATTGCCGGAAGGCCGCGTAGAGGTCACGTCATTTGCTCATAGCAGCGAATCACCGATTCGTTTTGGTTGCTTTAATCACTCCCGCAAAATCTCTATGCAATGTCTCAAGTCTTGGGCGGAACTCATGCGCCAGGTTCCTCATGCCCAACTAGTTCTAAAGGCTTTTGCAGCAGACGATACAGGAACGGCAGAGCTGCTCACACGCAGGCTTCGGCGAGCTGGTCTTGATTTAGAGCGCGTTGTTTTTTTGCCTTATTCGGCAACACCGGAAGATCATCTCAAGCAGTATGAGCAAATGGATGTTGCATTGGATAGTTTCCCCAATACAGGCTGTACAACCACCTGTGAAGCCCTATGGATGGGTGTGCCTGTAATTACGTTAGAAGGCCGGCACTATGTGACTCGTATGGCTGCAGCTGTTTTAGCAGGAGCCGAATTGCACGAGTGGATTACTAGTTCAGTGGAACAGTATCTGGAACGAGCTGTCCAGCAGGCAGAACCCAAGCGATTGGCTTGGTTGCGCCAGAATCGAAACTCTTGGCGTGATCAAGTCCAACAGTCACTCTTGGGTGATGCGACCAACTTAATGCAATCGCTCGAGTCAACATTTGGTGAGTTGATTGAAAGCGCAATTGAGTCTCACGTCGCTTGAGCATTACATTGATTTTAGGGATGATCTGTAGTTCTCAAAAATTGATTCCAGTTGTGAGCTCACGCGTCGTGGTTGATTAAGATTTGAGTTTGATATTTTCTCAATAAGTTTTTGCCTGTCGAGATTGTTGCGGACGCCTTCCTGATAGAAATTCATTGCACATGTGAGATAGTTTTTATTGTCTATATGGATGAGTTCTGGCATGCCGGCACTCGTCAATAAGCTGGCAGATAAGCTTCCCACCATTCCTCTCCCCTGTTGGCAAATGACGGGGACTCCCATCCATAGCGCTTCTGCTGTTGTGGTCGCCCCGCCATAGGGAATTGGATCGAGTGCTACATCGATTTCGTTGTATTGCGCTAGGTGAGTTGCATGATCTTCTGCCCAAGGCAGCAGGAGAATACGCGCGGGCTGAATCCCTCCTTGCTCAAACCGTTGCCGAATTCGTTGTTGCTCAGCGGCTTCGATGAAGCTAAAACTTTTGAGGGCAAGTTCTGCATTGGGTGCTTCCTTGAGTAGATCAGACCACAAGGAAATGGTTTGATCGGAGAGCTTGCGTGCATGGTTTAAGCTTCCAAATCGGAAACAAGGAGTCGCTGTGCGATTGACCTCGGGGCATTGATTTGGCTTTGGTAATGTCATATAGCCACCCTTGATATAAGCCAACTGGTGTTGCTCGGTTTCAAGTGGATGCAATGTCTTGAACAGCACTTCGTCTCCAATCCATCCAGGCACACTTTCTAAGAAAGTAGCGCCTGGAAATCCGAGGTAACTCATTTGGATCGGTGCGGGATGATGGAGGCAAATCCCGATACGGCTATGTCCTGTGTAGCCCCCAAGTTCTACTAAAACGTCAAGCTGTTGATCAGCGATAGCACGTGCACCCATGGCGTCATGGCAGGCGCTTAAATTGAGCCAATGGTCGCAACATTCGCGGATTGATTCACTCACAGCATCCCAGTGTGGCCCGGTATGTAAACCCCAGATCTCTACTTTGCTCCGGTCATGGGTTTGAAGGACAGGAAGGAGAAAACGGCTTACTGGGTGGTTGCAGAAATCAGAGGAGAGGTAGCCAATGCGTAATCGGCGTCCTGGCCATGCTGTAGCCAGATGATCTTTCCATAGGTTTTGAAGTGCATCAGATTGTTTACGTCGCTCCCAGGCTTTGGCCAGTTCTTGACGTTTTGCTTCAGGTAAAAGATTGCAGCTTGCGGCTAGGAATTGGAGATTGAATAGGTGTTGGTCTTTGCGGCTGATTTGTTCCAGGTTGATTTGTGTCAGTAACCTGCGGGCGGCATTTTGCTGCCCCATTTCAGTGAGGCTTTGAAGAAAAGCTTGTTTAAGATCATAATGATTTGGGAACGCTCTTAGCGCTTGGCGGATGATTCGATTGGGTCGAATCGTCTTTCGTTGTCCTCGTTCGGCTGCCGCCAAGTTCAGCCAATGCAAGGGTTGATGGGGTTGTTTGGTGCAGAGCTCCGTAAATAACATGGCAGCCTCTGCCATGTTTTGTTCAGCCATCAATAATCCAGCTTCTGCTCCCTTGATCTCGAGGTTGTCGTGCTTATTATTTTCTATTTGATTGAGGATATCTCGGGCTTCTTTTATTTTGCAGAGATCTTTCAGGAGTGTAATGCGATTCGCCGTTGTGATCTGATGATCGGGGTCTAGATCCTGAGCATGGTTGAAGGCATCTAGGCCTTGCTCAAGATTGCCAAGACGACTATGGCTTACACCCAAATCAAACCAGATCGAAAAGGATTCATCATCTCCTCTGATTAATTGCGTAAAAACTCTTACTGCTGTTTCGAACTCCCCTAGTTGTAGTTTAATCCTTGCCCAGCAATGCATGAGCTCCTTTCGTTGCCCGTGGCGCTGAATGCTCTTGCTGATCAATTCTAAGCTTGTTTGATAAAGTCCAGCTTGTCTGAATGTATTGGCTGCATCGATACTCAACGGGAGGTTAAGGCTAAGAAAATCTTGGTTGTCTTGATAAAGTTGTAGTATTTTTTGTGTCTGGCCTTTTTGTTTTAACTCAATGGCCCTTTTCAGGACTATTGTCAGCTCTTCTTGTTCGACGTTGAAGGCACTTTGTGAATCAATATCAATGTCATTAAAATTTATATGTTTTTGATCTGTTAAAATATGATCTGAATTTATCTCATTCGTAGACCATTCGGCTGATGGCACTGATCGCTCCTGCAAATGCAGACCCATCCTATTCCGACGCTTCGGATTGGCTGGTTGCTTTGGCAGCTGATCCTTCTCTTGCTGATCAAGCGATTGCTGCAGCCCGCTTAGGTGGTGAGTTTTCTGCTCTATCACTCGATTGGGCCATGGTGCTCGGCTTGGCCTACTGGCAACTCCAGCGCTATGGCGAAGGCTTGTCAATCCTTGAGTACTTTGATCACACGCAGGTAAGCAATCCCCATTACTTTGCTTTGTTTGGGATGATTTGCCGTCAATTGCCGGCTCAAGAATCCCGAGCATTAGCGTCATACCTCAGAGCTCTCGAGCTTGACCCCAGCCGGCCTGATATTCATTACAACGTTGGAAATCTCTTAAAAGAGACCCAGCCAGATAAGGCGCTTTCTCATTACCGCAAGAGCTTGTGTCTCAAGGTTGATGATTCGGTTGTTTGGCATAACTATGGATCACTCTTAAATGATGAGGATGATCAGCTTGGATCCTTGCAGGCATTGAAAAATAGCTTACTGCTAAAGCCGGAGGATGCTGATGCCTGGTGCTCCCTCGGTTTAACTTTGTTTCAGCTTGAGCGTTTCTTGGCTGCTCAATCCTGTTTCCAGAAATCTATTTCGCTTGATCAAGGCCATTCGAGTAGCCATGTGAATTGCGGTCAGGTGTTGATCGAGATTTTGCAGCCTGAAAATGCGCTGTATTTTCTGGAGCGTGGTGTCGAGCTTGATAGCACTTCTTCTAATTCTTTGTGGAACCTGGCTTTAGCATTTTTATTGTTAGGCCGCTATAAAGAAGGATGGAGGTATTATGAAGCCCGTTTTCATACTAAAGAGTTCGGTGTACATAAGCCACCAACATCCGTTAATCTTCCTCCATTCCTTGAATCCTTGCCTGGACCTACTGATCCTGAGCTAATTGTTTGGAGTGAGCAAGGAATTGGCGATGGCATTCAGTTTTGCCGTTATCTCCCTATGTTGCAAGCAAGAAATATTAACTTTCGCCTACTGGCGCATGAGCATTTGATCTCTTTCTATCAAGATTGGATGGGGCTTGGTGATCAAGTCTGTTTGAAGCTGAATTCCAATCCTTCGAGTGATACTAGGCCAAATATATCGATGCTGAGCTTGCCGCATTTGTTCCAAACAGAATTGTCAACTGTTCCCTCGGCTACACCATATTTGCGCGCTCCTGGACCAACCCCATCTCATCTTCAGGTTGGCCAGGCTCCGGGAGGATTAAACGTCGGAGTCGTTTGGGCGAGTAATCCAAACAATCGTCACATGTATCGTCATAAGTCGTTGCCGCTTCCTTGCTTGATTCAGCCTTTGATTGATCTTGTCGATTTAGATTTGATTGAATTGCATAGTTTGCAGGTTGGATCTGATGTTGAGCAGTTAGATCCTTGGCGTGATCATGAACGTGTTTTTGATTGGAATGGTGTTGTTGATAGTTTTTCTGATACAGCTCATGTGATCAATCAGCTTGATCTTGTGATCAGTGTTGATACAGCTGTTGCTCATCTTGCTGGCGCCTTAAATAAACAAACCTGGCTGTTGCTCCCGCACAACGCAGATTTTCGTTGGTTGCATCAACGTGATGATTCTCCGTGGTATCCTTCCATGCGTTTATTCCGGCAAAAGAAGCGCGGAGATTGGCAGTCTGTGATCACTGAGTTGCAGGCTGCGCTTAATGGGTTGTTTATTCTTGACCTACCAGCGTTGGCGGATGCCAAACTCACTCGATGACTGCTGATATTGATTTGCTTACATCCGCTGAGCTGGATCTGCTTGTGCGCCGCTTGGATCTTTTTCAGTTGCTGTTAAAGAGGCGCGAAGAGCAGGCCATTGCTGCATTGGTACCCGTGCTGAAATCCGAGCTTGAGCAAGCTGAGCGTGAACTCCTTGGTGATTTGGATCGTGATCAGTGGTTGCAGAAAAAAGGATGGCAGCAAGCTGACTTTGAGATGCATCTCAAGCGTCCCCTTGCCTTGAAGTTATTTGCGCGTCAGCAATTTGGTCCCGGCCTGGAAGAATTGTTTTTGTCGTCTAGCGGTGGGCGTGATCAGGTGATCTATTCAATGTTGCGCGTTCGCGATCGTGGCCTTGCCCGTGAGTTGTATCTGAGACTCAGCGAGGGGGAGTTGGCCTTTCCAGAAGCAGCTCGTCATTATGGAGAAGGTCCTGAAGCTCGTGGACAGGGTGTGATCGGACCGATACGGATGAGTCAGTTGCAACCCCAGCAGCTTGCGGATTGGTTGCGTTCTCTCCAACAGGGTGAATTATCACGTGTTCAGCAATTAGGTGAATGGCATTTGATTTTGAGGCTTGAGCACTTAATGCCTTCTAAGCTTGATGACGAAACGCGGCAGGTCTTGTTGCAAGAGCAACTTGATAGCTTCCTTGACGAAAGGGTACGTCGCCTGCAAGCTGGCGAACCAGTAGAGCCTCTCCATTTTGATTCTGATCGCTTGGATAGCGAAGCTTCATGACTGATGTAGCCACGTTTCAGAGCCTGCTGAGTCGGTTCCCAGCATTTCGTGAACTTGATGATCAGCGTTTGGCTTGGTTGGCGGAGCGATCCCGCCCCTTTATTTGTTCTGTCGGTCAGGAGCTTCTGCTAGCTGATCGGATGCCAGATCATTGTTTTTGTGTTGTGGAAGGCCGCGGTCGTTTGCTGCATGAAGATCCTGGTTTGCGTCGGCCCGTCACCTTGGCTCTTTCCAAGCCTGGTGATCTAGTGGGTTGGGCCGGCTTGGTGCGGCGTAGTCCTTGCGAATGGGTGGCAGCTTCAACCACTTTGAAGTTGATTGGCTTCACTGATGAAACCTTTTATGCCTTAGAGCAGGAGAGTGAGACCTTTGCCCATTGGCTTGCGAGCAACGATTCTCCTGCTGAGTTGATGAGTTGTCTCGCCCCGGCCTTGCGCCGTCGTCCCAAAGCTGAGCCTCCAGAGCGAGAAGTGTTGCGTCGTCTCCTGCCTGGATTGCGGGTCGTGGATGCTCATCACTTGAGGCAATTGCCAGATGATGATGCGATTTGGTTATGGGATAGCCAGCCCAATAATCAGCATGTGTCGATTGGGTCTGAGGTGGATCTTGAGCTTTTGGCATCCATTCCGGTTGGAGAGCCATTGCGTTTGTTGCGGATTGAGCGTCAGTTATGGGAAGCAGAACTCAATCCCTCTTTAAAAGCTCCTGATCAATTAGCGCTATCGAGTGACATCGATCTTTGGTCGCAGGATCGCTATTCCGATTTGGCTGTTCCCGCTCCACAAGGAGAGCGTCACCTGTCGCCATCTGAGGATGAGAGTCTTGCGGCTGCGGCTTCACCTCGGTTTCGAGGCCGCACCATTCCGATCGTCACCGGAATTGGGCCCAAGCAGCAAGCGATAGCTTGTATGGAGATGCTGGCGCGTTACTACAACGCACCGTTCCGCCGCGACGTGATGGAGAGAACGGCTGCACAACTGATTGCTGAGCGCCAAGTGAGCTTAGAGATTCTCGGCAATTTAGCCGTAATGATGGGTTTTACTGGCTCCATTTCTGATATCCCGGAAGCGCAGCTTGCGCGTTTGCCTTTCCCTTGCTTTGTGTTGCTTGAAGGGCAACCCACCATGATTCATGACATCAGTCAAGGTCAGGTGAAGGCTGTATTGCCTGAATTTGGCATGGTGGAATTATCACTCTCTGATTTCATGGGTGATCAAGGTGGTGCGCGTGTGCTCACCTTGTCGCCAGGGCGAGAAACCCAAAAGCGCAAGCTTGGTCTTTCTTGGTTTGCTCCTCAAATTCGCCGCTATCGCCGCAGCCTGCTTGAAGTGCTGATGGTGTCACTAGTGCTCCAACTGCTCAACCTGGCGCAGCCGTTGGTGTTCCAGCAGATCTTTGACAAGGTTATTGGTCAGCAAAATCTAGACACGCTGTATACCCTTGGGTTGCTTTTGTTGGGAGTGGCATTATTTCAGGGGTTGCTAACCGCTGTCCGCACCTATTTGTTTGCTGATACAACCAATCGTATTGATATTGCTCTTGCTGGTGAGGTGATTCAGCATTTGTTACGCCTCCCTCTTCGTTATTTCGATCGCCGCCCCGTGGGTGAATTGCAAACCCGGCTTGCTGAGCTAACTAATATCCGTAATTTCATGACGGGTACGGCGATCACACTTCTTTTGGATGGCGTCTTTTCGATGATTTACATCGGCGTGATGGTTGCCTACAGCGGTGTATTAACAGCGGTCACCCTCGGTGTGGTTCCGTTGTTTCTGGCCTTAACCTTGGTGGCATCTCCGTTCATTCGCGCCCAATTGCGTAAAGCAGCCGAAAAGAATGCAGAAACCCAAAGTTTGTTAATTGAATCCTTGAATGGGGTGCAAACGATTAAGGCTCAGAACGCCGAAAGCACAGTGCGCTGGAGATGGCAACGTCTTTTTTCTGGTTATATGGCTGAGAATTTCCGCACCGTGTTGATTGGCACATCAGCAGCAACAGTTGGTGCCTTTTTGAATCAACTTACTGGTTTATTAACTCTTTGGGTAGGTGCTTATTTAGTCATTAAAGGTGATCTCACGATTGGTCAACTCATTGCCTTCCGAATTATTTCTGGTTATGTGGTTGGTCCATTGCTTAATTTGGCGACCAGTTGGCAAAGTTTTCAGGGTGTAGCGCTATCCATTGAGCGTCTCAGTGATGTTGTTGATGCCACAAGTGAAGCTGGTGACAACGAGATGGAGCAACTGCCGCTGCCACCTGTTGCCGGTGAGGTTGTTTTTCAAGGAGTTGATTTCCGTTTCAATGAATCTGCCCCACTGGTTGTGCGAGATGTTTCGTTCACGATTCCTGCTGGATCATTCGCAGGAATTTGCGGCCGAAGTGGTAGTGGTAAAAGCACGATTATGAAGCTCTTGCCGCGCTTATATCAACCAGACTCAGGCCGTATTTTGATTGATGGTTATGACTTGGCTAAGCTTCAGTTAGGTTCGATCCGCAGGCAAATAGGCATCGTTCCACAAGACAGCCTGCTATTAGACGGATCTGTTCGTGACAACATCACCCTTACCGTTCCTGATGCAACGAACGAAGAGATTGTGGCGGCAGCCCGTGTGGCATGTGCCCATGATTTCATTATGGAATTGCCTAATGGTTATGCCTCCAGAGTGGGGGAACGGGGAGGGAATCTCTCTGGTGGGCAACGGCAACGGCTTGCGATCGCTCGAGCTGTTTTACAGCGGCCTTCGTTGTTAATACTCGATGAAGCAACGAGTGCTCTCGACTATCTAACTGAACGCCAAGTATGCCTTAATCTTAAGAATGCGTTCGAAGGCTCTACGGTCTTTTTTATTACGCATCGCTTGAGCACGATTCGATCGGCCGACACAATTTTGATGATGGATTCTGGATCACTCGTAGAGCAAGGATCTCATCAAGAGTTGTTAGAGCTGGAAGGTCGTTACTTTGCTCTTTATTCACAACAGGAGTCTGATCTTGGCTGATTCCCCGATTCCATCTGCACCAAAAAATAATCAGCCATCTCCTGAACAGACACCGTCTGAACAGCCAGCGTCTCAACAGCCAGTGATGCCTGAACGTCCTGATAAGAAGCCGTTGCCCGCAAAGCTCAATTTTTGGGAGGGAAGCTCTGTTCATGTCAACCAAGGTCGGCATTGGTCTTCAGCCATTATTTGGCTGAGTACAACCTTGTTTGGAGCCACGTTGTTGTGGGCCTTCACGGCCAAGATCGACCAAAGTGTGGCCGTCTCAGGTCGTCTCGAACCTGCCGGCAGTGTGCGTGAAGTGGATTCTCCGAGTGGAGGGGTGATTGCTGAAGTGTTTGTCAAGGAAGGAGCCCTGGTGAAAGCGGGTCAGCCCCTGTTCACTGTGGAAGGGAAGGGGCTCGCGAGTCGGCGTCAGTCCCTAATCGATGCGCAGCGGTTGCTTGAGTTGCAGGCAAGTTCGCTCAAGGCTGTGTTGGATAGCGACGGTGATCCAACGCGTTTTGCTCCCGAACCACCCCTGCCGAATGTGGATGACCCCCAGGTGCGAGCACAGCTGGGTACAGCTCGGCAGCAGTCGCAGCAACTACGAGCCCAATTAGTGCAAATTTCCGCCCAACTTGTGAGTCGCCGCAAAACTCTTGCTTTGCAGGAGATGATTGCACGCGATTTAAAGCCGCTCTATGAGTCAGGAGCGATGGCCCGCAATCAATATTTAAACCAAATCAATCAGGTGCAAGAAACGAGATCACAAGTCGCGTCGCTGGATGAAGAGCGTACCCGCGTGATTGGCCAGGCTGCTTCGCAGCTCAATCAAGTTGATCGACAGCTATTAACCCTGAATGCTGAGTTGGTAGGAATTGGTGAGACCATTGATTACCGAACTGTGAAAGCACCAATTGATGGTCGCGTTTTTAGTTCAGAAGTGTCGCCTTTCTCTGTGATTAATGCTAATGAAGTGGTGCTTAAGTTAGTGCCGGAGAATCATTTAGAGGCCAAGGTCTCGATTAGCAATAGTGATATAGGTTTTGTGAAGATTGGTATGCCTGTTGCGGTCTCGGTGAATTCCTTCCCGGCCGGTGAGTTTGGTTATATTGATGGAACGTTGTCATCGATTGGATTGGATGTTTTAAAGCCTGATCAGGAAAGCCCCACCTATCGATTTCCTGCCCAGATTTCTTTGAAGCAGCAAACTGTATTGTCTGGTGATAAAGAACTCAATCTTCAGAGCGGCATGAGCGTTACGGCTAGCATAAAGCTGCGATCAAGGCCTGTGATTAGTATTTTAAGTGATTTATTTGTGAAGCAGCTTGATGGCCTTAAGCGGTTCCGTTAAGTACTTTTTTGTAGATTGATTCAGTTGCGTCTGTGGTTTGTTCCCAATTAAATTGCTCTAAAATCCGTCGCTTTAATCTGCAACTCCTCTGATTGTGGCGCCCAGCCTGCCAGGCTTGAGTGACGGCATCTCGGATTGTTGATGGATCAGCGGGGTCTGCATGCCAGGCATCTTGTTGGAGATACTCCAATTCATGCCCGAAGGTGCTTCCCACCACAGGAGTACCTGATAAGGCGGCCTCTAAGGTCACCAACCCGCAGGTTTCCATCCAGCTGGGCAACACATGTACTCCTGCTGCCGCATAAGCCGATGCCAACAGGTCTTGAGGTAGATGCTCAATAATCGTGAGTCGATCACCCAAAATACTCTTGCATAAATCTGCGTAGCTTGGCCAATGTTGTTTCCCGCCAATAAGAACCACCGGTAGGTTGGTATTTTTTAGCGCCCAGCACAACATGGCTTGGTTTTTAGCCGGTTCGATTCTTCCTGCTTGTAAAACAAAGGGTTGTTGGATTCCGGTTTGGTTTTGGAATGGTTTTGGATCAGCATCGAGAAACAGTTGTGGGTCCACGCCGTAATGGGCAATGTCAAAGCAGCTCCCAGTCCAGTGATGGTCCGTGCGCACGGCCTGAAGTTCCAGCCAACTGTTGGGTAGTAGGGCTTGGCTGTGATTCAGAAGCTCGCCCACGCGCGGCATGGCGGTTTGACCGTTATCGCAGCCGCCATGGGATTGCACAATGCTTCCATCGGCTAGTTGTACCGCTAAAGTCCGCTGCTTCAGTTGTTTTAGGAGTGGCTGGATCGTGTCCTCTCCTGATTCCAGCGCTTGTTGCAAGATGCCAACGCTGGCGCGACTGCCCCAGAGTGCGCGCCCGATCGAGACCCAGATGGGTGATACCACCACTGGTACTTGCGCGGCTTGGCAGCTGGCCATTTGTTGTTCGAATGAGTCTTGAACCCTGCAGTTGAACAGATGCACGATGTCGTATCCCCGTGCGTCAGGGAGATCGCTATTCACGAGAGTTACCTCATGTCCCCGTTGGTTCAGCCGTTTTGCTGTTTCGCGCATTTGAACCCCATCTCCACCACCCCATTCCCCAGCCCTGCCGTGGTTCACCAGGAGAACCTTCATGCTCTTAGTAACCCGTTCACAACCAAGTCTGCCTTGTAGAGAAGCTCATCCCAAGCATTCAGCTTGGAACAACGCAGCAGCGTTTGCTTGTGATACCAGTGCATTGGTTCAGTGGCTAAGCCCCATCGCCAGTCATGAACGGCATTCAGCAAAACAACACAAGGCACTCCTAGGTTTCCGGCTAGGTGCACCATCGCGGTATCCACGCTCACCACCAGATCGAGTTGTTCAACGATCGAGGCTGTGTCTTCCCAGTCTTGGCAATCGGAGAGTTGCGATACGAGTCCCTGTTGAATCCAAGGTTGGATCTCTTGTTGGGGTTCTCCGAGTTGTAGTGAGATCAGTTCCGCTTGGCCTCCTTTGCACCATGCCAATGCATGGCTGATCAGCAATGCACAAGGAAGAGACCGCATCTCAGAGGAGCGTTGTGCATCGGCTTCTGCTTTGCTGCCCGCTTGCCACACCAAGCCAATCCGCTTTGCTGCCCCCAGATTTGCCTTGGTGGTGCTTGTGAGCATCGGCCGCACTTGGCTAGGTTCGGGCCATGGGTTGATCGCGGCGTGCCTTTGATACAAGGCCACAGGCAATCCCATCAGCGGGCAGTGCCGGTGTTCTGTTTGCAAAGGCGCTTGATGATCATTGAGGATCTCCAGGCGGCAGTTAGCGGGGAGTTTGAGCCTTTGATGCACTAGCCGAAGAAGGGACGCACGCAGCATCAATGTGACCTGATCAGCTTTTTCGCAGGCCATTCCAATCCAGCGCAAGCATTGCAAGGCATCTCCAAATCCCTGTTCGTCCCAGACCACGAGTTCTGCGACCCACTCTCCGCGCCACAGTTGGCTCCAGGGCAGAGGTGATTGCAGCCAGATGCCCGGATCTTTGCCGAGTCGGCTCAAGAGCAGTTCCCAGTGTTTCCAAAGCAAGGGTTGTTGACGCAGCCTGGAGGTGGCCAGATTGCTGAGTTCTGTTTGAACTTGAGAACTGTGTTGGGGCTCGCCTAAATCTCGGCCGATCCAATCTTCTGGTTTGCCGGTCAGTTTGTGGCGCTGCAGCCCAAGAAGGTGGCTTCGTTCTGCTTCAGCGTTTCGGCCTACGGCATCCAAGCTAACGCCATAGTTCACATATCCCGATCCTTCTGGAGCGAGTTGCAGCACGTGTTGATTGAGCTTTAGGGCTAAGGCGATGTCGCCTTGTTCGAGGGCGAGCTGAGCACTGCTATGGAGGAGACGAGCCCAGTTGATACAAAGTTGTTGTTGATCTTGGCCTGTCTGCCATTGTTGTTGGGCGCGCCTTAAACCTCGCCACAACAACACTTGTGATTGGTGAAAGTTCTTCTGATCACGCTTCAAAATTGCAAGATTGTTCAGCGTGACGAGTCTATCTGGAGCTAGGCGTAGCGCTTCGTTGTAAGCCAGTTCCGCTTCTTGTAGGCGTCGCTGTTGTTGCAGCAAGCGTCCTTGTTGGTGCCAATTAGCGGCAGTCGTCATTGCGCGAAGGAGCGTTGTTGTAATAACGGCACCCGATCGCCGAGGCGCTCGAGGAGGCGTTGATCAAGTTGTTGGCGGCGGACCCAGAGATTGCGATAGGCCCCCAGGCGCTGACCGAGCAGCCGATCCAGCGACCACTCCTGGCCGACCCATTGATGTGCCGCCATCACCTGTTTTTTCCTGGCGTCGCGATCTCTAGCCAGTTGGCGCGTGAGTGCCATTGTGGTGATCGCGTTGGTGCCGATCGCGCAGGTTCTGTCATCGCTAGCGTCATGACCAACGCTGCTGTAGAGCTCGGGTCCAGCCACAACGGCCACGGATTCAGCAGCAGCTTCAGCCCATTTGATCACTGTTTTGCAATGCTGTGCCCTGCCTTTTTTTAAAGGCAGCAAGGCGATGTGACAGCTTGCTAGTACTTGGCGATAACGCGCGTACTCAAGAAGCGGATGTTGCTCCACCTTCATGTGGGGCGTTAGCTGGTTGGCGAGTTGGGTGTCACCCACAATCACAACGGTGAGTTGAGTGGTTTTTGTTGCCCAGGATTTGAGTTCGGAAACTAAATCTTGATGCTCCTCTGCTCTGTTGATGTTGCCTATAAACAAGCGAAGTTCTGAGCTGTGGTGTTTCTCAAGCCGGAGGGCAGGAATTGAGTTGACGCCATTTTCAACCACCAATGTGATCGGGTTGAGAGGAGCCAAGGCATGCGCTAGTGCGGGGCTAGAGCTATGGATGGCATGGCATCCCACCAAAGGGGCCATCTGGGTTCTTTGCAGCTGATGCTGAATGGCTGCGGTGAAGAGGTCGGGGTGGTCATCCCATTCTGTGAGGAGCAAGCAACCGCGTTCGCGCAGCCATTGCAGATGCTCCATCTGCCGCTCCCAACGATCTGGCAATGGTCTTTGCCAGATCACCAAGCTGTGGGGTCGAATGCAACGATTAAATAGAAATGGACGTTCGTGAATCCTGCAGTTCACCCCCCATGAGTGGAGTGCGGCAAAAGGTTGTCGGATTCGGACCTCGTCGTGAGGGCCTGGGCTGTTAATCAGCACCTCGATCTGCAGGGGGCGATCATTCAACATGAGAACAGTTTCGCTGCTGCGACCATCGCTTATGACGCCTTTGCAGCGTTATGCCGGAGAAGAGCTGAGCCCTTCTCCTCACATCATTGTGCTGGGCTCTTGCAAAGTAGGGAATTTTGTTGTGAGCACGCCTGCTCTACGCGGCTTGCGTCAACGTTTTCCCGATGCGGTGATCGGCTTTATCGGAAGTGAAGTTACGGCTGATTTTGAGAAGGCAATGCCTGAGATCAGCTGGCGCGTGTCTTGGGATTCCTCGTTGGCTAACGCTGGATTGCTACTACAGCAAACTCTGGCGTCAAAGAGAGCTCTTCATGGTGAGGTGGAGCTCGCGGTGAATCTGGATGGCTTTAACCCTGTCACCTGCACCCTGGTCCCCTGGCTGGAGCCTCGCTTTGTCGCTGGTGGCAGCCTGACCGCCAATAGACGCGCCAAATTGCCATGGGGCATGGCTCCGCAGCAGCGTTTTTTAGCCGATCCTGATTGGAACAGCCCCGCTTTTCTTGAGCGTTATCAGGGGGTGTTGGATAGCAATTACATCGCGGAATTGTTTTGCCATTTGGCTTATGTGCATCAGCATGTTGATTCCAGCCAGATTGATTTGCCTTGGCAAGAGCCTGGCTTTGATGTGCCCGAACTTTTAATTCATTGCACAACCGCGCGAAGCGCCAAGATTTGGTCGTTTCACGCCTGGGCAGAGGTAATAAAAGCCGTCACGGCTAGCGGTTGGCGAGTGGGCCTCGTTGGTAGTACTGCTAAGGCCCAGCGCGATTCTTATAACTCTGGTGATGGTGAAGAGTGGCTGCTCCGTACGACCAACCTGGTTGATCTACGTGGGAAGACGAGCTTGATTCAACTAGCAGGTGCTTGTCGCATGGCTCAGGCTGTGGTGAGCGTTGATGCGGGGCCATTACATATTGCTGCTGCTGTGGGAACTCCAACGTTGGCAGTGGTTGGCAATGATAAGGATGGAATAGGGGCGAGTCCGATTCGGTTGTGGTTACCGCGAGGTGATCATGTGTCGCGCACGATCAGTGAGTATCAATGTGATCGCTGCGATCAAGAAAGCTTTAAGAATGATGATTGTTTGTTAGAGGGACATCCCTGTATGGCGGGAATTTTAGCTCAGCAAGTGCTCAATTGGCTGCGTCCTTTAATTAAAGGAAGAAGTGGAGTCTAATCTCTTCTCTCTCTGTCGCCAATCCCATTCAAATAAGCTATTGCTACCATTAATTTTCCCCTCGAACAGAGAGTAGTCGATTCCAGAGGAATTTAACACATATGGGAAAGAGATTTGATCTTGGATTGACCATCTAACGTTTTCGATAAACCAAGCTTGCATTAAATGCGAGATGGAGCGATGATAAGCAAAGAATGTCATCCCAAATAATTTGTTATCAGTAAATTTTTTGTCTCCATAGTAATGGATTAGTTGGTCTAGTATAGGCTCCCCTTTGTAGCGGTTGGACTGATATTCGTGATTGGTTTTTAAGGCTTGGCGAACGGCATTGCACTCTTCAAGAATGGATTGCCTTGGAAAGGCATTGAATAAGCACAGTTTTTTGTTTCCAGCTGTATCGAGGATGATTGAAGTGGGATCATTCGCTGTGATTCGAATGGAAGAATCCATCCATATGTACCAGTCTGCATCGACAGATTGCCATTCCAGCATTTTGGGAACTTTCGCTTTCAATCTGGGATGCATGGCTAAATGCCGTGATGCAGTGTTTGCGTCGGTGTAGTAGGCCGTTGATACCTCAACGCTCTTTGATTTAGATTGGATGCGAAGAGTCCATGGCGGCTTTCCGCCAAAATGGGCAGACACAAAATGCATCTTAATCATGTCTGGTGTATTCTCTTTGGAAGGGATGGGGTTGCCACATGCAAATCATAGTACTGGATCGTTAAAATCTAGCAATTTGAAGGATTGGGCTTCATGATCTATAACTATGATAGCAATTAGCTTCCCTCTTGTTTGATTGGGTCTGCGACTTTGAAGCTGGCAATCTAATTTTTCATTTCCCAGTAACTGCGAAATGATTGCGCTGGATTCTTGCTTAGAAACCAGCATCCTGAATGTGGATTTGTCGCTCTATAAAATTTTTTATCTCTTGTGGGCCATGAAAAAATAATTTGTTCGCCAGTATCTGATAGATCTGGTCGCCCGCCGTCGGGATCTCCAGACAAAATCACATCCCCCTCCTCGGGGATTGTTTCGCGGCGAGGGGGGATGAAAGCGTAATACTCATCACTTAGTCTCATCATCTATTCTATCTGTTATGAGAAGTATTGCTCTAATATCCCAATGCTGTCTTCCGTTTAGTCAGCCATATCACAATCATCTACCTGCTGCAATGATCTCTTGCTTCCATGATTTAAAATATGAATTGATTTGTCTTGTATTGTGATCCTTACTTCTTGCAGATTGGCAGTATTTTTACCTGATTTGATTCTGGATGAGTATAGATTTTATGATTGAAACTGTCTGGCGCTCTGTCGTTATTTCTCGTGTCGCAACAGGTTTTGCCTTCACTAGTGATGCGTATATCCATCTATTGCGTGCTGTTGTGTCTTTCTGGATTTTCTATGGTTGTTTCTTTCAGTGCGAGAAGTTTTAATGAGCGCTTCCCTTCATTCTCTGATGAATACGGAGATCCTTCCCTTGGCGCAAATACTTGTGGTATGGAGATTAATATTTTCATGAGTTCTTTTTCAGCCAGTTGCTGCAGTCCCAATTTAGTAAAGCTTCTAATTGGCTGATTTCATGCCAATAGGTTTTGCGCAGCCTTTGGTGCGCTTTTGTGCTCATCGGTTCCTCGTAATTGCCTGTGTGTCTCTCCAGAGGCTTGATATTTTGTTCAGGATTTAATCCAAGGTGATCCCATATTCGCTTCAGGCATATGTCTGGCGTTAATCTTAGATTTTCATGCCTCAACACAAGAACTTGATCTTTGCCAAAAAAGCGCCACAAGCGCTTTATTTGTGAGCTGTAAAAGCCTCGGTCTGTGTATGAGAACACACGGTGTTGTTTTGGAAGCGCTTCACGGCTGCGTTCCTCTTCGCGCTGTAGCGCTTCTTCAAAGCTCAAGGGTTCAGCATTTCGGCTTTTCTCCATTGTCCAGTGTGAATATGCGCGTTCTATTGGATTCCGTAATACCACAATCAGTCGCATTTTTGGGTTGTACGACCAAATACGTTCTGGTGCAGCGTCCCAATACATGCTGATTGGGGTTGCCTCACCCCATTGTTGGTTTGGTAGCGCATTCGCGAACTTTGAGTGAAGTTCATTCCAATTAGCGTTTGGCCACGATTGCGTCTCATCATCAAAGAAATGAAGCTCTTTTTCTTCTGGCAGGAATATTTCTGGGTGTTGGCGCAGATAGGCTGCTAGTGCCGTAGTGCCACTTTTTTGAGCACCGCACACCAGAAAAGCTAGCTTTTTGTCCACGACGTGAGTCAAAGCCAAACCACCTTAACTGCATTCCCGGCATACAGCTCTAGTTGATTTATGCTCCTCTTGTCTCGGCTGTTTGTTTGGTGTTTGTCACTGGTTGCCACCGCTCAGGAACTTCCTTAGTGGCTTCGCTGATGCATGATCTTGTCGTTGACGAGTCATCCATGGCACGTTCCGGTGATATTGACATACAACTTGATAACCCTATGGGTTTTTTTGAGTCTGAGAGGCTCGTAGACACGAACAAAGAAATTCTTGAGCGGCTTGGTGGTAGTTGGGAGTTGCCTCCCTTACTCCCTACGCGATGGGAGCAAAAACCGTTGCTTCATTGGCTGCATCAATTTAGAAGCCGATTTTCTTCTTATGCCCTCTCCACTGCTTGGGTCGATAAGGATCCACGTTTGTGTTTGACCTATCCCGCCTATCTTCATATTCTTCTCAAGAGAATCCCTCTTGTGGCTGCTTTCAGGGAGCCACTGCAGGTTGCGATGTCTTTGTACACTCGCGATGGATTAAGTATTAATCAGGGTTTGGCTCTTTGGATGATTTATAATTTTCATTTGGCAGCTGAGCTTTCTAGCGATGATCTTTTTCTGCCTTATGATATTTTGCTGCAAGCTCCTGAAGTTTGTTCCGGCAGCTTAATCCAAAAGAATGTCTATCAATTTCTTGAGCGTTGCTATCATCCAAGGCCTGCTGATCAAGACTGGCAACGGCTGATTGATTCCTCTATAAAGCCTGAGTTGAATCGATCGAACGCTGTCTTGATGTCTGAGTCTCGGCTTCGCGTAAATACATCGTTGCTTAATTGCTGCCAACAGCGCTATGACCGTACCTTGGCAGCAACTGATTGGTTGAACGAATTTGTCAATCAATTCTCTAATCTCCCTCGTCCTGTGTTGGATGAGGTTGTTTACGAACAGATTGTTTTGGAAACAAAGTCAGTTGAATTTAAGTCTGTGTGCGATCAGCTAGAGAGTGATTTGCTGGCGGCAGATGAGTTGCTCGTTGCGCGCTCTGATCAACTTCAATCTTTGCAAGAGGATTACTCCCTGCTTAAGCATAAGTATCTTGGTATTCAAGCTTCAACAAGCTGGAGGATGATGGCTCCTGTTCGCTCCTTGATGGATCGCTTTAGGTTCTTGCGATGATTCAGCTTCTGCGCGAGTATCCGCCTGGCCATGGTGGAGTTGAGCGAATTGCCCATAATCTTGCTGTGGCCACTGGTGGCATTGTTTTTAGCCTTTGTCGTAACCATTCGCTTGGTAGAGACCCTTTGCCAGTGTCCTATCAACGTTGCCAGTTGCGCAGTCTGCCCTTGGGGAAGTTTTTATTGGTGTTGCCAAGTCGCACTCTTTGGCAATTGCTTGCTAGTCGAGAGCCGCTCCTTGCCCATCAACCCTGTCCTACGGTTTTAGCCTTATCTATTCTTGCAAGAGTAGTATCTCCTCGTCGCTCAATATCTTTTTATTGGCATGCATTTGTTCAGCGACGCTCTGGTGTGAGTGGCTTCTTAGAGCAGATTTACCAGCAACTTGCCTTTCGTTGGTTAGCGAGATTTTCTGTGATCACCACTTCCCCAGTCCTTCGTGATTCCTTGATTCGGGCTGGCTTGCCTAGATCTTCTGTTTCTGTTTTGCCATGTTCTTTGCCAGCACAAATTGAAAGCCTTTTGGTTTCCGATCGTTCGAAGAGAAGATTGACTTCACAAGGACGTGTAATCTTTATTGGTAGGCTCGATAGTTATAAGCGTGTTGACTGGTTGCTAGATGCTTTTCTGAAAACTTCATCTGCCAGGGTTCTTGAGATTCTTGGTGATGGACCGGACCGTTCTCGTCTCGAGAAACAAGCTTTACTTCATCCGCGTTTTGATCAATCCATTCGTTTTCATGGACGTGTTAGTGAAGATCAGAAGCGAATTCTTTTGTCTAACTCAGACCTTATGGTGTTGCCTTCGAATCGATGTAATGAGGCCTTTGGGATTGTTCAGCTTGAGGCGATGGCGAGTGGCATTCCTTCTTTGGCTTTTGATTTGCCTCGATCTGGTATGCATTGGGTTAGCGCCTTGCCAGATCTTGATTGGACAGGACTTCCAGACGATTTGTCTTTCGTGATGGAGAAAATATTGTCTAACGACTTGCTTTTTTCCTTGTTGTGTCGTCAAGCCTCTGAGCGGTTTGATGAGATGTTCTCTCAGGTTGTTTGGCATCGTCAGTTGTCAGTTGCTCTTCAGTCAGTTCATGACTAAGGCTTCTACTAATTTTGTATCTTCTTCCTTTGTTGATGATCAAGCTGCATCATTGGTTTTACAAGCATGGCGATTAAGCGGCAGGGATTCTGCTGAAGCGGTTCTTGCGAACGTGCTTGTTGATTCCCCTGAGATAGGTGTATTGCTAGGTGAATTGCGATCTCGATTGGGCAATGAGCCTGGTCCGAGGTTGTTGATCGATGGTCTTTGGTTTACTCGTGCTCATGGAGGGATTTCTCGTGTATGGCAGCAAATCTTGTCAACTTGGCAGCTTTCTGGTCTGATTTCGCCTGAAGCCCCTGTGGCATTAATTGATCGCGATAGTCATCTTTCTTTGACCACTGCTTTCCCAGGTTTAGAAGGATCCCTAGTGGATCCTTTGGACCCGCAGGCGGTGTCTGAACTTTTTTCAGAGAATGCTTGTATCGCCCACGATTGGAGGGCAGATGTTTTCTGTTCAAGTTGGATTAGCAGCACCGGCTCTATTTCACCAGCATGTTCTGAGCTGGCACTAGTTCACGATTGCATGCCTGAGCGTTCTTCTGCCTTGCCAGCGGGTCTTCGGGACCAACGTCGTTGTTGGTTGAAGGGTGCCAGTCGGTTTTTGACCGTCTCATCTGACACTGCCAATGATTTGAATCAATTGCTGCGTTCCTCTATCGGCACCACGGAGTGGTGCCATTTGGCTCCTGCTTCTGTGTTCGCTGAAACGTTTTCAGCTGAGGGGACTGAAACTCTTTGGTTGCGTCTTCAGAAGCGCATTGGTCTTCGTGGACCATTTGTGTTGTTGCCTGCAACCAGCGCAGTTGGCAGTTATAAAAATCCCGAATTTGTCGCGGATGCTCTCTCTCACCCCGGTTTGACTTCAGTTGTTTTGTTGCTTTGCGGCATTGCTGCTGATCAGCGCTGTCGTGAATTGGAGTCTCTCTTCCCCTCATTGCGCGGCCGTGTCTTTTCGTCTGGACTCTCTGATCCTGAGTTGGCTGTGGTTTACGCGCGGGCTTTAGCCGTGGTGATTCCGAGTCGCATAGAGGGTTTTGGATTGCCAGCAATTGAAGCCATGGCTGCTGGTGGCTCAGCACTTTTGGCAGATTCTCGTGGTCTTCGTGAGGCCGGAGGTGAGGCGGCTTTGCGCTTTTCCTTGAGGGATTCCCGTGAACTTGTTGCAATGCTTCAGATGTTGCTTGATCCGTCGAGCAGTGATTGGCTCAAGCGTCGCCTAGAGCCTCGTATTGAACAACGACTGAACCGCCTGAATCCCGATCTGTTCGGTCTTGCTCTTCTGGCTCAGGCACGTCAGGCTTCCTGTTGAATCCAATGTGATCGATCTCTACCTGCTGATCCAGTACTGAACTCTGAGGTGCAGGTGTTTTGAGTGCGCAAAGGCTGTAATGTCCTCCCGGCACCTCCCACTTCATACGCAATCATCTCGGCTTTGGCATCCGCTCTCCCAGGTGCGACGCCGCATCACTCAATCCAGCAGTCTGGGAAGCCAGAACCGCATCGTCCACCTGCGTTGGAACTTGAGGATGTGCGTCTCGACATCCCAGTCTTCACTACAGAAACGCGCAGCCTCAAGGCGTCCTTAATTCGCTCTGTCACTGGCGGCAAGCTCAGTCGTCGCGGGGGTGGCGCAGTCGTAACGGCTTTGCAAAATGTCAGTTGCACGATCCGTGAGGGAGAACGGGTGGCGCTGATCGGCCACAACGGGGCAGGGAAGTCCTCATTCCTCCGCTTGGTGTCAGGGATCTATCAGCACACCGGTGGGCGTTTTGAAGCCCATGTGCCCGTGTTTCCGATGATTCACAAGAGTTTTATTACCAGCTCTGAGCTCAGTGGAATGCAGGCGATTAAGGCGCACTACCTGCTTGTGCATGGCAAGTTGCGTGGCTTTGATGCTTTCTGTGATGACGTTGTCACGTTTTCTGGGCTTGGGGACTTCGTGCAGTTGCCTGTAAAGACATACAGCCAAGGAATGGCGGCGCGGCTTCTCTTTGCGGTACTAACCGCAGGAACCCATGACTGCTTGGCCATGGATGAGGGGTTCGGTGCAGGCGACAGCAGCTTTTTTCAGAAAGCCCAGGAACGCATGCATGAATTTTTAGCGACCGCAGGCACCTTGTTGCTTGCGTCCCATTCCGATCCCTTGTTGCGCCAGTTTTGTCATCGAGGGTTGGTTTTTTCGGAAGGCAGCATCGTTTTTGATGGCCCGCTTGAAGATGCCCTGTCGTATTACCACCGCACCTCTGATTGATGACTGTTTCTGCTCTGATGCGCCGTCGATCAGTTCGCTCCACCTTGCGTGAGGCTTGGCGCTTGCGACGGGTGTGGTGGTTTACCGCTACAGCACGAACCAAAGCCAGATTTGCTCGCACATTCCTAGGCAGTTTTTGGTTGGGACTCTCAAACTTGTTTTCGATCGCGGTCTTGGCTCTGGTCTACGGAACGGTTTTTAAAGTTCAAGATTTCAATACCTATGTGGTGTATCTGGGGATCGGTTTGGTTGCTTGGAACAGTATTGCTGCTGCGGTGGGATCGGCCCCTTCGCTGTTTGAGCACAACCATGCACATGTGCATAACACTAGTCTCAATCCTATTTTTTATACGCTTGAAGAATGGGCATTCCAGGTCCAAACTTTTGTGCAATCTTTTTTGATGGTGTTGTTGGCATTAAGCTATTTTCAGCATGATCTTTTTCTTAACCTGATTCTGTTTGGCTGGTTTCCGCTGCTGAATCTGTTTCTATTTATTTACTGGTTTCCGATGATGCTTTGCTTGTTTGGGGCGCGATATCGAGATCTCTATCAACTAGTTCCAATTATTCTCCAACTTGTATTTTTGTTGTCGCCTATTCTTTATCAAAAGAAAAATCTTGGGGCGATGGGTTGGACCGCCAATATCAATCCCCTTTACCGCATTTTGAGTCCTGTTCGACACACTTTGATGGCCGGGGATGTGCAATGGCTCGTTTGCTTCGGGTTGGTAGCAATTAATTTGGTTGGGATCTGGCTTTCCGTGAAGCTCTTGAATAAAGAAAGGCCTAACTTGCCATTCCTTATTTAATCTAAGATCGCTTCTAAGTCAGCTTGTAATTGATTGTAGAATTCATTACGCAGCCTCTCATAGCGACCGATCCTTCGTTTTCGTTCTTCCGCAGGTGTTTTCCAGAGATCGCTGTTTAATCCAGCTAGCGCTTGCATGGCTGCTGCCCAGCTCCTGCTTTTCAGAGTGTCGAGCGTAATCACTGAGTCTTTGAAATCTTGAATGGCCTGAATTTCAAGGTGTGATTCACAATCGCTGGCAATGGTGGGCATGCCTAGGCATGCGCCATCGAGCACGGGGATTCCAAAGCCTTCGACGAGGGATGGACTCACCAAGCAGAGTGCATTGAGATAAAGATCGAGCTTTGTGCTCTCGTCCACATAGCCCGTCAGTAAAATTCCTGGTTCGTTTTTGACGATATTTTTAACTGCTTTGCTGTAGTCATCACCTTTGAGTTTTCCTGTTACACAAAGCTGAATGCCCAAACTGCTGAGATCGGATTCGGCATAAGCCTGAGCCAAGAACAGCAGGTTTTTTCTGGCTTCCACTGAAGAGTTAAACAGAAAGTAGCGAAATGGACGCAGCCCTTTGCTGCGTTTTCGAATCGGTTCATCCATGGGTGGATGTTCGTCAAACATGCTGTTGCTTGGGCCATCATTGCGCAGCAGATAGCTCACTGGCTTCATGTCGCTGACGCGCTCTGGGTCTGCAGTAAGCCAGGTTGGAAAGCGCAGCGAGGGTGGTTGAACTATGACGGCTTGCCTGAGTTCGCTCGTGCTTTCTTGTTTTGCTTGCTTGATATGACGATCAAATTTGGTCGCCGTGGATTGAGACACAAACAGCCTTCTTGCGGGTAAGCAAGCTTGCAGCCGATGACTAAACATCAAGGGATCTTCGTTATGGGCGACGAATTCCAGGGGAATGAGGTCATGCACGGTTTGCACAAATGACGGCACTCGATCAGGTGTGATGTTGAGAGGGCAACTCGTGAGCAAAACATCAAAGTCACGGAGATCGATGCGGACGGGGTGTTGCCGGCGCAGATTAGCTGCAAGTTGTGTCGCTAAAAAAATGTTTGGTGCACAGACGATGCCCTCTAGATCTTTCAGGTAACTCAGGCGCTCCATGCGCGGGTACGGGCTGTCAAACAGCTCATCAAGCCGAAATTTGCGGAGATTGTGCTGGCGATAACGTCTTGGTCGTCTCAGCAATTCAATGATCAGGCTGAGGCCCTTGCCCAATCGTTTGGCAAGTCTGGCGAATGCAAATTTGCGCTGGAGAAGGGTGGCTGGCTGTTGATTGAGTCCGTGGGCAAGGGCATTCAGCACCTTTGCGTTTCGGATGATCTCGCGATTTGTGGTCGCAAGGGTTTTCAACCCCGAGCGATTGAGAGGCTCATGAAACTCCGTAAGCAACCACACATGTGCGCCGGCGCGTCTGAGGCAGTGGATCAGAGCTTTGGTATAAACCGCAATTCCACGATGCTCGCTTTGTTCAAGGTCGTAGGCCGTGACCAGCACCTTTTTGCCGGCAAGCTTTGCTGATTGACGGTCCATCAGCTTTCCACCTGTTGATCACTTTGGAGGCGTTGCTCCAGTTGAAGCCGCTGGAGCTGCAGCGCGTGACTGTTATCGCGCCAGTGCCGCAACTCCTGTTTCAGAGCTTTAATTCCATCAGGAGAGGAATCAACTTGGTTCTTTTCCCCATTTAGATATCCGAGTATGGAACTGATCTGCTTGCCTTCTTGCTGGCGATGAGCTTCCAGTGACCGCAAGGCCTCGGCTTCAGCAATGCTTGCCGCGAGCTCCTGGCGAAGTTGAGGTTTTTTTGCAGATTCCAAAAACTCACGGTGAAGCTGGCGCATGGTGCTCATATCTTCGGCATTGCCCTGCTGATTAGGCATCGTTGCGCGCGTGCTTTCTGAGTCATGACGGCCGCTGAAGTCGGGGCAGTACCAAACCTCCAATCCAAGTTTCAGGCGCAGGTCAAGGCAAAGACCCACGTCTTCCCCACAGACGCGATAATCAGTTCCGAAGCGAAGAGCGTTGAAGTGTTCGCGCCGGATCAGCATGATTGCCCCCGTAACGGCTGGTACCGGTCGAGGGGCCCCTAAAACGAGGTGATGTTCGGAAGGGACTTGTCGATCCAATTGATGGTATGGAGAGTGACGGCTGTCGAACAGAATTCCTGCATGCGTGAGCAATCCCTTCCCATCGCGCAAACGTGCTCCTACAAGGCCGATCTCCGGTCTTGATTCAAGGCATTGAATTGCCCCATCGATGCTTCCTGAATCCAAAATGACATCGTCATTGATCAGTAATAACAAGTCCCCGTTGGCCTTGCCCGCCAACCCGTTCATGTTGCTAGCGAAGTGATATGGATCTTTTTGTGCAATCAGTAATTCATATCCAGACGTATTTTTAATTTTCGCTTCTTCGTCCTTGCTGCCATTCCAGGAACACAGAATTTCGACGCCGAGGCCATTGAGAGTTGTGGCTGAGGCCAAACTACTCAGCATTCTGTTGAGCAGTGCTGCCGTTCTTGAGACCACCAGGATCGATAGGCGCATCACTGTCCATTTGCTTCAAGGACTTTATCAATGGCGTAGGTAGCGGGATCGGATCAGTTCTTCCAGATCATGTTTTATGTCACAGTCTTCCTTCTTCAAGTGTTTTTTTAATTCGCATAGGGGTATCGGGACGTTGGGATAGGGGCGCAAGTTGAACAGCACCTGCTTTTTTATGAGAGGACAGCCGCTTTTCAGCAGCGATTGCCATGCGTACAGGCTGAGATTGATTCCGCGTGGTTCGCGCACCTCGAAGCGAGCGAGCTCGCTGTTGGTGGAGCTGTCTTCCAAGAGCATCCCAACAACGGAATGTTGCGCCTCAAGGCGAACGCCAGCTCCTAACAGTGCTTGGCTCAGGCCGAGCTCCCCTGTATTGATTAAATCGTCCTTGCTGCCTGCGAGATCGAATAAGCGCCAAAACTGCTGCCAACAGGTGTGTCTTGTGAGGGCTGAATTGGCGAGAAGTAGATATGACTGCAAGTGATATGTGTCGCGTTCGATCGAATCGGTGATCCCGTTCAGTTGAGGAACAGTGCTGCGTTGGCGAGAGGTCATCTCTGCAAGGACTTCAACGAATTGCTGAGCTCCTCCGACTGGCAACGTGCTGTCATTGGCGAGGGCGAGGTGAGGACGTGTTGCGACGACGTCTTCGCCCTCCGACAACAAGCAGCAGAAATCGCGATAGGCCCCCAAGCAAAGCCCAATGTTGGTTCGCAATTGAACCGCGATGTTGTGGCGTCTTAGTTGCTTCAGCACGGATGGAGCCAGCCTTGAGCTGGAAACCACCACCTGCCAACCCTGGCCTTGGACCTCAAGAAGAACTGCCATCCAGCTACGCGGAATGAGTCCTCGGCTGTCGTAGTGATGCCAAAAAAACAACGGTGCGCTTGGCTGCAGTCTCAGCTCCTGGATCAGTCTGTCTGGGGCTTCAAGTCGTCCGCGGTGATTCCATAGAGCCTGAATTTGCTGCTCTTGTTGTTGCCCATAAGCCTTTGCAGCTTGCTGCCAAGCATCTGTGGCTTGAAGAGCCGTGAGCAGCTGGTTCGCTTGTGGATCTGAAGTGGTCTGATCGCCCGCCACTGCTGCCCATAGCTTCAATTTCGGATGAAGTCTTGATAGATCAAGGCCTAAGCGCTTCCCCATTCGCAGGCCTTTCGCGAGTAAGGGGCGACTGCTCTGAAGACGCCTGAGGGCTGCAAAGCTCACCCGCGATGCGCCTGGTTCTACGGCTTGGGAGCTCAGCGCAAGGCTGAGTTGCCTCAGATGCAGTGCCCGATCGAGAGCTGCCATCGCGTGACGGTACGGATCGCCGCAGTATCTCTCTTGAAGAGCGTTAGTAAACTCTTTTGCAGATGATTTGGCTGATTCCATGCTCAAGCTCCTGCTGGGTGACCCCAACGCCCGCAAGCTGAAGCGTTATCAGCCGATCGTGTCTGACATCAATCTGCTCGAGGAGGAGATTGCGCCGCTGAGCGACGACGATCTACGCCGCCGCACGTCTGAGTTTCGGCAGCGATTAGAAGCGGCCGGCTCACTGGAGAAACAAAGGCCCCTATTGGACGACTTGTTGCCCGAGGCGTTCGCCGTGGTGCGGGAAGCGGGCAAGCGGGTGCTGGGCATGCGTCACTTCGATGTGCAAATGATCGGAGGCATGGTGCTGCATGAGGGGCAGATTGCCGAGATGAAAACCGGTGAGGGCAAAACGCTCGTTGCCACCCTCCCTAGCTACCTCAATGCGCTCACCGGCCGTGGTGTGCATGTGGTCACGGTGAATGACTACTTGGCCCGCCGCGATGCGGAATGGATGGGGCAAGTGCATCGATTCCTCGGCCTTTCGGTGGGCTTGATCCAGCAAGATATGACGCCGGCTGAACGCCGGATTAATTACGGCTGTGACATCACCTATGCCACTAATTCAGAGCTTGGCTTTGATTATTTGCGCGACAACATGGCTGCCGACATCAATGAGGTGGTGCAGCGCGAGTTTCAGTATTGCGTGATCGACGAAGTCGACTCCATCCTCATTGATGAGGCCCGTACGCCTTTGATCATTTCGGGCCAAGTGGAACGGCCTCAAGAGAAATACCAGAAAGCTGCAGAGGTGGCGAACGCCCTGGAAAGGGCCGCCGAAATGGGCAAAGACGGCATCGACCCCGAAGGTGATTACGAGGTGGATGAAAAGCAGCGCAGTTCCACACTCACCGATGAGGGATTTGCCAAAGCTGAGGCCCTCATTGGGGTGGCTGATCTCTACAACCCTCAGGATCCATGGGCTCACTACATCACCAATGCCCTGAAGGCCAAGGAGCTGTTTGTTCGTGATGTGAATTACATCGTTCGCGATGGTGAAGCGGTGATCGTGGATGAGTTCACCGGCCGGGTGATGCCCGGCCGGCGTTGGAGTGATGGACAGCACCAGGCGATTGAGGCCAAGGAGGGCCTAGAGATTCAGCCAGAAACGCAAACGTTGGCGTCGATTACTTACCAGAATTTCTTTCTGCTCTATCCCCGTTTGGCCGGGATGACCGGTACCGCCAAAACAGAGGAAACGGAATTCGAAAAAACCTATTCCTTGCAGACTGCCATTGTTCCGACGAATCGTGTGCGCGCCCGTCAGGATTGGGTGGATCAGGTCTACAAAACCGAAACGGCGAAATGGCGTGCCGTCGCTAAAGAAACCGCGGAGGTGCATAAACAAGGCCGCCCCGTGTTGGTGGGCACCACCAGTGTTGAGAAAAGTGAGCTGCTGAGTGCCTTGCTTGCGGAGGAAAACATCCCCCACAACCTGCTGAATGCCAAGCCGGAAAATGTGGAGCGGGAGGCTGAAATCGTGGCTCAGGCCGGTCGGGCTGGTTCTGTGACGATTGCCACGAACATGGCGGGCCGCGGCACCGACATCATTCTTGGGGGCAACAGCGATTACATGGCGCGCCTCAAGCTGCGTGAAGTGTTGCTTCCCCGGCTGGTGCGGCCGGAGGATGGCCACCGGCCTCCGGTACCGCTGCAGCGCAGTGCTGAGGGTGGTGGCGGTTTCTCCGAATCGGCGCCAGCGAGTGGTCCCCACGGCAATGCCCCGAGTGAAGCTAAGGCGATTGGCAACCTCTATCCCTGTCAGCTCACGGAAGAGACGGATCAGGCGTTGGTGGAACTAGCCAAGCAGTTGGTGAAGGCTTGGGGTGATCGCGCGCTGAGTGTGATCGAACTGGAAGATCGCATCGCCACGGCAGCGGAGAAAGCGCCCACAGAGGATCCTGAGATTGCCCAGTTGCGTGCCGCCATCGCCCAGGTGAAAGGCGAATACGACGCCGTGGTGAAACAGGAGGAGATGGGCGTGCGTGAGGCTGGAGGCCTGCATGTGATTGGCACGGAGCGTCACGAATCACGCCGGGTTGATAACCAGCTTCGCGGCCGTGCGGGCCGCCAGGGTGACCCTGGCAGCACGCGATTTTTCCTGTCGTTGGGTGACAACCTCCTGCGCATCTTTGGGGGTGAGCGTGTAGCTGGGTTGATGAATGCCTTCCGGGTGGAAGAAGATATGCCGATTGAATCGGGCATGCTTACGCGCTCGCTTGAGGGGGCACAAAAGAAGGTTGAGACGTACTACTACGACATCCGTAAGCAGGTGTTTGAGTACGACGAGGTGATGAACAATCAGCGCAAAGCGGTGTACACCGAGAGGCGCCGCGTGCTTGATGGCCGTGAACTGAAAAAACAGGTGATTGGTTACGGCGAGCGCACGATGAATGAGATTGTTGAGGCCTATGTGAATCCAGACCTTCCCCCTGAGGAATGGGATGTCTCGCAGCTCGTGAGCAAGGTGAAGGAGTTTGTTTACCTGCTTGAAGATCTCCAGCCTGATCAACTTCAGGGTCTGTCGATGGATGATCTCAAGGCCTTTTTGCAAGAACAGCTTCGCAATGCCTACGACCTCAAAGAAGGCCAGATTGAGGAGTTGCGTCCAGGCCTTATGCGAGAGGCTGAGCGTTTCTTCATCTTGCAGCAGATTGATACGCTCTGGCGTGAACATCTACAAGCCATGGATGCTCTGCGTGAATCGGTGGGATTGCGGGGATATGGACAGAAAGATCCTCTAATTGAATATAAAAATGAGGGCTACGATATGTTCCTGGAAATGATGACGAATATGCGCCGCAATGTGATTTATTCGATGTTCATGTTTCAGCCCGCTCCACCCGCAGCAGCTCAGACCACCACGGCGTGATGGGCTGAGGATCAGTCCCCCAAAAACTCAAGGATTTCCCGATCCTTGAGGTTTTGGGACTTGCCTGCACTCATTTCGCCCATAGGGCGGCCAGCAGACACGGCTTTCAGGCAGCTCTGCAATTCGCCCACCTGATTTTCCAATTGATCAATCCGCTCCATCAGGTTGCGGATCACATTGGCTTCCGCATCCGGCAAGGCCGAGTGCGCCAAGGGGTTGATGCGGACCCCGCTCTGGTGAATCACCCGCCCAGGGATGCCCACCACCGTGCAGTTTTGCTCCACGTTGCGCACCACAACGGATCCAGCGCCGATTCGGGTGTTAGCACCCACTTCAATGGCCCCCAGCACCTTGGCGCCCGCTCCCACCACCACGTTGTTGGCGAGGGTGGGGTGACGCTTGCCGTGGTCCTTGCCCGTCCCGCCAAGCGTCACGCCTTGATAAAGCAGGCAGCGATCGCCGATTTCGCTGGTTTCCCCAATCACGACCCCCATGCCGTGATCAATAAACACGCCACGGCCGATTGTGGCGCCTGGATGGATCTCTACCCCGGTCATTCCTCGCCCCAGCTGGCTCAGCAGCCGTGCCGGCAACTTCAGGGGCAGGCGGGAACGCCAGAGCCGATGGCTCAGCCTGTGCAAGCTGATTGCTTGAAAGCCTGGATAGCAGAGCAGGATCTCCAGGGGCCCACGCGCTGCAGGATCCCGCTCGCGGATGATCGCAAAGTCGGCCCGAATTTGATCAAGCATGGCCTTGCTGCTTTGAGCCTGTGGCTAATGCGCTCATCATCTCGTGCGGGCAACCCTCATCGCGGCGGATGAGTGCCCGATCAGTGGCTGACCAGGCCGATTTCTTTGCGCAGTAGCTCGATCGTGTCACCACTGAGGTAGCTCTCGGCGCAGTGCACTTGGGGCATGCGCATCAGTTGGGAGCGGTTTTGACGCAGGCTTTGCTCCACCAGCGGCATGCTGGGGCGATCACAGAGCACGTGGCTGGAGGCGCGTAGAAGGGCCAACAGCCGGCTGCCGATATCTGGGGTGGCCGTCATCAGCAGCAGGTCATTGCCGCGCATGCTGTGCAGGATCACCTCCGCGGCTCGCAGGATGCCGGGGCTGATGCTCACCAGGCCCACGCAGCTGCCTTGGCGGAGCTCCTTGAGCATTCCTAATTCCGCCTTGAAGTCATTGAGATCCACGGCCACAGCGCGCACGCCGTGCTTCTTGGCTAGTTCTTCGATCGGTTGGAGGAAGTACCTGCTGGTGACCACTGTTCCATTGCTGGCGTTTTCGAGCACGCTTTCGAGCTCTTCCATCGGCACCACTTCCACGGGCACGTTGATGTTGGGTTCGAGTTCTTCTGCGATCAGCATCGAAGCGCCAATGTCTTCTCGCGGAGTGCTCACGAGCACCCGGGCGCCGCAGCGCAGGCGCCAATCGATTTCACGGGTGAGCAGTTCTCTGGTTTGCTGCAGGGTGCAACCCGCGTTGAGCAGGCCATCCACGCATTTGCGCACCTCTCGATCGAGATCGGTGACGCCACGATTGCGGATATGGGGCGGCGTTCGGATCTCCCGTGGTTTCTGTTGATCGCGCACGTAGATCCCAGAGCCTGCCATCGCTTCCACCACCCCATCGGTTTCGAGCTGGCGGTACACCTTGCTGATCGTGTTGCGATGCAAGCCTGTCTGCATCGCCAGCTGTCTCGTACTCGGAAGACGGTGCCCAGGCGGGTAGTGCCGGGCGGCGATCGCGAAACAGATCTGGTTGTAGAGCTGGGTCGATGCCGGTATGTCGCTTTCCTGTTGGATGTGGAATCGCACGCCGGTGGACCGGATTGATGTGGCCACCTTAAGGACTGGACGGCTTGGTGACAATTGCTGAGCTGATTCTTGCCCCGATCTAGGGGCTTATCTTCATGCGCTGATGTCTATGTCTTCTTCTCTTCCTCCTTTGTGGCCCGAGCCATCGCCAGGCTCCTGGCAGATGGTGAACACCGGTCCGGTGCCCTTGCGCTGCTGGTGGGCGCCCACCAGCAGCGCGAAGCCAGCAACCCGTGCCGTGATTGTGCTGCCTGAGATCTTTGGCCTGAATCGTTGGGTGCGGGGTGTGGCCGACCGCTTGTCGGCGGCTGGTGTCCCTGCCCTAGCGATGCCGCTGTTTGCGCGCACGGCTCCAGACCTTGAGTTGGGCTATGACTCCGAGTCCACCCGCGAAGGTCGGCGCCATAAGGACGCCACGAGCACCGAGGGGATCCTTGCGGATGTCCAAGCCTCGATCCATTGGTTAAGGCGGACCCTTCCAGCCAGTGGCCAACCGCTGAGAATCACGGTGGTGGGCTTCTGCTTTGGGGGACATGCCGCTCTACTGGCCGCCACCCTCGCTGATGTGCAAGTCAGCTTGAATTTTTATGGGGCAGGAGTGAGCCGTGGGCGGCCCGGTGGAGGGCCCCCCAGCTTGGAGCTGCTGCCATTCGTTCAAGGAGAGCTGCATTGTTTGTGCGGCAGCATTGATGCCCTGATCCCAAGCTCAGATCAGCGGGCGATTCAAGCGGCGTTACGAGCGGAGGATCCCACCGGGCTTCGTTTGCGCTACAGCCTTTTGGAAGGCGCTGATCACGGCTTCATGTGTGAGGCCCGTGATCAATATCACCAGGCCTCAGCGAGGGAAGGCTGGCGATTGTTGTTGGATGCAGCGCTATCGGATGTAGCTCAGTCTTGAGTGCTGATTCGACGAGCTGGTGAAGGAATCGTTCGCACCGCGTTATTCCCCGCGCCTTCTTCCTTGTCTTTCTTCAAGAGCGGCGCTTTGCGGGGTGTGAGGAACATGATCATGTTGCGGCCCTCGCGCTTCGGGGGCTGTTGCACCTCGGCGGGCTCTTCCAGGTCTTTGGCCATGCGGCGCAGCAAGACCTCGGCCAACGCGGTGTGCTGAATTTCTCGACCTCGGAAAATCACCGTGCATTTCACCTTGTCTCCCGCTTTCAGGAAGCGCTGCGCTTGGCCGATGCGAACGTCGTAATCGTGCTGGTCGATCTTGTAACGCATCTTGACCTCTTTAACTTCGGTCTGATGCGATTTTTTCTTCGCTTCTTTGGCTTTCTTTTCTTGCTCGAATTTGAATTTGCCGTAGTCCATGATCCGGCATACCGGCGGATCGGCTTTCTCGCTCACTAAAACGAGATCAAGCTCGCGCTCACGCGCAACTTCTAATGCTTTTTCCCGGTCGATCACCCCAAGCTGCTCTCCGTCTGCGTCAACAACCCTTAGCTGTGGGTAATTGATGCGGTCATTGATGTTGGGGAGCTCCCGGACGGGGGCGCGACGGTCAAAGCGAGGACGTGGAGGCATTCAGTGTTGTGAAGGACTGCTGATGGAAAGCGGTGCTCAGCAGAGATTGTTCTTCAGCCTAGACCTGCTTCGATCAGGCTCATTGCTTCGCTGAGCGCATCCTGACCTGTGAGCCAGTGGGGGCTGTGTTGGCGGCGGAACCAGGTGCGTTGACGCTTGGCGAATTGCTGGGTGCGCTTGGTGGTGATGGCGATGGCTTGCGCTTTGCTCAGGCCTCCTTGCAGCACCTCGAGTGCTTCGCCATAGCCGATCGTTTTCAGCATGGGAAGGTCAGACCCATAGCGCTGGCTCAGCTGCTTCGTTTCTTCAATCAAGCCCTCCTGATAGATCTGTTGGGTTCGTTGGGCGATGCGCGATCGCAGCTCCACGGGGTCGAGTCCGAGCTCCAGCACGCGCCAGGGCGGCGGATTGCTCGACTGTTGATCACTCATCGGTTTGCCGCTGGCGTACAGCACCTCTAGAGCGCGTTGGGTGCGAACCGCGTCTGCGGGGGCGATCTTGGCGGCCGCTTGCGGATCAGCTTGTTGGAGGAGTTGATGGCAGTGCGTTTGCCCTAGTGCCTGGAGTTGGCGGCGTAGCTCGGCTTGAGGAGGCACCGCCGGAGGCTGCAATCCCTGGGTGAGGGCCTTCAGATATAGCCCGCTGCCTCCGGCCAGAAAGGCCACTCCTCGATCCTGGAGAACTTGGTTCACGGCCGCAGCGGCCTCCTGCTGAAACTCCTGAAGGGTGATCGGTTGATTCGGGGAACGCAGGTTCAGGAGGTGATGGGTCACGCGCCGTTGCTGCTCGGCCGTGGGTTTGGCCGTGCCGATATCCATCTCTCGGTAGAGCTGGCGAGAGTCGATGTTGAGGATCTCGAGCTGGAAGTGCTCAGCAATCTCCAGCGCGAGCGCAGTTTTGCCGCTCGCCGTTGGGCCCACCAGGGCCACCACAAGGGGAGCCTCTGCGGTCGTCGCAAGCTTGGATGGGGTCCCTATTTCAGGGCTGATCTGATTCATCGCAGAAACAACGGGTGCATCCCCTTTAAAAATGACGCGTCAGAGGCTTCTACGAGCGCCTCTGGGATACCGGTGGTAAGTTGAGGATGAAAAGGTGGCTGGGCCTACGACGAGCGCATGAGCGAAGCCGCAAAAGTTCAAGCTGCCTACGGCGCTGAACAAATTCAGGTTCTTGAAGGCCTGGAGCCGGTGCGTAAGCGCCCGGGAATGTACATCGGTACCACCGGTCCGCGAGGGCTGCATCACCTGGTGTACGAGGTGGTGGACAATGCTGTGGATGAAGCCCTGGCTGGGCATTGCAACGAGATCACGGTTGTTCTCGGAGAAGACGGCTCAGCGTTTGTGAGTGATAACGGCCGTGGAATCCCCACGGATGTTCATCCCCGTACAGGGAAAAGCGCCCTGGAAACCGTGCTCACGGTGTTGCACGCCGGTGGCAAGTTTGGGGCTGGTGGTTACAAGGTTTCGGGTGGTTTGCATGGTGTTGGTGTTTCCGTCGTTAACGCGCTGAGCGAATGGGTTGAAGTCACCGTGCGCCGTCAAGGCCAGGTGCATCGCCAGCGCTTCGAGCGTGGTGCCGCCATCGGCAGCCTTGTTTCAGAGCCCCAGCCTGCTGAGGAAAAGGGGGTCACGGGCACCAGCGTTTGCTTCAAGCCCGACCACGAGATTTTCACGGTCGGCATTGAGTTTGATTACTCCACGCTCTCGGCCCGTTTGCGCGAGCTGGCTTATTTGAATGGTGGTGTGCGCATCGTGTTTCGCGATGAACGACAAGCTGCCCGGGATTCAGAGGGCCAGCCCCGTGAAGAGCTGTATTTCTACGAAGGTGGAATTAAGGAATACGTTGCCTATATGAATGCGGAGAAAGATCCTCTTCATCCAGAGATTATTTATGTGAATTCGGAAAAAGATGGTGTCTCGGTGGAAGCGGCACTGCAGTGGTGCGTTGATGCCTATTCCGACAGCATTCTGGGTTTCGCGAACAACATCCGTACGGTGGATGGCGGCACGCACATCGAAGGTTTAAAAACCGTTCTCACACGCACCCTGAATACGTTTGCGAAGAAACGGGGTAAACGCAAAGACTCCGACTCAAATTTGGCTGGCGAAAACATTCGCGAAGGGCTTACCGCTGTTCTTTCGGTGAAGGTCCCCGAGCCCGAGTTTGAAGGTCAAACAAAAACGAAGCTGGGGAATACCGAAGTTCGCGGCATCGTTGACAGCTTGGTTGGAGAGTCGTTGAGCCAGTACCTGGAATTCAATCCAGGCGTGATCGACATGATCCTGGAGAAAGCGATCCAGGCCTTTAATGCGGCGGAAGCAGCTCGCCGGGCCCGTGAGCTGGTGCGCCGCAAAAGCGTGCTGGAGAGTTCAACGCTGCCTGGCAAGTTGGCCGATTGCAGCACGCGAGACCCTTCTGAATCTGAGATCTACATCGTGGAGGGAGATTCTGCTGGAGGATCTGCCAAGCAAGGCCGCGACCGCCGTTTTCAGGCGATTCTTCCCTTGCGCGGAAAAATTCTCAATATCGAGAAAACGGACGACGCCAAGATTTATAAAAATACTGAGATTCAAGCTCTGATTACGGCCCTTGGCTTGGGGATTAAGGGTGAAGATTTTGATGTTAAAAATCTTCGCTATCACCGGGTTGTGATCATGACCGATGCGGATGTGGATGGGGCACACATTCGAACTCTGATCCTTACCTTCTTTTATCGCTATCAAAAGGAATTGGTTGAAGGTGGATATATCTATATCGCCTGCCCTCCGTTGTACAAAGTGGAACGCGGCAAAAATCACACCTATTGCTACAACGAGCAGCAATTGCAAACAACGTTGGCTGGATTTGGCGAGAAAGCCAACTACAACATTCAGCGGTTTAAGGGTCTTGGTGAAATGATGCCCAAGCAATTGTGGGAAACCACGATGGATCCCTCCACGCGCATGATGAAGCGGGTGGAAGTGCAAGACGCGCTGGAGGCGGATCGCATCTTCACGATCCTGATGGGCGACAAAGTGGCTCCTCGTCGTGAATTCATCGAAACCCATAGCGCCGATTTGGACATGGCCTCCCTCGACATCTGATGCGCATGTCGACAGCGGTTGTGTTGCGTTGGAGTTGGCTGCTTGGCGTGGCCTTGATGGCACCTGCGGCCTTGCCCGCTGGTGGTGCTCAGCGGCGGCTTCCCCCCTTGCGCCGGCAGGAGGGCAAAGGCCCCCTCCTCAGCGGTGATAGCTGTGTGTTGCGCTCCAGCCCTTTGGTGGAAGCTCCCGCTCTGCGCCGTTTGGAGTTAGGCACTCCTCTTCAGATGTTGCGCCACTGGCGAGGAGACGATGGCCGCGATTGGATTCAAGTTCAGGTGTCTTCAAGCCAGGGTTTGCCAGCTGGTTTTCAGTCGATTCGCGGATGGGTGCATGGCTGAAGCCTTCACGGCAGGTCAGGTGGTGCTGGTGGGGATTGGCGCCATTCCTGGTGCGTGGCTTCGTTTACGGATTGTCAATCACTTTGAGCCGATGGTTCCCCGCAAGCATTGGGGAACCTTTGCCGTGAATCTCGTTGCCGCCTTTGCCCTCGGTCTGGTGCTTGGCCTGCAAGTGAATGATCCCTGCGCAACGTCTAAAGGCCTTGCCGGGCTGACCTTGTTGGTTGGAGTGGGTTTTTTCGGCAGCCTCAGCACGTTTTCCACCTTTGCTGTTGAGTTGCTCAACACTCTTAAGCAGAGGCATTGGCTGGAAGCTCTGCTGCTCGGCGTCGGTTCGATCCTGGGTGGCTTGGTGGCGGCTGGCCTTGGCTATGGGCTTGGCTTGGCCGAAGGAGGTCTCTGATGCCGCAGCCTTCTTCTATTCCCACCAGCACCGATGCCGCCACGCATCAGCTCAGCTTGCGGAAAGACCTGAGCGAACTGCTGCTCGTTGCTCTGGGTGCCGTTCCTGGCGCTGTGATGCGTTGGCAGGTCGGGGCTCATCTGCACGACAACAACGTGATTGTGAACGTGCTCGGTGCGTTCATTTTGGGTTGGCTGGTGGGGCTTCCTCTCCGTCCGAAACGTCAGCTGTTGATCGGTATTGGTTTCTGCGGTTCGCTCACCACCTTCAGTAGTTGGATGGTGGACTGCGTGGTCTTCATCGCTCAAGGCGACTGGTTGGCTGCTCTTGGACTCATCGGAATGACCCTGGGGCTGGGGCTAGGTGCCGCAGCCCTGGGTGTCGTCGCTGGCCGGAGCTTGGTTAGGCGTTAAGGGCGGCTTCGATAGCAGTTTTTAGTTCATCGGAATCGGGCTCAATGCCGCTCTTGAATCGCGCGATTACCGTGCCGTCTTTGCCGACGAGGAACTTTTCAAAGTTCCAAGCCACATCGCCTGCTGGCTCTGTTTTGTTGAGGGTGGTGTATGGCTCCGTGGTGCTACCGGTGGCATGCACTTTGTCGAACAGCTCAAAGCTGGCGTTGTAAGTGGTGGAGCAAAAGCTTTTGATCTCCTCTAAGGACCCGGGCTCTTGTGCACCAAAATCGTTGCAGGGGAAGCCCAAAACCTGTAGCCCTTGAGCGCCATAGCTGTCTTGCAACGCTTGAAGGCCGCTGTATTGGCGAGTGAATCCGCAGCGGCTCGCCACGTTCACAATTAACAGCACCTTGCCGGAATAGGAGCCGAGTGATTTGTTGGCGCCGTCAGGGGTGTTGACGGACACGTTGCTGATGTTGGGAGCCATAACGATGGAGGGTGCAATCGGCGCCGACGATAACCGGCTGCAGACCCACTTAGAATCGGAGGGGCTGGGCGGAAAGCATGGAAGAAGCCCACGGCCGCAGTGGTGTGAGCGTCACGAATGATTTGGTGGCTGAGGTTGTCGCTCAGCAACTGGAGTCGATGTTGTCCGTTGGCAATTACGACGGCGTCAAGTTGCTGTTGGCACCGGTTCAGCCTGTCGATGTGGCAGAAGCTGTTGGCTGCCTTCCAAGAACGCTTCAGGCACTGGCCTTTCGCCTGCTCGGCAAGGACGAAGCGATTGAGGTGTACGAATACCTTGAGCCAGCCATTCAGCAGAGCTTGTTGGAGCGGCTGCGTTCCAACGAAGTGCTGGAGCTCGTGGAAGAGATGTCACCCGATGACCGGGTGCGCCTGCTTGATGAGCTCCCGGCCAAGGTGGTTCGCCGTCTTTTGGTGGAGCTCAGTCCTGCCGAGCGGCGTGTGACCGCCCAGTTGCTTGGTTATGCCCCTGAAACGGCTGGCCGTTTGATGACCACGGAATACATCGATCTCAAGGAATTTCAAACCGCTTCGCAAGCTCTCAGCATCGTTCGCCGCCGTGCACGAGAAACCGAAACGATTTACAGCCTCTATGTCACGGATGGGCAGCGACACCTCACCGGAATTTTGTCGTTGCGAGATTTGGTGACGGCTGACCCCAGCGATTGCATTGGTGATGTGATGACGCGGGAAGTGGTGAGCGTTGGCACCGACACCGATCAAGAGGAGGTGGCCCGAGCGATTCAGCGTTACGACTTCCTGGCCGTGCCTGTTGTGGACCGGGAACGTCGTCTTGTGGGGATCGTCACGGTGGATGACGTCATCGACGTGATCGAGCAGGAAGCCACCCGTGACCTCTACGCCGCTGGTGCGGTGGAGGCCGGTGATGAGGATGATTATTTTCAGAGCAATTTGTTCACCGTGGCGCGTCGTCGCGTGGTGTGGCTTGCGGTTCTGGTGATTGCGAACGGCTTCACAACCCAGGTGATCGCGATGAACGATGCGGTGCTGCGTGAGGTGGTGATGCTTGCGGCCTTTATTCCTTTATTGATTGGGACCGGTGGAAACGTGGGTGCCCAGAGCTCCACGGTGGTCATTCGTGGACTGAGCACCCAACGGATTCAACCCTTGGGCCCGTGGCGTGCGGTTGTGAGGGAGGCGCTCGCCGGTGCCTTGCTGGGCCTTCTGATGCTTTTGGTGGTGGTGCCATTCGCTTGGTGGCGTGGCGATGGTCCGCTTGTGGGGATGGCGGTTGGCATCAGTTTGTTGGCGATTACCACCTTGGCCGCCACGGCTGGTGCTGCCTTGCCGTTGCTGTTCAACCGCATGGGCCTCGACCCCGCCCTGATGTCAGCCCCCTTCATCACCACAGCCACAGACGTAGCGGGCGTGTTCATTTATCTGAAAACAGCGGAGTGGTTGCTGCTCCATGCACCCCAGTTGCTCGAGGCCACGAGTATTTCTACTCATTTACTCGCTTCGCTCGCTTTCTGAGAGTTCGTTTACGTTTCTTAGGGTTACTCTTTACAGAACTCAATGAAGCGTCATGGCTCCTGCTGCTGCTGTTGCTTCCCGCCCCGCATCTGCCTCCACCGGTCGCGCCTCTGGCGCTGAAGTCGATTTAGTCCGTTCGTATTTGCGAGACATCGGCCGAGTGCCGTTGTTGAGCCATCAGCAGGAGA